>SHAK01000015.1 GCA_004213515.1 Limisphaerales bacterium | reverse complement strand
ACAATAAGAGACTCAAAGGGATAAGAGGCAAACATACAAACACGAAGCGTTTTCGAAGGCTTTAAACATCTCAACAAACCACCTCAACGCCCACTACAAAACAACTACGTTTTCATTAGAATATCACAATAATTTACGTAGTTGTTGGGTTTTCATTAACCTCAACCACTTAATGTAAACCGTTCAATCTGAAGTAGTTCTATGTAATTTATCAGAATCGTAAAGAGGGTTCTCAAACCAAATGATTCCTTCGCTAAACCATTGGAAACATTGAGTGGTCTAAAAATCGGATGAAAATTGTAAATACAAAGTACAGAAAACATCACCGTTGACCAATTGGTGGATTCGTTGTGATTTATCAATCTTTGAAGTCACAACAGACCCAATTTATTGAGGGATAAAGTTTGCTGACGGATCCCTTAGTGTTGCTGGATCTAATAATACTTTATCTTTATCACAATGTTTTAAGAAACCATCTACATAGATAGTATCTCCAACTTTACAGGTAGAAGCCATTGCCCGAATTGACAACTTACATTCTATTCCTTCCTTCAGATAAATTAGCGATGAATCTGGATCGTTGAGATTAACTTTAGTGACAATTCCCTTAATCGTGATTTTTTCATGTCTTCCGACATATGGCATTGCTTTTGTCGATACATCTTTTGCCAAAAACTGTGCAGCCGGCTCATGATAATCGAGCACCCAACCTTTAGAACAACCAATTAAAAGGACAACTCCGATTGTAATTAGAATTTTTTTTACCACTACCCGACAAACTTTGTTTACAAAGTTAATTAAAGCAACAGAAGATTTGAATTATAGGGAAAACACATCAAATACGAAGATACTCTGAATTCACTCAAAGTGGTCACAATAATTTGGTTATTCCACCAGAGATAAATCTTAAGATTCATACACCGTTCTCTTTTGATGATTTCATCCAATTCACAAATTCACAAATTCGTTGAGGAGATGAACTGTGTAAACATAACTTTTTATATAATGGGGTAACCCAACTAATCAGAAAGTTATGTTTTGAAATCTTTGATCTAAGAGAAGTTGGAATAATCTAATGTGTATGTAGTTCTTCTGAACCAAACTCAGAGAGACCTAAAGCTCAGTTAAAAGAACACACAATTGATAAGGCTTTTAAGCTAAAGCACCGTCAGTGATTCAGACTTTGGATGAGTACAGAAGAAGTTCAGAAGATTTCAGCACAAAACTAATTCTAAATGTTGATCTACTTCGATTCACCTCAATCTGATCCCCATTGTAAACCGTTCATTTTGAAGTGAGCCATCTATGTCACAAATATGTAACAATACTTTTAATTAGTTAAAGTGAGTAACTATTTATCCCTTTATTCCGTATTGAAACCATTGTTAATGAATGACTTAACACCATAATAATAAATTTAATGAAAAAAATAATTCCTTCCATAATTATCTGTTTATTATGTTTTTGCGTTATTATTTATTTCGTTAAATTTGATACAAACGAATTAAAATTTGATACAAACGAATTAAATTATAAAAGTACAGATGAGAATTTAAGTGAAAACATTGTCTTTGAAGCTAATGTATCATTCTACAATAAATTTAGTTTAACTGAACAAACAATTGAATTAATTTTTGATAGTATCGGTGTAAAAGATAAAAAGGCACCATATATAGCAGTTCAAACAGACCTCATTTTAAATGAAACAAACTCATTAGGTGAATCACTGCTAACAACTGCAATAATCAAAAACGATATTGATTTGATTAAGTTACTTATTAAAAAAAATGTTAATTTACATTATAAAAATCAAAACAATAAAACCGCTTTGGATTTAGCAATCAGCAAAGAGAATACAAATATTATAAATCTATTGCAGAAAAAAGAATTCAAAGATTTAACACTTTTAACAAATAAAATGTAATTTGTTATTAAGATTATTAATAAGATTCATATTATCTAATGTGCCTGTACTTCTTCTGTACCAAACGAAGAGAGACCTAAAGCTCAGTTAAAGGAACGCACAGTTGATAAGGCTTTTAAGCTAAAGCACAGTCAGTGATTCAAACTTTAGTTGAGTACAGAAGAAGTACAGAAGATTTCAGCACAAAACTAATTCTTAATGTTGATCTACTTCGATTCACCTCAATTTGAGAAACGATGTAAACCGTTCAATCTGAAGTAGTTCTATGTAATTTACTGGAATCGTAAAGAGGGTTCTCAAACCAAATCACTCCCCAACCACCGTTCTCTTCAGTGGTAATAACATCAAGGTCACCGTCATTATCAAGATCGCCAAGCCATGCATTATCCATTTTCTTCCTTGTTTCAGATCCAGGTATAACCAGTGGAGTAGCTTGCCAGTCTTTGGGATCATAAGAGTCATTTTTATAAGTAGTAGACCAAAGATCTCCTGACTTAGGGATAACGAGAATTTCTTTTTTCTTCAGATCCCCGTCCAAATCGATAACGGCCACACCTTTAGGGAAGATCCCTGAAGGTTGATTAATAATAATTTCCTTAAAAATTGGTTCCCCACTATTATTCACTCTAAGAAGAACGATTAGTTTTCCGGCAAGTTTTCCCTTACTTCCACCTGTAATGACCAAATCATCAAATTGATCACCGTTAACATTAGCAATCGTTATGAACATTGGTTCATGATGCGCATGTAGAGTCTTCCTCTCCCACATATTTCTAACCTTCCCTTTACCAGGATTAACATACCAACAAATCTCTCGCCCACGATCAGGCACTATCATATCCCTATCGCCGTCATTATCTAAATCATAAATAATACAGTTCATAGGCCAAAGGTTACTACCTATTATAAATTTCTTCCAATTCCCTGCTTGATGCTTTCCTTTTTGGGGTTGCTTATACCATTCCTGAGCACCTACTACCAAATCATTAAGCCCATCACCATCAACATCTATAACGGTCGGTACTCTGCGTTCATAATTAAAGAGTGTCATCTTTTTCCAAGAAGAAGTATCTCTGATTTTTTTCTTACCCGGGTTGAAGTAAACCCAACCGCCGTTAGCGACATAGTCAATATCGCCATCAGCATCAAGATCTCCAATTCCAGAATCCTCACATTTTCCATGTTTAAACTCTATAAAGTCAAACCAAGCTTTTTTAACTTTCTTTGATCCTGGATTAAAATACAGCCTGCTCAACCCACCTTCCTCAAAATTTACGAATAGATCAGTGGTTCCGTCGCCATCCCAATCATGAACATTAATACCATCTGGACCATCGTCTTTAGGATCGGATTGAATAACATGACAACGCCAACCGCTAGGTCCAGACTTACCTCCATATAAGCCCCAGAAGGGGACGTTTTTTTCAGCATATGTTGTTAAAGACAATATTAAGCTTAACATGTAAGTTTTTATTATCTTCATTATGCCTTTTGGATACTTTAAAAGCTTATATAACCACTAAAACTTGTAGAATTATTTTCTTTGTAACCTTTAACTCTTATTAATTTTTGAATTACCATCTAAGTCTCTAACAACTATTTTGCTTTTTTCGAAGACACTCATCTCATGAACCGACCAATGTAGACCTTTCACACTACTCGTCTGCTTTATACGGAAATGTCTGGCTGCTATTGGATTAAAATCAATATATGTGATTGCGCTTACTCCTTTGCCTTTGGCTATTGGATTACTCCAAAATTTACCATCTTTAGAAATTGTCACCTCATAGCCTCGAGGATAATCACGGGCAGAACCAGTTGTGTCCAAAACAATTCTATAGATATTACGTATTTTTTTCATATCAACCTCAAATATCATACCGGGAACTTGTGGGCTATCTGTTGAAAAGCGGGAGTCTAATCGACCATCTGCAGCTCGCTTTGCAGAGTGAGATCCATGGCTAGAATTGAAAGACCATTTTTTCATCTCTCTCTTAACAATGGGAAGAAATTCAGTTAAATCTTGTTGTGTATAGGAGTTAACTCTTGTGTTGGTTAATTCACGAATAGCCTTGACTTTCTCCACCTTAATTTCTGAAGCATTATTACCAAAACTGTTTCTTACATAAGTAAGCACATCTGCAATCCATTGATCACTGTTAGACTTCATTGGAATCATTTGTTGAATGAAAGTTTCACCATCAATTGGACCAGTTAAACCATGTAAAACAATTCTAATTGGCGCATCAGGGCTACCTACCAATCGCGGAGTTCCAACCAATGACGGGGCCATTGTCCCTTCACCTTCGACAGGAGTTCCTTTACCGTCCTTTCCATGACAAGCCAAACAAAGTGAGTTATAAATATCACGCCCCTTTTTAAAAGAATGTAAACCCGAAACAGAAAGAGAACTAGAATTACGTGAGTTACGGCCACCCTTTTTAATGCTCAATGCTAACCTACCAACACCTTTTACAAACTCATTATTATCATTAGCCATCATGCCATCAAGAATATGATCGGTTACTTCCGGAGACTGAAGAAATTGAATAGAATTAATAGCTTGGGCGACTACCCTTGGATTATCATCTTTCATCAATGAAACTACATTTTTTAAATAAGAATTGTCTCCGGACAAAAAGAATGGTTCCAAAAGGCGAATTGCGGTCTGCCTGACTCTATGATCACTATCACTTAAAAGTGGTAGTGCGAATTCCGGTCCCGCCAAACCTAATCCCTCCATAGTCCACATCGCATGAATTCTACCTATGCCCTTACCCTCTCTAACTAGTTTTTGTAACCTCGACCCAATCGACTTGTCTTGCCTTAAAATTATTTCCTTTTGTGCAGTCATTCGCCACCAACCATTCTGGTGTGATAAATATTTCACTAAAGATCCTGTTTTCTCATCAAACATCTTAGGCGATTTCTTTTTGCGATAATCTTTATGAACAACACGATAAACGCGACCTCGACGAACGTTATTCTGTAATTTGTATTTCTCTACCACAGGTCTAAGAAAAGATCCTTCACGAACCCAGTTACCCTCCTGAATAATACCTCGATACATATCGCATATATATAAAGCTCCATCAGGACCGGTAGCGGAATTTACTGGCCGGAAATTCATATCAGTCGAGGCAATAAACTCCTGACCGGGATAAACATTAGACAAAACATTTTTACCCTTAACTTTGTTAATTTTTGCTCGACGAATTAGCCGGCCTACTGGCTCGCATACAATATAATCACCATACATATCAACAGGACCATTATCTCCCAAGAAAACAGAAGGGCCACAACATCCTGTAAACTTATTCAAGGTTCCATTTGATTTTATTCGTCGCAGTCCACCTTGAACATCTGGTGTTGCAGTAATTGGATAAGGAACCTCAAATCCCGGTTCCATTTCACCGGATAAACTTAAAGATCCATACTGAGGCATAATTTGGAAATGATGCGCTACACGTTCACCTCCTGCAGTTGAAAAAATTAACTGACCCATTTCGTCATATGCAATGCCCCATTGGCCTGTTCCGACAGCAATTTTCTCCGACTCTATCATTCCATTTGGCCGTAATCTGTATCGACGATTCGAATAGGTAACGTACATCCAATTATCAATATTCCAACGCATCCCGCTAGGCTGATGTTCCAGATTACCTCCACGCCTTCCCCCTTTATACACAAGCTCTTTTTTGTCCGACTTGCCATCGCCGTCTGTGTCCTCATAAGAATACAAATCAAAAGTATCGGTTTCACGAACCACAACTTTATCTTTAGTTGTAGTCAATAACATCCGAGGCAAAACAAGACTGTCAATAAACACTGTGTGCTTATCCATATTGCCATCGCCGTTGGTATCCTCAAAACGAACAACTCGACTAGTGGCATCACGTTGGTTTTTACCATCAATGTCCTGCATATATGTGTTCATCTCAACAACGTAGAGACGCCCATTTGCATCCCATTCAATAATAACAGGCTCATTAATGTCTGGTTCACTAGCAACCAACTCCAATTTAAAACCATCCTGAAGCTTAATCCTTTTCATAGACTCCTCAGGTGTATGAAAATTTGGGATTGGAGGATTTTGGATTTCTTGCCCTGATACAGTTATTAAACTGCAAACTAAAAGTATTAATAAAATAAACTTATTCATATGGGATTATAAAAAATAAAATTCATTTATGCACAAAAAAGCGGGGCTAAAGCCCCGCAGAAAAAAATAAACTAATTCATTAGGCTATGATCTCGTTAATAGGATCGCCACCCTCGACACCAACTAAACGTTGATCTAAACCACGATAAAAATAACTTAGTTCATTTGGATCAAATCCTAATTGTTTTAAAACAGTTGCATGCATATTCTTTACATGTAGAGGTTTTTCAACTGCAGCACTACCTAACTCATCTGTTTTCCCAAGACTCGTTCCCCCTTTAATCCCACCTCCAGCCATCCACATAGTAAACCCATAACTATTATGATCACGGCCTGTTCCCTTTGCATATTCAGCTGTAGGCTGGCGACCAAATTCACCTCCCCAAATTATAAGCGTCTCATCCAACATTCCACGTTGCTGCAAATCCTCAAGCAACCCAGCAATAGGCTTATCTGTATTACCAGCATGATAATTATGATTTTTAACCAAGTCACCATGGGCATCCCAGTTAGCATCATTGTGATTACCCCCAGAATAAATTTGAATAAATCGAACTCCACGCTCAACTAATCTTCGTGCGAGTAAACATTTCTTACCGAAATCACGTGTGCGATCTTGATTTAATCCATACAAATTTTTGACGTGCTCAGGCTCGGTATCAAAATCAACTGCCTCAGGAGCACTCATTTGCATTTTGTAAGCCAATTCATAACTAGATATTCGTGCAGATAATGCAGTGTTATCAATACGATCACTGAGATGTCGGCTATTATATTTATTTAATTTGTCTATGAGCATTCTCTGTTGATCACGACTCATATTACGGGCATTTTTCAGATCAAGAATCGGTGTCGAGCCGCTAGCATTCATAACGACACCTTGATAAGCAGCGGGCATGTATCCACTAGTCCAATTTTTGGCACCACTAATTGGGCCACCTGTTGGGTCTAACATTACCACATAACCCGGAAGATTTTCATTCACAGAACCTAAACCGTAATTAACCCAGGAACCCATTGAAGGACGCCCACTGAGAACACTACCTGAGTTCATATTTAACATTGCTGATCCATGAATTGGCGAGTCAGCTGTCATAGAATGAAGAAATGAAATTTTATCTACATGGTTACCAATATTAGGAAATAAATCACTAACATGCTTTCCGCACTGTCCATACTGTTTAAAATCCCATTTCGGCCCCACTACCCTACCACCATTCTTTTTTCCACCTCGGCCAAAAGTCTTCACGTCTATAGTTTTACCATCTAGTGGATATAACTCAGGTTTATATTCAAAGGTATCGACATGACTAGGCCCCCCGTACATGAAAAGGAAAATAACGTTTTTAGCTTTGGCTGGTAGAGGCGGATCTTTCGGTGCCAGAGGATTTTGCCAGGGAGTTTTGCCGTCAGCTGCATTTGCCTGACTACGAATAAAACCATCCTTAGCCATCAACCCTGCCATCGCAAGTGATGTAAAACCACCACCTACCTGATGAAGATATTCACGTCGATTAAACTGTCCACAGAATGTGTTTTTTGGTCGATTATTGTTCATAGTAGATCGTTAAATTAATTATTTAGTCTAGATAAAGAAATTCATTTAAATTTAAAACTAAAAGGCAAAATCGCTGCATAGCTTGCTCTTTTGTTGCCTTAGATTTTTCTTTTAAATCCTTAATTAAGTCTAAACCGTCCTGAATATCAATTTCACTAGGTTTTCGATTAGTAGCATTATATAGCGCATGACTAACTTGCGCTCTAATATCATTAGGGGCTTTATTTTCTACATATTTAGCTAAAGTCTCTGCAGAGTCATTTAGAAACTTACTATTTAACAATGTTAAAGTTTGGGTAGGCACTGTAGTAACAAAACGAACATCACATGTATTGTCCGTGTCTGCCCAATCAAAAGCACTAAGAAATGGCTCGTGCAGGGAGCGCTTAACGTAAATATAAACACTTCTCCTATTACGATCCTCCTCAGATGAATTACCCCAAGCTCCACCAGGTCGGGATGATGTAGCAAGAACTTCTCGAGGGACTTCAGTGTAAATACTTGGACCTCCCATCTTGAGATTTAACTTACCTGAAAGATTAAGAATTGAGTCACGTATTTCCTCAGCTGATAAGCGACGCATATCATATCTCCAAAAGTAATCATTATTAGGATCTTTAGCTAAAGCCGGTTCATTACCTTTCGAATCCATTTGATAAGTCTTACTCATCATAATCAACTTGTGAATCCGCTTAAGCTTCCAACCTCCCGATATCAATTCACTAGCCAACCAATTTAATAATTCCGGATGAGTCGGTTCTTCTCCAAGAAATCCAAAGTTATTTGAGCTTCTAACAATACCTCGACCAAAATGATGTTGCCATATGCGATTAGACATTACACGAGCGGTCATTGGATTACCTGAACTTGCTATCCATTCAGCAAGAACACGCCTTTTTCCTGTAGACTTCCCAACAGCATAATCATTTGGAATATGAGCAACTGGTGCAGCCAATATTTCCGGAAACGCTGGTTTTACCTCTTCACCCTTTAACGCCGGCATGCCTCGCCGCAATATCCACATTTTACGGCGGGAATCCTCAGCAACACCCATGGCATATTCTGTTTTTAATGTGATTTTTTGAGCCTGAATTTTCTCCAGACTCTCTATCAAACCCATATAATTATTCAAATTGGATTCCCCGAGAACATCCTTTCCATAAAGACGCGCCAAAACAGGAAGAGCCGGCTTGCTTTGATCCACTACTAAACCAGCATCAATATACTGACCTCCGCTTGTTTGTTTACAGTAAATTGCCAATGTATTTCTCCCAGTCTGAAAAACATCCAAACATTCTTTAGTAATATCAAACTCAGCATAGTTTTTACGATGCCCCGTAAATTCCTTTATTAGCTTACCGTTAAGGTAAACTTCCGCATCTTCATCATGATGAATTTTCAGTGTTAATTTCCCAGGAATAACATCTAGCCTAAAATCACGGCGCAACCAAATCTCTTTAGAATGCCACGGTGTTCTAACCTTGGCCCCAGGAGTTTCTGGCGAACCAAAACCACCCCGCCCCTTACGCCATTTACTATCATCAAATGCAATTTCGAACCAATTATCCTCGGGCTTGTCGAAAGAGAATTCCCAAACAACCCCCTTTCCACGAGTAGCATCTGGAATTACCCAATTGTTATTATTGCCTTTAGAAGCACCGGTTTGCAGTTTTAACTCTGGTCTGATTTTGGACAATTTAGCGACAAAATTTTCCTCAATAGGACTAATCTTAGCCTGAAGCTTGTTTATTTGTAACTGCTTTTGCTTAACCGCCCTATCATAAACCTCTTTTTCATCAGGATCACTTATGGGCAAATGATTGCGATTCCCCTTTCCGTGTCCCGAAATATCACTAAAGAACGAAAGCATGGAGTAATAGTCTCTTTGTGATATAGGATCAATCTTATGATCGTGACATCTCGCACAGCCAATTGTCATGCCAAGAAATGTCTCACCTGATGTTCTTAGAATATCATCTAAATACTCATACCGAGCTAGCTCGCGATCAGCTGGTTCATCATCCCAAATTCCAAGCCTATAGAATCCAGTAGCTGTAATGCTATCTTTATCCTTATCAGGCAATAAGTCACCGGCCAATTGCTCTTTTATAAAGCGATCATAAGGCTTGTCTTCATTAAACGCCCTAATAACATAATCGCGATATTTCCAAATAAGATCTTTCCGACTATCACGTTCATAACCATTCGTTTCAGCATATCGAACCAAGTCAAGCCAATGACGCCCCCACTTTTCTCCGTATTGATCTGAAGCCAACAATTTGTCTACTACCTTCTCAAAAGCATTAGGGGAATTATCCTCAACAAATGCATTTACGTCCTCTAATGAAGGAGGCAAGCCAGTCAATCCGTAATAAGCTCGTCTGATAAGTACTTGTTTAGAAGCTGGCCCATTAGGGAGAAGCCCCTTCTTTTTAAGATTGGAAAAAACAAAAGCATCAATACTACTTTTTTGCCATTGATCATTATCCGTTTTTGGAATAGCTGCCAAATTCCCGGAATTGAAAGCCCAAGCACTTTTTGTTCGCTTATTAATTTTATTTGTCGGCAATTCCGCATTAGCAACATCTATACCGTGAATTTCTTTAGCCGGATTAAACGGAGCGCCAAGCTTTACCCATTGAGTCAATAATGAAATTTGATCATCAGGCAGTTTTTCATTGGGCGGCATTTCATGATTCTCATCTTTCCAAGAAAGCATTGTTAACAATAGGCTTTCTTCAGGCTTACTAAAATTAAGTGCAGCACCAGATTCTCCGCCTCTTAATATTCCTGCCCGGCTAGTCAAACGCAACTCGCCTTTAAGCTTATTCTTTCCACCGTGACATTTGTAACAAGCCTTCTGAAGAATCGGATTAATTTTTTTATCAAAAAATTCAATCTTAGCTGCATCTGACAATTCAGCTCGCAAATGGTTTGTTGTAAGCGCAAATAATAAAAGCGCGAACAATCTTCTAAAAAGATAATTAAATAAAAAATCCAACATGAAGCTACCGTTTTCTTAAACACAAATATAACGTCCATATATTTAGTCTCAAGGCCAAATCTTAGAAAAAAGACGATTCCTTTGGTTTGCCTTAACTTATAATGGAGATCTAAAATAGCGCAGATGCCAAAAACTTCGAAAATCTTTGAAGAACTCCTTAAAAATTACTTCAACAACTATTACGCGACACACCCTTCAGACGCGACGTATGTAGGCTTAAAATCTGGGGAAGGTAAAATGAACAGCGTTTCTTTTTCTTCACTGAATCGCCAACAAAAAAAACGTAAAGACGCATTGTTGAAACTTGATAAAATACCCCCATCCAATCTGTCAAATGAACAAAATTTGGATCGTTTGGCTTTCAGTTCTAGGCTTTTAAGGGAATGTGAAGACTTCGAACGAAAAAAACATGCTCTTCATCCTAAAGGTATAGACGAAGTTCTTGAATTTCTACTACAAGAATTGCAACGCAGTGAAACCGAACCAAAACGTGCAGCGAAAAATATTAGAAGCTTGCTAAAAGAGTCGCAACGTTATCTTAAACAAGCAGCAAAGCTAATCGACAAACCAGAACGCGTTTGGCTCAATATTATGATTTCTTCATTTAAAGCATCCGATTCATTCTTTGAAGCCCTAAAAACGTTTCTAAGAAATAACGGAAACGAACAAAAAGATAATTCTCTAATTAATTTATGCAAGAAAGCATGCAAGGGATATTATGAGAATATCTTAAAGAAGCCATTAGCGAATCCAGGTTCATTTGCTATAGGAAGCGAAATCCTTGAACGACGCATTCGAGATGAACTTGGCTTGGATTATACTGTTGGCCAAGTAGAAGCTATTGCCCTTTCTGAAATCGATCGCGTTGGAAACCAATTAAAAAAAGAGTTCACAAAACTTAAAAAGCACAACTCATCCAAATCTATCGTTGAGGTAGCCCGATCCCAATGGAAACCAAAGGGGGACTTACTAGATCTATACAAAAAAACTAACGATAAGATCATTCAAAAATTTAAAGCTGCAGATGCTATAACGTTCCCAAAAGGCGACTCATTAAAAATAACATTGGTTCCAGACTTTATGGCTCATGTTATTCCAATGGCAGCCTATTCTCCACCAGGGCCATTTGATAAAAGGCAACGAGGATATTTCTGGGTTAATGACTTAGGCTCAAAGAAAAAAAATAAAGACGAAAAACTAGCTGAACTACAACAACATTTCGGGTTAGAGCTAACATGCGCTCACGAAGCATATCCAGGTCATCATTTACAATTTATCACAGCAAACTCTCATCCTAGAAAATGGCGAAGAGTCTTTGACAATCATGCAATTTTTTATGAAGGGTGGACTTTATGGTGTGAGCAAATGAGCGTCGATCTTGGTATAATTAAATCACCCGAACTAAAATTGCAGCAATTACACGATGCTCTTTGGCGCTGCCATCGCATAATTGTTGATTTAAGGTTACAAACAAAAGCCTATAGCTATAATCAGGCGGTTAAACATATGCAAAAGCATCTCGGATTCACCAAAGCCAGAGCTGAAGCTGATGTTAACTGGTATACAATGAGCCCCGCAGTTCCAATGAGTTATTGGCTTGGAAAACTTGAAAATGCTCGGTTATATAAAAAACTTGTTGAGGGTCGTAATTGGCCATTAAAAAAGTTTAACAATTGGCTTCTCAGTTTCGGAACACTTCCACAATCATGGATTGAAAAATACGGCTTAGAATAGTCCTTGATCCTAATATTTATTAATTATCTGCACAAACTTGCTAACAAGCTGCACCAAGGGCATGATCGACTTTTCTCATGAACCGATGGTCATATAACGCACAAAATCTTTTTAAACTAATACTATTTACAGCATTAGTTGCGTTTAGATTTTCTGCAAATGCCCAACAACCAGCTAACCGCTTAAATTACCTTGATGGCGAAGATCCATTTTATGTGGGGCTAAATTTCCCAAAACTAACAACTCCTCAATGGGTTGGTGAAGATGGAGTAGATGCAGTGGTTACACTTGGCATTGATGATATGCGAGACCTCTCAAGATATGAAAACTTTTGTCGACCTATCCTAGAAAGGCTTAAAGAAATTGATGGCCGAGCACCTTTAAGTATTTTCTCTAATGCCATAACGCCTACTGAACCTCATCTTCAAAAGTGGCTTAAGGAAGGAGTAACTCTTGAGGCTCACACACTTAATCATCCATGTCCAATTCTTGGAAAGCGTAATTTTATACCAGCTAAAAACACCTACCATGGAAGTGTTGATCTATTAAATAATATCGAAAACAACATCCCTGTTGCCTTTCGCACACCATGCTGTGACTCACAAAACACACCTAGCCCTCGAGTATTTTCTGAATTATTGATGCAGAATAATTCTGCAGGCCAATTCTTAGAAATGGATACATCGGTATTTAACATCTTCACTTCAGAGGATAAGTCTCTTCCTAGATCATTAACAATAGACAATGATGGTAAAAGCAAATTCGAAAAGTACGTTCCATTTGACTCTTACGTAGTAACAATAAAAAACTACCCATACCCATACCCAGTTGGAAACAAAATATGGGAGATGCCTTGCATGGTTCCAAGCGATTGGGAAGCACAGCATCTTCACGGAAACAGTAATCCCGTAACTGTTGAAGACTGGAAAGCAGCAATTGACGCGACCGTTATAAAGCAAGGGGTTTTCAATTTCGTTTTTCACCCACATGGCTGGGTAAGTAATGAACAGATGATTGACTGGATTGATCACATAACAAAAAGTCACGGCAAAAAAGTAAAGTTTCTTAATTTTAAAGAAGCTCGAGAACGCCTCACAAAAAATTTATTAGGAGGCCAGCCTCTAAAGGATATAAATGGACAAGATAATGGTGTAAGATTACTCGATCTAGACAACGATGGCTTCATGGATGTTGTTATTGGCAACGAACATATCCAACAAACAAGACTCTGGAATCCTAAAACACAAAAGTGGGAAATATCACATTTCCCATTTCGAATCGTCCAAAAAGATTCAAAGGGTAAAAGCGAAGAAACAGGTGCTAAATTTGGGATTCTACAGCCTAACGGCTATGCCTCGGTATTCATCAGTAATAAATCGATCAAAGGAATCTGGGATTTCAATGGTAATACTTGGACTCAAAATAATACCAATATCAAAGGGCTAGAGCTTAATAAGCAAATGATTCAAACATCGGTTAATGGACAAGATAACGGCATAAGATTACGCGACACCAACAACGATGGGATTTGTGAAATTATTATCAGCAATTTTAAAGATCAAGGAGTTTTCTCTTGGAACAAAACTGAAAAAAAATGGATAAAACTAAAATTTAATCTTCCGAAAAGTGTAAGTATTACACGTAAAGACGGGCGAGATAATGGCGTGCGTTTTGTGGACATAAACGAAGACAATTATTTAGATATAATTCACTCAAATGAGAAACGATACTCGCTTCACTTATTTGTTCCAAACCCAATTCTAGGTTGGAGAGTTGGCTGGTCACGCGAGGTTATGTCTGGTCAAAGAAGTGACGCTAAAGCCATTCCGATGATTGTTCGAGGAGGCGAACATAATAATAATGGTGCTTGGTTTCACTCTCGTCATCTCTGGGTGCAAAACGAAGATACGGCTCATTTACCTAATTTAGTTGATCGACGTTCATTCGAAGAGCTTCTACAAGGCTCCATCCCTTTACCTAAGTCTCCAAAAGAATCAGCTAAAGCCATACAACTCCTTCCCGGTTACAAGGTAGAACTAATGGCTAGTGAACCATTAGTATTGGATCCAGTTGCATTTGAATGGGACAAGGAAGGCCGCCTGTGGGTGGCAGAAATGGCAGACTATCCGCTTGGATTAGACAATAAAGGAAAGGCAGGAGGGCGTATTCGAATACTTGAAGATCAAAACAATGATGGAAGATATGATCATTCAACTGTTTTCCTTGATTCCCTTCCATATCCAAGCGGCGTAATGCCTTGGAGAGATGGCGCTCTTATTAGCGCCGCTCCGGATATCCTTTTTGCAAAAGATAAGAATGACGACGGAAAAGCAGATGAAGTTAGAGTTCTCTTCACTGGATTTGGCCAAGGTAATCAACAACACCGAATGAATGGATTTGAGTACGGGTTAGATAATTGGATATATGGAGCCAACGGAGATAGCGGCGGCACCATTAAATCCGAAAAAAACAATATCCCTGTTAATATTAGAGGACGCGATTTTAGATTTCGCCCCAAAACATTAGAATTCCAAACTCAAGCGGGACAAACTCAATTTGGTCGAAGGCGTGATGACTGGGGCAATTGGTTTGGCAACAGCAACTACAGTCTTGGGTGGCATTATAAATATCCAGAGCAATATATAAGACGCAACGACAAACTCATCATTTCTAATAATCGTCAACACATCGGAAACTACGATCGATCACATATTATCAAATTTATCAGTAAACCCTTACAACGTTTCAATCTTGTTGGCGCTGAAAATCACATTACTGCAGCAAATAGCCCCACTCCATACCGTGACAATTTATTCGGAGCCAACTCTGATCAACTTTTGTTTATTAGCGCTCCTGCTTATAATGTGATACGCCGAGAAATACTTAAACCCGATGGTATTAGTTTTCTTAGCCACCGCCCAGAACAAGCAGGGAGTCAAGAATTCATAGCTTCTAAAGATTCATGGTTTCGACCAACAATGCTAAAAACTGGGCCTGATGGTGCGCTTTGGATCGCAGACTTTTACAGACTTGTCCTTGAACACCCTGAATGGATTCCAGATGATGTTGAGCAAAAACTTAAACTTCGTTCCGGCTCAGACCGAGGCCGACTATACCGTGTATACCCAACCAAAAGTACTCCTAGAGATATCCCCAAATTATCAAATAAAACAATACCTGAATTAGTCGCAGCGCTTGAGTCATCTAACGGCTGGAAGCGAGATACTGCACAGCAAATATTGGTCAACCAAAACGACCCATCCGCAGTAACACATTTGGAAGAATTACTAAGGGAAACTAAAAACCCAAAAGCACTCTTACACGCTCTCTACGCTTTAGACGGAATTAATAAAATAAGACCGAATCATTTGATAATAGGTTTAACTAACTCTCATCCAGGTGTTCGTGAACATGCAATTCGTTTATCAGAAAATTTATTTAAAAAAAATGAAGTAGATCCGATAGAAGAAGCACTAAACCAATTAGTGAAGGATTCTAATCTGCGAGTCCGCACGCAAATAGCCTTTTCTTTAGGAGAGTGGAAATCTCCTACTGCAGGGAAATTACTTGTAAAATTAGCAAGAGATTGTTCAGAGGCTCCGGATCTACAAATAGCAATTGCCTCATCAGCTAAAGGGCATTCCGTCAAAATTTTAAAGGGAATTTTAAATCAATCGATAAACAACTCATTTAGTAAATTAATTAATAATCTTCTAGTTCTAGCAAGCGATGAGGCTACTGAAAAAGAGCTGAAACAATTATTAAACAAAATTATTTCTGACACTAAACAAATTGCCTCATGGCAAGTCATTGCAATTTCAGATTTAATAGAAAATTCAAAAGAAATAGATATCTCGAAACTTGATTTGGTTATCGATGAGCAATTTATTAATTCTCTGGAAGCTATTACTAACAACATAGATCTAAAAGTCGAAAATAGGGCTGCGGCATTACGGCTAATGATAAATCTCATAAATAAGCCCAAGATTTTAAATGCTATTTTACAAAAACAATTAAATCCTTATTCCCCTAACCAGTTATTTGACTTTGCTATAACAAAACTAAGCAATACATCCCCATCCATCGATGCGCTTTTAGTACACTGGAAAAGCTATTCCCCAAACAGAAAAAATAGAGTCTTACAGCACATACTTAATAACGAGAAAAAAACAATTGGCTTACTAAAAGCAATTCAGAACAGTCAACTTCAAGCAAGTGATATAAGCACTGCATTTCAACAACTATTAAAACAACACACAAATGAAACAATAAAGGAACAAGCAAAGAAATATTTTGGGTCACAAAACCCAAAACGCAACCAACTGATTATTGAACGATTGCCAAAAGTAACTGAATTAAAAGGAAACAGTTCCTCTGGTGAAACAATTTTTTCTTTACATTGCTCAGCCTGCCATAAAATCGGGAATTTAGGGAATTCATACGGGCCTAACCTTTCGGCGTTAGGAGATAAAACACCACACTCAATTCTGACAGCAATTTTAAATCCAAACGAAGCAATGGAGGATCGATTCAATGTCTATTCATTAACTACGATTGAAAAGACACAATATACCGGTATGATAATTAATGAGAGTGCAAATGGCATCACGTTAATGGATATAAACGGACAACAAAACAAAGTTTTGCGAAACAATATTAAAAAATTATCCAGCCTTGGAAGATCTTTAATGCCTGAGGGATTCGAGCAAGTATTAAGCGATCAAAACCTAGCCGATTTATTAGCTCTAATTAATACAAGTTCTACACCTCCAAAAACTTTCATTGGCAACAAACCAAAGCTTCTTAAAGAAGCACAAAAAGGGAATATAATATTAAGCGCTGCAACTGCAGAGATATATGGAGACTCACTTATGTTCGAGGAAAAATATAAAAATCTTGGTTTCTGGCGGTCAAGTAATGACAGAGCAGCTTGGACAATTGAAACCAAGCGCGCTGGAAAATTTGACATTCATTTAGACTGGGCACTCAATGGGTCTGGAAATAATAACCAAATGCAACTAGGTCTTGGACAAAACAAAATTATTAAAAAAGTCTCAGGCACTGGATCATGGGATCATTACGAGTCAGAGCATATCGGCACTATACAACTTGAAGAAGGCAAGCAACGTGTAACAATTCAAGCATTAGAACCATTTAAAGAATTTCTTATGGACTTAAGATCACTTGAATTAATTCGCAGTTCGAATGTCAATTAAGCTTCGAAAATTAATTCATTGTAGGGCATTTCAAAATGTTGAATGGAGTGCTTTGGCCGAAAGTAAAAAATAAGCAAAACTAAATTTAATAACTTAAAGAAATCTAATTATGATCCGTTTAACCTGCCTTATAATATTCACGACCACACTAAAATGCTTTTCAGCTGCCGATGAGATCTCTTGGACTGGATGGCTTGGCCCTAAGAGGGATGGATTTGTTTCCCATTTTAACACTCCATCTAAGTGGCCAAAAAAGTTAAAGAAAGAATGGGCAACTAATGTTGGTGACGGATACGGTACTGCGGTAGTTTCAAAAAAAAGAATATATGTTCATTCTCGAATAAATAATGATGAAGTTATTTGGTGCCTTGATCTTAATACTGGTAAGCCTATTTGGCAGAATCGTTATGAAGTCCCATTTAAAATGGGTGGAGGTGGAGAACCCCATGGCAAAGGACCAAAATCTAACCCCACTCTCGCTAATAACAAAATATTTACACTTAGCATTACTGGCATATTGTCAGCGTGGAACTCCGATACTGGAACACTTATATGGAAAAAAGATCATCGATCAAAATTCGGAGAACGCCCTCACCCATACTGGGGAGCAACCACATCCCCTCTTGTAGTAAATAATCGTGTATACCTACATTTTGGAAGTGATGAAAAAGGATTTCTTTCTTCTATGGATATAGATACAGGAAAAGAAATTTGGAAAAACGGAAAAGATGGTGCAGCATATTCTTCACCGCTTTTTGCTAAGATCAATGGAATAGAACAAATTATTGAATGGAACCATGAAGATCTTCAAGGCGTAGACATCGTCACTGGCAAAACACTCTGGAAGTTTCACCTTCCACACCGGGGAACAAATCAAAATATGCCTACGCCTTCCTTTCACGATGGATACGTTATTGTTGGTGGAGAAAAACGTGGCATTCGTAAAATCCACCCTTATCTAAAAAATAATAAATGGCATGTTACCGAAAAGTGGCATCAAAAAAGAGCTGCATTAAACATGAGCACAGCAGTAATTAACAACAATCATCTATATGGCTTGTCACATTACGGTCTAGGAGAACTCTTTTGCATTGATATCACTAATGGGGAAATAGTATGGAGAGGCTCCGGACGCAGTGGGGACAACGCAACGTTTTTATCAACACCTAATCATATCTTGTCGCTACTGAGTAATGGCAATCTGAATATAATTAAACCTGAAGGCTCTAAATCTAGAATCCAAGCAAAGTATAAAGTTGCAGAAACTCCAACTTGGGCCGCACCAGTTCTATTAAGGAATCGTATTTTAGTTAAGGACAAGAACTCACTAATCATGTGGCAGTTTACAGATTCAAAAGAAAATTAAATCCAATGCAAATAAACTTAAACACAATAAATTTTATTTTATTATGCCTAATTTTAACAGGATGCAGTAAAGCAAAAATACAGGAATCCGAATCCACACCCCCTAAAATTGATAATATCACTCAAGCACCAACAACAACAACACCTACACAATCCCAAACTCTAAAAAACACAAAAACAACTTACAACGGGACTTATGAAGCAAAGATGAATAATCCTTCTCTTGCCAAGACACAACCGCTGCATTTAAAATTACAAGAAGATAAAAAATTCATAGCATACCCCAATCACGAGCCAAACAATAAAACTCGCGGCAACTGGAAAGTAGAGGGGGATTTTTTAATTTGCACTGGGACAACTGAGCAAACAAAGCAAATAATGACTCTAAAAATCGATTCTATATCAATGGAATTAATCTCTATCAGCCAAAAGATTAATGGAAAAAAAACAGAAATGTTTTTAAAACAGTTTATCCCAAAAGGAGCTAAAAATATAACTTTTTTAAGAAAGCCAAATTCTTAATCAAAATTCCCAATCCAATCCTACTGAATAAATTCGATAACGATACTCATCCTGAGGCACGTTAGATTGTATCGCTTCCTGTTCAAACCCCAACTTAAATGAAAGGTCTTCATTGTATTCATACTGGACTGAAACATCAAATGACCTGTCAGTACGCTGACGAAGAGATGTGAAATTAGCCGATCGCTGAAAAGCGTAATCATATAATGCTTTTCGCAAAGCCGCTGAAAAACTAAATTTCGAAAACTTAAAGCGCCAATCATGCAAAAGGCGTTCCCGTCGATAACCAAAATATCCGGCCCCATTATCCTCATTATCCATTATAGAAAAACGTGTACGCATCCTAACACTTCGATCACTATTTAGATAATGCGTCCACTCCACCCCCCTCTCAGGTCGATCGTATTGCAAATCACTATCCGGAATATAAAATCCAATTTCATCTCTTTGACTTCGAGTGTCGTAAGAACGGCGTACTTTCTCATTATAAATGGAAAATTTTGAACGAAAGCCATAATCTATTCCAGCAGATATCCTGCCCCCTATTTCAAGGTAATCATCAAGAGGATCTGCAAAATATTGCCGCGAAATTTCAGGCTTGAATTCAATCCAAGTGTTACCAATAAAATTCCTCTGAAATGCTGGCTCAAGGTTAACCTGGCTCCCCATCACCTGTACTGTCCCAATGTCATCCTCAGTCAACGAAGCGTCAAACATTTCATCAATATAGATATAACGAACATCCGTCTTCATTTTCCAACTATCTCCTAATGCCTTTTCCAGAGATGTATTGAGCAATACAGACTGTTCAAAATCTACACTTGGTGCATCAAAATATCTTCGATCATCAAAAGCACCAAAAATGGCTAGTTCTAAACCATCATCATCCATTGGAAGCCTAACTCCAATAAAATCTAAGCCAGCCATTGAAAACTCGCTCGATTCTTGCGAAAAAGCTGACATAGTTACATTCTCCTTATATCCCCCTCCCACCCGAATATTAGATGAAAAATCCCAAGGGCTATCCTCCAGCATTAATTCATTTTGGATCTCTTTTTCTATCTTCGCTATCTGCTTTTTAAGCTCTGCATCAGTAAAATCTGACTCCTGAGCAAACGAAATCCTTAAAGCAAGAAGCAGTAATAAAAATACAGTTAATCGAATAAAACCTAAGACCATCCCGCATAATAAACGTTTTACCTTAAGGCAAAGTTACCAATATATAAAAATGCATCTACTTAAGGCTTCTCTTAAGCCAAGCGGGACGATCAGTTGTAATACCTTGAATACCCATCTTAATTAAATTATTAGCATCCATTGGAGAGTTAACTGTCCACGTAAAAAGCTCTAAACCCGCGTTCTTAACTTTATTAAAAAAATCCTGTTTTCTGAGGCCCTTGTAACTAACATTTAGCCCATCAAGATTTGCTTCTTTTGCCAATCTGATTAATTTTTCAACTCTGGGCAATTGCTTGCCGCTAACCTCGTCTATTTTAAAGCTAGAGAGATAAAAACATTTAATGCTAGGAAACTTTACTTTTGCCTGCTTAACAACCTCATAATCAAAACTGATTACTACAAGCTGCTCAGGCTTTTTTCCTGATTTCTTAAAAACACTTGCCAACTCAGGAATAATTTCTGGACCACATTTAACTTCAACAAACATTCGCTTTCCCTCAGGAATAGTCTTCAGGACATCACTCAACTTTGGGATTCTAATTCCTTTCCACTTTTTTCCCTTCCAAGCACCTACGTCTAACCTTCTCAATTCAGAAAAAGTTTGATCAACAACATTAAGATCTACCCCGGCAATTTTTTTGGTATTATGATCATGAAAAACAACTATCTGACCATCCTTAGACAAATAAACATCAACTTCAACAGCATCTGCCTGCTTAGCCCAACCCAAATTCACAGACTCAAGAGTATTTTCTGGAGCATCAAAAGATGCCCCTCGATGAGCAATGATTTCAACGTCTACAGCTGAAACCAGAACCGGAAGAAAAAACAAACATAATTGAAATGTTTTAATTATTTTTTTTCTCATTATTAGCAAGATTTATTAAGTCAAAATACCATTAATAACATCACCATGAACATCTGTGAGGCGAAATTTACGTCCCTGATACTTAAAAGTAAGCCTCTCATGATTTAAACCAAGTTGATGAAGAATTGTTGCATTTATATCATGTACATGAACTGGATTGTCTATAGCTTGGTAACCCAACTCATCTGTCTCTCCGTAGCTCGTTCCTCCACGTATTCCACCACCAGCAAAAATCATCGAGTAAGCCTCTTTATGATGATCTCTTCCAACATTATTAGCTGCCCTATTGTTACTTAGCCCCTGTAACATTGGGGTCCGACCAAACTCGGCGCCAATTACAATCAATGTTTCGTCAAGCAATCCTCTTTCTCGCAAATCTGATATAAGCGCAGCAACAGGCCGATCCAACTGGCGTGCTTTTTTTGGAATGCTACCAAAAAGACCACTATGGTGATCCCATCCCTGATCAAATAATTGGACAAAACGAACTCCCCTCTCTACTAATCGCCTTGCTAAAAGACAATTGTTCGCAAAACTTTTATTGCCCGGCTTAGCCCCGTAAGACTCTAGAGTCGAAGAAGTCTCACTATTTATTGACATTAACTCAGGCACACTAGCTTGCATACGATACGCCAGCTCATACTGAGAAATTCGAGTGGCAATTTCAGGGTCCCCCACATCAGCTAAAGCAGTTTCATTTAAGAAATTAATGCCGCTAATTATATCTCTTCTGTTTTGATCGCTTATTCCTTTTGGATTGGAAAGAAATAAAACAGGATCACCTTGACTTCTAAACTCAACCCCTTGATGGAGTGTCGGCAAAAAACCGCTACCCCATAAACTATTACCAGCCCCAGCCACACTACCCGTAATCAGCACTACATAACTTGGTAAATCACGGTTCTCGGTTCCTAAACCATAACTTACCCAAGAACCTAAACCGGGGCGACCGAAGCGCTCGAAACCAGTATGTAAAAACAACTGAGCCGGCGCATGGTTAAATTGCTCGGTGCGAACGGTTTTCACTATAGCTAAATGATCAGCCATTTTACCCATCAATGGCAAATGTTCAGATAACGCCAATCCGCCTTGTCCATATTTATTATACTTAAATCTAGTACCAAGAAGTGTCGGATGATCACGAATGAAAGCCAACTGTTTACCTTTAAACATATGATCAGGACATTTTTGGCCGTCACGTTTGATTAATTCTGGCTTATGATCAAACAATTCTAAATGAGAAGGTCCCCCAACTAGGTGTATGTAAATTACATTCTTCGCTTTGGGTACAAAGTGAGGATTAAGAAAGGAAACGCTTTCGTTATTAGAGGCGGCATAAAGATTATTATTTAAGGCTGATGCTAGTCCTAATGCCCCTATACCAGTGCCAGTATATTTTAAAAACTCACGACGTGTTTCTGTTAAATAATACTGTCGAGAAGTCACTAATTAACCTTTCGTTATGGCTTCGTCTAAATTCAAAAGAATATTTGCTACAGTAAACCATTTAGCAATTCCCTCTTGATTGTTAGTTTTGAAAGGAACCCACTTAGCTTCGCTTAACAATGCGTCAATAGTTTTTGGACTTTTGATTAATTGATTCTCACGTTTTCTTAGTAGCACCTTGAGATAATCAACTTCAACCTGTTTAGCGTTGCGAGCTAAGGCTACACGGAATGCGAACTGAATTCTCTGCTCGTCATTAACCAATTTCGGTTCTTGAAGGATTCGCGCAGCGAAAGCCAAACTCATTTCTACAAACGCTTGATCATTCAATAAAGTCAAAGCCTGAAGCGGCGTGTTTGTTCGAGCCCTGTCCACCACACAAGCCCCACGATCAGGCGCATCAAAGTTTACAAAACTTGCATACGGAGCACCACGCCGCCATACAACATAAACTGCTCGCCTGAATCGGTTTTCGTTTTCAGATGGCAAAAACTTCGGGGCATTACGGCCAACATGACGCCAAATTCCTTCTGGCTGAGGAGGATAAACAGGTGGTCCGAACATCTTAGGCTCAAGCAGTCCACTAGTAGCCAGAGCTGAATCACGAATCATCTCTGCACTCATACGCACTCGAGGAGCTCGAGCATATAATCTATTGGCTGGATCTTTTTTAAGATGCTCTTTCGTAGTAACAGAGGATTGTCGATAAGCATGACTTGTAACAATCAATTTGTGAATATGTTTCATCGACCAACCTTTTTGAACTAATTCAATAGCCAACCAATCCAACAGTTCAGGATGAGTAGGAACCTCTCCTTGGGTTCCAAAGTCCTCTTGAGTTCTTACTATCCCTCTCCCCATAAAGGCTGACCACCAACGATTCACAAACACTCTTGAAGTTAATGGATTATCTGGATCCACCAACCATTGAGCTAGCCCTAGTCTATTCTTCGGAAAAGTTTTATCAAATGCATGCAAAACTGCAGGAGTCCCTGGAGTAACTTTGTCGCCTGGAGTCAAATAATCCCCTCTCATCATTACTTTGGTTTCACGAGACTTATCCATCTCAGACATAATTAATGTCGTCTCCGGTTTGATATCATCAATTTTTTTCTTTAAGTCAGCCAAACGAATTTCAATCACCTTTAACCTTGGATGAATTGAAGCATAGTAATTAGCTAACCTTTTAATCTGAGTATCATTACGATTATCCGATAATAATAATATAGACTGAATTTCAGTTGGTAAATTCACTTTTGAATGATCGCCTTGAATTCCTGATAAACGAAAACGGCCAATTGTCCGGCCTCCTCCATGATTTTGAACTAACTTAAATTCTAATCTACTCCCTGTTTCCAAGAGAAGATCTTGTTTTAAAGTAAAAACAGCTTGGTGAGATTTCCCAAATTGAGGATTAATAGCCCAACCAGATTTGGCATCATTATCAATAGCTCCCAAAACATCGAATTTTTCCTGAGAAAACGATGCTTTCGCATCAGAAAAAAGTGCCTTTCTCCCGTTAACTTTAAGGCTAAATTCATTTAGAACAAAATTAGGATTGTCCGACACTTCAAAATTTCTTCCGGGTCCGTTTTTTTTCATCGAAGCATCAAGCAAAGCCTCCAATCGTATTGAAGTGACACGAACTAATTTGGGATCTTTTATTATAATTTTATAGGTTGAACTATCTGGATTTTCTCCATACACCAGAACACTTTGATCTTGGTTAACAATATAACTAGAATCACCCGTTGAGCTAAATGCACCGATATGAAAAACATTCCATTTAGGAGCATCTTTTAATGTATGCAAAATCTCATCTTCCCATACTTTTTGTTCAATACTTAGCGATCGTTTTATATTCTTTTTCTCTAACTCAAACGCCTTCAACTCCTCTTTTAACAAGTTCTTTTTTTTCAGTTTCAACTGACTAAGTGGCAAATCCATTTTTGGCCCATAAAAATCCCAAGTTACGCCACTAGTGTTCTTAACCTCTAGCGGGGTGTTGTTAAAAAAAGCAAATAACTGATAATACTCTTTCATAGAAATTGGATCATATTTGTGATCGTGACATTGTGCACATTCAAAAGTAGTTCCCAAAAAAACTGTACCCGTAGTGTTAACCCTATCAATAACCTGATTAATTCTATTTGATTCTGGATGTACACCTGCTTCCACATTGCATGTAGGCGTCCGATGAAATCCAGTAGCAATCTTTTGAGAAATTGTTGACTGAGGTAAAAGGTCACCAGCTAACTGTTCAATAGTAAATCTGTCTAATGGCATTCCTGAATTTAATGATTCAATAACCCAGTCTCGATAAGCCCAACTATCGCGTAATTGATCAGCCTGAAAACCGTTTGAATCAGCATAACGAGCTAGATCGAGCCATCGACGCGCCCATTTTTCACCATACTGTGGACTAGCCAATAAACGATCCACTGTAGAGTTATATTCAAGATCAGATGGGTTCGATAGAAAAGATTGAGACTCACCTGGCTGAGGGGGGCGACCAATCAAATCCAAATATACACGACGCAACTGCTTTTCAGGCTTAGCTAATCTGGACAAACGCATCCCATCTTTTCTCAAACGCTCTGAAATAAAATGATCTATTGGGTTAGGATTATCTATCCTAGAAAAATTTGGGTGTTCAGGAGTGACATAAGCCCAATGAGAAACTAAAGAATCAGAACTAGCCCCCCAACAAAAAGGCAAGCAACCAATTATTAGACATACTAAAAAACGTTTATTGAAAATAAATAAACTCACGCAGCAGGCAAAAAATAACGTTACACACTTATTTTGCAAATGGATTCATAAACAAAAAAAATGCAAAAAAAAATAGGTTTAATGCACAGTGGCAATACCTGGCCTTTAATGACAATAATTGGATAAAAAAATGCAAAAAACTTGCAGGCATTTACTATAATCCGTGGAGTTTAAAATTAAGCAATCTCAACAAAATGATATAGTTTATAATACCTATCTACTCTAATGCTCTTGGGAGATAGCCAACCGAAGTCTGAATAGAATGCGTACAAGAACATCCGGCACTGGTTTCAGGAGCGAGCAGCATTCCTCCCGCGGGAATTAGCCCAAGCCAACACCCACTCCTAATCCCCTCAAACTGCGAACGCTCATTTGTATCTAAATTCCACATGCCATGAAAATAATGGCGATAAAACATACTATATTTACTTGCAGACATTGTTCCGCACCCTCTTCTCTCAGGTAGGTCATCTCGAATTTGCTTACCCGTTTTCAAATCAAATGCCCACTGATCTGAATAAAAAGTATCATCAATAACAACCGGATGCTGCAAATGCCCACTGTGATGCCCCTTCCCTTCCTTATGATGATCTTCCCAAAGCAGACTGCCTGGAGGCAAAAAAGATTGTTCACCATCTTTGTTTTTTGTTACTTGCCTAGTCGCAGCAAGGGCATAGGTGTGATAGTTCTTATCCTTGTCAGTCCCTGTAGCAATTAGCTTATCATTCGAATAGACTAAATAAGTCATGTACTGCAATTTCGAGAAATCATGATCACGCTCCCATTTTCTCTCACCTGATTTAAGATCTAAAGCAACAAGTCGCTGATTTGTTAGCTGGCTAATGTTCTGAATAGTTCCAGCCTTCTCAATCGCCACGGCTGCAGCACTCTCAATAAAGTAAATCACATCATCCTTTCCTATAGTTATTGTAGAATTGATAATTGCTCCTCCATTGTACTCCCAACGAATATCACCAGATTTTGTATCTACACCAAAAAGCCGATCACTGGTAACTCGACTAATATCATTTGGTTTAAAATTCTCATACCATTCACCATCGTCCCCCAGATATACTGTACCTCTTGACACACGACTACCAACTAATGTCTGATCAACAACAGCAAGAAAAGACCAATTATATTCGCCAGTATCTGCATCTGGAACAGAATAAACATTAGAGCGCTGACCGGTTGAACCAACGAAATTTATACAATAACGACCCTGAGCAAGATACAAACCACGATCATCCGCAACCATATTGCTGCTGTCTCTTGGTATATTTGCACGCCTCATCTCAGGACAAGACTGACTCCATAAAACAGTACCATTATATGCATCGAGCCCAAATAAAACTCGATCACCCTGAATGTACAACTTACCTCCGGCTGAAAGCGGTGCAGGATTGCGAGGACCACGGTCAGGCATTGGGCGAGGTCCTGGTTCTCCCCACCATTTAACGCCCATGGCTCCTTTTACCAATTCGTCATCACTACAAGAAGTGTTTTGAGCATTACCATATTGATGTGTCCAATCTCCAGAGCCTTTCAACCGAGGGCGTTCACTAACAAACCAAACAGTCTCATTTTTTTCATTACGGATATATCTAGTATCTAAATTCCCAAACCATTTTTTGGTTAATAAAGCCTCCTTCCCTTTGCTAAAAACTAAAGCCCCTCCCGCCGGAGCTAAATATCGGAATACTTCAGGAGCGGGGTCTTTGGGAATTGTACCAGCTAATACATCTCGCTCGGAAACAATCAAATTGAACATCATCGGTCCAAATACCCGCTCCCTTAAACTCCCCAACTTAACAGTTGCACGGGCACCGTAAACGCCAGCTGAATCTAGATTCTTGCGTATTTTATGGGCAACCTCAGGATCTTCCTCAAGCAGAATGAATTGAAAATCAGATTGCTTTACCATTTCTAAAATTAAACTTCCATCAACACCCCCTAAAACCAAACAGTAACCGCCTCGAGCTTTTGAAAGGCTAAGCATTTGTTTGGCCACTGACTGCAATTTACTCGATTCATTAACCTTAGCTGATGCAAGCGAAACCTTAGGAAGCCTGTAGTAAAATGAGGAATCAAACTTATATAGTTTACTTCGGAGTGATGGAGTATTGCCAAGTATTTGATAAGAGTATTCTCCTTCTCGAATTAAATCCTTAACAATAACAGTATGCCTTTTGGATAAATTATTATCTTTCAATATATTAGAATGCCCACTTGGTGCAACCCACCTCACCTGCCCCTGAATCGGCTGATCAAGTTCCCAAGTAATACTTGCTGTTGTGCGGTCAATCCAATCAACAAAAGGCCCATATGCAATAGCCAAAGGTTCAACTGGCTTTTCAGGCTCAGGGAACAATGATTTCTTCGCATTATATAATGACTTAACTTTTTCAGGAGACAATGCTTGATCAAGCATTCGAACTTCGTGCAGACATCCGCTCATCATAAAAAGTTCATCGTCATCATGGTAAGCACCAATCTCTAACCACGCCTTAGGTGGGTAAACAATTTGGCCATTCTGCTCAGTTTCCTCAGCTGCGATTTTTCCATCTACAAATAGTTTCTGGGTAACTCCATCATAGGTACCCACCAAATGATACCATTGTCCAATTTGAAAATCAGAAGGTGAAGTCAGGTAAGTAAGTTTGCTGCTACCTTCAGAATTAATAGCAAAACAAAAGTTTTTGTTTTGGTAACCGAGTAACCAACCTTTTTCATAGGTTCCATTATCTTGCAGTGCACCAATAATTCCGCCCCATTGAGCCGGTTTATCAATACGAACCCAAGCCTCAAGCGTAATAGCTTGTTTTGGCATCTTGAGAGAAGAAATATTGGATGCCACCTCAATTCTGGAACCGTTGCCAGTTAATTTAACGTGCTTAGGAGATGAAGCGTCAGCGAAGCTAACAGATCTTCCAAGCCCTTCAATCGTAGCATCAGCCCCTACAACAGCTTGGATTGTTGTCCCCTTTACCCTATCCAATGAAAACAACCAGTGACCCAAAGCGGGGCTGTCCGCTGCAGCTGAAACACTACTAACGAAGATTGAAATTATAGATGTAGCTACAAATACCGGCCAAATATAAAGTAAACTGTGGTTGGCTCGCATAGGGCTACTGTTACCAAAGTCACACCGGCCGACCAGCCTTTTATGCGAGGGATTTGCCACATGACAAATTTTCCCTCACAATATGTCTATGCCAAATACTTTTGGCCATTTATTTAGAATCACAACTTTTGGAGAGTCTCATGGGGGAGCTGTTGGCGTAGTACTTGATGGTTGCCCTCCCATGCTAGAACTGGATGAGACAGATATTCAACCGGAACTCAATCGCCGTAGGCCTGGTCAATCGAAGATTGTCACTCCTCGAAATGAAGCTGATAAGGTAACTATTTTATCTGGAACATTCGAAGGGAAAACGATTGGAACACCAATACACATGATCGTTCAGAATAAAGATCATCGACCTGAAGCCTACTCAGAAATGAAAACAAAATTCCGCCCTTCCCACGCTGATTATACTTATCAAAACAAATTTGGTATTCGAAATTGGCAAGGTGGCGGACGATCTAGCGCCCGAGAAACAATTGCAAGAGTAGCTGGCGGCGCCGTTGCTAAAAAGTTACTAAAACAGCGATTTGGGGTTGAAGTCTTATCATACGTCAAACAGGTTCAAAAAATCACGGCTGATATCGATCATGAAAAGGTGAAAATGCGAGATATTGAATCAAATATTGTTCGCTGCCCTGAAAAAATAATTGCCGAGAAGATGATAAAGCTTATTGAACGCACTCGAAAAGCAGGGAATACAGTTGGAGGAATTATCGAAGGCGTCGCTCGCGGGTTGCCTGTTGGCTGGGGGGAACCGGTATTCGACCGACTTGAAGCAGATTTAGCAAAAGCAATGCTGAGCCTACCTGCCTCGAAAGGCTTTGAAGTTGGGTCTGGATTTGAAGGCACACTACTTACTGGAAAAGAGCACAACGACCCTATACGTGCACGCAAAGGAAAAGTACGGACAACTCAGAATAATTCTGGCGGAGTTCAAGGAGGAATTTCAAACGGTGAAACGCTACACTTTCGAGTAGCCTTCAAACCTGTAGCAACCGTCATGCACGAGCAAGAGACTGTTGATGAAAACCTAAAAAACACAACACTACGAGGCAGAGGTCGTCACGACCCATGTGTACTTCCACGTGCTGTTCCAATGGTTGAAGCAATGACAGCACTTGTGCTAGCTGATCACGCACTACGTCATCGAGCACAAAACCAGTGGAAGTAACAAAAAAAGTGCTCTCACTATACTGAGCTTAATTTTAAGGTTAATTATTTAGTCCTTGCTAGCATCCATTCGATAATTCGCTCACGAGCAGCAGTTCGAGGTGGAGTTACGTGACTTCCTTTAACAACCTCCCAAAGCTCCATTACTACTTTTCCATCATTGGACTCAAATCTAACAATCTCGGTTTCACTACCTGGAACTTTTCTGTCTAAATCAATAGTATCTTTCTCTATTTCAGCCTTCTTTTGACAGCCATTGAATGTTTTCCACTTTGAAAAATTATCTTTTGCGCTTGGATATCTCGCCCCTCCAATCTCACCACCGGCCCATTTAATCGTTTTATCCTTTGTTCCATGAACGTGAAGCACGCTAACTGGATTCTTAGGATTAGTTGGCCATTGATCAAAACCAACACCAGCAAACGGAACAATCGCAGTAATTAGGTCTGAGTGATCATGCGCCATCCGATAACTCATGAACCCCCCATTGGATAGGCCTGTGACGAACACTCGTTTTTTATCAATGTTGTATTCTTTCATCGCCTTTAGGATCAGACTTCGGAGATACTTGGAATCATCCACTTTCCCCTTCCAATCGCAACAGGCATCAGTAGCATTCCAGCTATTGTCTATTCCATCAGGTGCGCAATAAATAAAAGCATACTTCTCTGCAAGTTCTTTCAATGGGAAGAACCTTAATTGTCCCTTACCGTTGCTTCTGTAACCATGTAGATTTAGAATTAAGGGATATTCTTTCTTTGGATCGTAGTCTTTTGGAGTATGAATCTTATCATTGCGCTTAGTCGTTTCGACGCCCTCAGAATCACTTGATCGGCTTAGAAAATTTCGAATAGCATCCCGTTCCCTACCATCCAATTTACCGTCCTTGTTTTTGTCAAAGCGTTGCATTAACCGCTCTCGGCGGCTTTGTTTATTTTCATCCTGAGCAATAATCTCTCCGCATGTCAGAGTAAGAAAAAAAGTAAAAAAACAAAAAAAACGAATACTTAAAAATAATCTCATGACTTCTTTTTACGAATAAAACTAAAATTTAGCTACAAAAACTGCATACCATATTGACACAAAACATATTTCTGTAAATTTGGTCAGCGGGATAGTTAATTAAAATGGAACAAACTAACTCATACGCTCTTTTAAACGGGCAAATTATATTAAAAGATAAAGCCACTATATCCCCGAACGATCGCGGCTTTATTTATGGGGACGGAATATACGAAACAATAAGAATTCACCACGGTAAACCATTTCTATGGGAATGGCACATGACTCGATTAATTGAGGGCGCTAAAACTATTAACCTAAAAGTTCCTTTAACTCCGTTAGAGTTTTCAGAAAAAACGAAAGAACTAATCAAACTAAACAGATCAAGCAACTGTATTGCTCGATTAACAATTACAAGAGGACCCGGAAAACGCGGATATGACTTTACAGGTGACGAACCCCCAACATCACTTATTTCTCTATATGAAATCCCCAAAATAGAAAAAAAGGGTATTTCACTATCAATTACAAATATACGCGTAGCCGCAGGCGATATATTAACTTCAATTAAGTCAAACAATAAACTTGGTTCAGTAATGGCTAAACGCTTTGCTAAAGAAAAAAACACAGACGACGGTTTGATTATAAATTCTGAAGGCAATATAACCGAAACTTCATCTGCAAATGTTTTTTATATAAAGGATGAAGCCATTCGGACTCCACCAATAAATGACGGATTATTACCAGGTGTAACTCGCAGGCTTGTTATAGCCTTAGCTTCGAGACTTGGTAAAACCGTCGAAGAAGAATCAATAAAACCCAAGCAGCTTGAAAAAGCAGATGCAATTTTTGTTACCTCTGCAGCCACAGGAATTCGTAATGTTGAACGAATAGAAGCAACAAAACTCCCTTCAAATAAGTTGGTTAATGATCTAAAAAATGCCTATGAAAACGAGTTGACTAAACATGCAATTTTAGCCGCTAAATCTACTGGAACATAATAAAATACTCAGGCATTATCTTTTTTTAATGAAACATCTTCTTCATCTCTTTACCGGCCTATTACTAACTGGCTGCTATACCTTCAACCTTAAGGAGCCCTCTACTCAATCTGTAACTAATACTAGTTCAAAACTATTATTCGACGGAACAACATTCAATGGATGGGAAGGTAACATGGATTTTTTTCGAATTGAGAATGGATCAATAGTAGCAGGAAGACTAAATAAGAAGATCCCGAATAATGAATTTCTTTGCACTACTTCTGAATACGAAAATTTTGACTTAAGATTAAAATTTAAAGTCGTCGGATCCCCTCAAGCAAATGCTGGTATTCAATTCAGAACAAAGCGCATCCCTAATCATCACGAAGTAATTGGCTTCCAAGCTGATATTGGACAAAAATACTGGGGCGCTCTTTACGATGAATCTCGACGTCGCAAAATATTAGCTGCACCTCCTGCTAAAGATATTCCTAAAATCGTTAAAACAGGAGACTGGAATACCTACCGCATTATAGCTAATGGCAATAAAATCCAACTAATTCTAAATGGATATAAAACTGTAGATTATACTGAAAAGGATACAAATATTGCAGAAAAAGGGGTGATCGCACTTCAGGTTCACAGTGGACCTGCTTGCGAAATTTACTATAAGGATATTAATATTATTGAGTATCCTTAAAGAAGCTTAAAGATTAGGATGTTTTCTTTTTTACAGCTCTTTTAGCTTTTGGTTTTGATACATTTGCTGACATGTAATCGAGATAATTAATTATCGAATGACGCATCTTATTTCTTGGAACAATTGCATCAATCATACCTCTATCCATTAAAAATTCTGCTGTTTGAAAACCTGGTGGTAATTCTGCCTGCGTAGTATCCTTAATGACTCTGGGACCAGCAAAGCCAATCATAGCACCTGGTTCAGCTAGAATTAAATCCCCCACACTTGCATAGCTTGCCATCACTCCAGCAGTCGTAGGGTGAGTTAGCACACTAATGTATGGCAAATTAGCCTCTGAATGATAAGCCAATGCTCCACATGTTTTAGCCATTTGCATCAAGCTAAACATTCCCTCATACATCCTGGCCCCCCCACTAGTTGAAATAATAACAACTGGTATTTTATTTTTAGTCCCTAGCTCAATCATTCTTGTCAGTTTTTCTCCAACAACAGAACCCATTGAACCACCAAGAAAGGAAAAATCCATTATACCAATAGCAACCTTGTGATGCTGCATTTTACAAACACCTGTTATGACAGCATCTGCCTCACCAGTTTTATCTTTATACTTTTCTAATTTAGAAGAGTATGAATCTACACCTGTAAATTCTAAAATATCCACACTTGTCATCCCAGCGTCTAGCTCCTTAAAGGATTTTTCGTCAATTAATGATGCTAAGCGCAGACGAGCGGAAATTGGGAAATGAAAACCACATGTCGGACAAGTTTTTAAATTATCATCTAAATCCTTATCAAAAATCAACTCAGCACACTTTCTGCACTTAGTCCATAATCCTTTCGGGATATTTTTTTTGCGGGAAGTATTCTCTCCAAACTTTAATTTTGACGAACCGCTACGTGGTTCAACCACTGAAGGAATACTTTCTGCATCAACTGTTTCAAGTTTGGGAGCAGTTTTTGAAAATTCATTTAGATCAGACATTATAAAAAATCAAATCGCAGCTTTAAATTAGTTTAGATTAAGTGAAGCGGGTTATTAGACAACTTGATTGGACAATGCCAAATCTCACTTCAATTAGATATTTCTCACTAAATCGCGTACGCAAATATTAACGAATCAAAAAGCTAAAGCAAAAGTTAATAATTAAAAATGAGTTTTTATAAAATTTTTAAAATAAAAACATAACTAAAACATATATTAATATGGACAATTAATGAACAAGACGAAAAACCAAAAGGGTAAAGGGTGCCAAACTGGTAGATATTGAAAAATTCATTTTATTAATGGGTTGAGTAGTAATTTTAATATTTTCATTCATTCCTGAATCCCCCCCCACATAAATTGATTTATTACTATCAAGGACTTTTTCCCAAGTGCCTAATTTATTCATTTCTAATATATACTCATCGTAATGATTCTCTGATAAATTAGCTATCACTAATAACTGCTCAGATTTATTACTATTCATTCTAATAAACGAGAGAACCAACTTCTCTCGATCATTGCAATTCACCCATTGAAACCCATCTCGCTCAAAATCTGCTTGCCATAAAGCCGCCTGATCTCTGTAAAAAAAATTCAAATCACGAATCCAATCCTGCAAGCCTCGATGAAACTTAGAATCTCTCAACAATTGCCAATCCAATTCGCAGTCATGGTTCCATTCATTTTTTTGACCAATTTCTCCGCCCATAAATAAAAGTTTTTTTCCAGGAAACAACCATTGGCATCCAAACAAAAGTCTAAGATTCGCCAAACACTGAAGCTCTGTCCCTTGCATTTTTTCAAACAGAGAACCCTTTATATGAACCACTTCATCATGGGAAAGAGGTAAAACAAAATTTTCATCATAATGATATAACATAGCAAATGTCATTTTATCAAAATGCGACTTTCGATAATCAGAGGATTGTTTAAAGAAACTTAAATTGTCATGCATCCAGCCCATATTCCATTTTAGAGAGAAACCTAAACCTTCCTCACTCAAAGGACCCGTAACTTTTGGCCACGCTGTAGACTCTTCAGCAATCATCATGGCCCCAGGATATTGGCTAGTTACTTGAAAATTAACATTCTGTATAAACTTAATCGCTTCAAGATTCTCTCTTCCACCATTTTTATTAGGGGACCACTCCCCATCTTTTCGTGAATAATCAAGATACAACATTGATGCAACAGCATCTACCCTGAGCCCATCAATATGAAAAACATCAAACCAATATATTGCATTTGAAGTAAGATAACTGGCTACTTCATTACAACCGTAATTAAAAATATATGTACCCCAATCTGGGTGTTCTCCTAACATTGGATCTTCATGTTCGTATAAAGGAGTCCCATCAAACCTCGCCAAAGCGTGATCATCTTTCGGGAAATGAGCCGGGACCCAATCAAGTATTACCCCAATCCCAGCTGCATGAAGTGCATCAACTAAAGCTGCAAACTCGTTTGGTGTTCCATAACGGCTTGTTGGCGCATAAAAACCTGTAACTTGATAACCCCATGAAGGATAGTATGCGTGTTCCGCTAAAGGCATAAATTCAACATGAGTAAAACCCATACTTGAAACATAGTCTACTAGTTCCCCTGCAAGTTCTTTATAGGAAAAAGATTCAGCATTACTATGCTTACGCCAAGACCCAAGATGTATTTCGTAAATACTCATTGGGGATTTAAGCGGATTGCTTGCAACTCGTTTTTCCATCCAAGTTTGATCACTCCAATCAAAATGAGATGAATCCCAGACAATCGAAGAGTTTTTAGGAGCTTGTTCAAAGAAACGACCCAGCGGATCTGTTTTTTCAATTGACTGACCAAGCGCATTTAACAAGAAAAACTTATAATGATCACCTTGAGAGACCCCTGCAACAAAGCACGCCCATATACCAGAATCACCCTGAATATTTAAAGGATTTGCGTTTGAGTCCCAGCCATTGAAGTCTCCGATCACACTAACCTTTTTTGCATTTGGCGCCCAAACTGAAAAAACTACTCCATGACAGCCTTCAACTTCCCGAAATTGAGCTCCCAATTTTTTATAAAGAAAAACTTCTTCTCCTTTCTGGATTGCAGATAATTCAGAGTCTAAAAATAAATTCATATTTACTTGAATCGTTTTTTACAAAAAACACTAATTCCATTTGTTGATAGTGTCCAAAGATTTCATCAGTTATAAAAGCGCTTTCGCTTTACCAAATTTAATCAAAAAGCGAGACTCTTCCAGAGCTGATGAGCATAACAACTAAAAGCGGAGACACAGGACAAACTGGATTAATGTTTGCAAAACGTACAAGCAAGGACAATCCACGTATTTGCGCTTGTGGCGATGTTGACGAACTAAATTCAGTAATCGGAATAGTTAAGGCTCACCTGCCAGACACGATTATAAATAAACAAATAGAAATCATACAAAAAACTCTGATTAATCTAATGGGTGAAATTGCCACTCAACCAGAAGATATCACAAAATATGAACAAAGCTCATTTACCAAGCTTACAAAGATAAATATCGAACAACTTGAAAAGTGGATTACTGAAATAGAATCGCAAATAACACCTATTACCGACTGGGTCATACCAGGGAAAAACATTCCATCAGCCCAACTTGATTTTTCTCGAACTGTTTGCAGACGAGCTGAACGAAGCCTCGTATCTCTGTCAGATAAAACAACTAATAAACCTGCACATCAAATTGTTTATCTAAACCGACTCTCAGACCTACTTTGGTTAATGGCTCGCTCCTTAGAACAAACTAATACACAAAAAGAAATCGCTTAATTCTTTAAAAGAAATACTAACAGCTTCCCAAATTGAAAGTCTATAGTTCAATCACCTCCTTAAGGCAGAAAACTCTTTCTTTAAGCCAAAAAAATATTGTTGTCATTCCCACAATGGGCAATCTTCATGAGGGTCACTTTAGCCTAATTAAAAAAGGGCGTTCAATTGTTGGCGAAGAGGGACTGGTAATTGTAACAATTTTTGTAAACAAGACACAATTTAGCCCAAAAGAAGATCTAAAAAAATATCCAAGAAGCATGAAGGCTGATCTTAATCACTGTAGACGGCTTAAAGTCGATAGCGTCTTCACTCCAAAAGATCAGTCAATGTACAGTCATGAGTATAGCACTTTTGTAAACGAACAACAGCTCAGTAAAGCAATGGAAGGAAAGTCCCGACCTTGCCATTTTAAAGGAGTTACAACTATAGTTGCAAAGCTATTTAATATTATTCAACCTAATGCTGCTGTATTTGGGGCAAAAGACTGGCAACAAGCTACTATTGTTAAGCGCATGGTCAAAGATCTCAACTTCCCCGTTAAAATTATTATAGCTCCAATAATTCGTGAAAAAGATGGATTAGCTATGAGCTCGCGTAACAGCTATCTAAACTCTAGCGAACGTGCCGAAGCAACAATACTTATTGAAACAATAAATTTAGCAAAAAATATTGTTCGCAAGAGGAAAACTCCTATCTCAACTAATATTCTATTAAAAAGACTTAAAAAAAATATTACTAAAAAACACACAGCTACCTTAGACTATATAGAATTTTTCAATCCGAACTCCTTAGAACCAATGGAAAAAGTCCAACGAGGAACTCATATGGCAATTGCAATTTATTTAGGAAAAACACGACTGATTGACAATGGAAGATTGTAATCAAAACTCATGAGTAATTATCCAAAAAAATTTGACTTTATTGTTCTTGGAAGCGGTATTGCAGGATTAACATTCGCACTCAAAGTTGCTCATATAGGCAAAGTTGCAATCATAACAAAAAAAAATCGCACGGAATCAAATACAAATTATGCACAAGGAGGAATTGCTGCTGTAACTAGTAAAGAAGATTCCTTTGAGAGCCATTTTCAAGATACTATTACTGCTGGAAGCGGACTTTGTAATGAAGAAATCGTCCAAGGCATTGTCGAAGAAGGTCCTGATCGAGTAAAAGAACTAATTCAGCTTGGAATGAAATTCTCACAACGAGAAACTGAAGGTGGAAATCACGAACTCGATCTAGGAAAAGAAGGAGGACACTCTAACCGACGTATTCTTCATGCCAAAGATATCACTGGAAGAGAAATCGAACGATCACTTCTTGATTCAATAGCTTCCAATAAAAATATACATATATTTGAAAATCAATTTGCCATTGACCTTATAACTACTCAAAAATTAGGACATTCCAAATTAAACCGATGTGTTGGCGTTTATGTATTAAATAATGAGACTAAGTTAGTAGAAACATACTCAGCTAACACAGTTGTACTTGCTACTGGAGGATGCGGCAAAGTCTACTTATACACCTCTAATCCTGATATTGCTACTGGTGATGGAACAGCAATGTCTTATAGGGCTGGAGCAACAATATCAAACATGGAGTTTGTTCAGTTTCACCCTACATGCCTATACCATCCAAAGGCCAAATCATTTCTTATAAGTGAAGCTGTAAGAGGCGAAGGAGCAGAATTAATCAACCTTAATGGTAAGCGGTTTATGGAAAAAATACATCCACTCAAATCGCTCGCTCCACGCGATGTAGTTGCCCAGGCAATTGACAACGAAATGAAACGTACAGGCGATGATCATGTTCTTCTAGATATCACTAATAAACCAGCGCGGTACATTATTGAACGTTTTCCCAATATATATAAAACATGCCTAAGTTTCGGATTGGACATCACAAAAGAACCAATCCCTGTTGTTCCCGCAGCTCACTACCAATGCGGGGGGGTTCAAGTCAGTAGAAATGGAGAAACCTGCATAAATGGTCTTTATGCAATTGGTGAGGTTTCATGCACTGGCCTTCATGGTGCTAACCGACTAGCAAGCAACTCTTTATTAGAAGCATTAGTTTACGCACATCGTGCTGCTAAGCATTGTTTAGAAAACCCAGCCCCCCAGATAGATACCAACTTGCCAGATTGGCATTCTGGGGAAGCCATCGATGCCGACGAAATGGTAGTCGTCTCTCATAACTGGGATGAACTTCGCCGTACAATGTGGGACTATGTTGGGATTGTGCGAACAACTAAAAGACTGGAAAGAGCTCTAACAAGAGTCAAAAATTTACAAGGAGAAATATCTGATTATTATTGGGATTTCACTGTAACTAGCGATTTACTTGAGCTTCGAAATCTTGCTACTGTAGCCGAGCTAATAGTCAAAAGCGCCCTAAACCGTAGGGAAAGCCGAGGACTTCACTACACACTAGATTACCCCGAAGCTAACGATAAATTTGCTAAAAAAGATACTCTTATTAACCTCAGATAAACGGAGTTCTTAAAATATTTCAAAATAGGACTTAAAACATTCATTAGATTGACGTAAATTGTCCCCCCAATTTTAGATTTAACTAAAAAACACAATGGAAGATCCTCTAATATTGATATGCGGCATTGCTTTTGTTGCTGTTCTATCAATTCTCTCATTACTCGCGGGCTCAATCTCCTTCATTTGCAAAATTTTCCCTGTTCGTGCTGCTGACCTACCTGACCCAGCTGCTGAGGAAGCCGTTAGACAGGCTTTGGCCAAAACATTTCCGGACTGTCGTATTTCGGAAATTCGAGAAATTAAGTGATATTTAAAAAATTAATTTTATAACTCCTCTTTAACTCAATGATCTTTTCTGAAAACAAAAAAGAAATAAGGGTAATGTTTACACCCTTCCGTGACGGACTTCAAAGTGTCTTCGGAGGCAAGACTAGACTAAAAGATATACTTCCAGCTATCGAAGCATCTGCTGCTGCAGGAATAAAACATTTTGAATTTGGAGGAGGCGCTCGTTTTCAGGCACCGTTTTTTTATGTGGGGGAGGATCCTTTCTTTTGCATGTCAGAGATTAGAAAAGCAGTTGGACCGGATGCTGATCTTCAAATACTTACTAGATCGGTATCGGGCGTTACATTAACCACCCAACGCACAACAACTCTAGCGTTACAAGCCAAGCTAATGAGAAAGCATGGCACAACGATTGATCGTAATTTTGACTTCATGAATGACGTCGACAATCTCGTTAAAACTGGTCAACCAATTGTTGATTCAGGAATGCATCATCAAGTATGTGTTGCTTTAATGGGATTACCCTTTAAGTCTGACAAGGCTCACACTCCGGATTTTTACATCAGTATTGTTAGGGACCTCCTAAAACGAGATATTCAATTCGACTCAGTTTGCCTTAAAGATGCATCTGGCACCACTAGTCCTAGAACATGCTATGAGACAGCAAAAGGAATCAAAAAAATATTACCTCCTGAAATACCATTAGTACAACACACTCACGACACTGCTTCAACGGCTGTAGCTTGCTACATGGCAGGAATTGCTGGAGGTGTAGACGGAATAGACTTGGCCGTTCGTCCGCTTGCCTCGGGAACATCACAACCAGATGTTCGGTCGATGGCTCACTCTTTAAAAGGAACTGGCTTCAGTCTCGATATCGATCCAAGCAAAATGGACGAAATAGAATCTCTATTAAACAAAAGCTTAAGCGAATACGAATTCAATCCTGTTACTACATCAGCAGATGCTCGTGTAGTAGGTTTTCCGATGCCTGGCGGAGCTATCGGCCCAAATGTTCATATGATGAAATCGGCTGGAATACTGGATAAATACAGTGATGTACTCGCAGAATTCCCAGAGGTAGTGCGCGCTGGAGGCGGATGGACAAGTGTCACCCCAGGTAGCCAGCAATACTGGTTACAGGCTTTTAACAATGTTCTTCATGGACGCTGGGAAAAAATCGATGCCGGATATGGAAAGTCAGTTCTTGGTTACTTTGGTTGCCCACCGCTACCACCTGATCCCGAGGTCGTTAAAATTGCTTCCGAAAAACTCGAATTACCTCCTTTTGATGGCGACCCATTAGAAGAAGCTCCGGATACACTAACTGAAGCAGAAAACGCCCTAAAAGAAAGAGGGATCGAAATTACAGATGAAAATAAATTCCTTGTTGCTGCTGCAATTGTTCCAGGAAAAAACATGGAATTAAACGAAGGCATCCGACTTCTTGAAAAAAGATCTAAAATAACTTTACCTCTCAAGAAGGAAGAAAGTGGAAACCAAAAAACAAATTCCATCACAACCCCAACAAAAACTTCTGTTACCGTTACTGAAGGCAACAACACTCGCACCTACGAGGTTGTAATTGAACCTCCAGCTTCAAGCAAATCACCAACTACACCTAATCAAACAGCAGTTACACCATCTAATGGAGGGCAAACGAAAGATATTTTCTCACCATTTGAAGGAAATGTCGAAGTTGTAGAAGTTAATGTGAAGGCAGGCGACGTGGTTACTCAAGGACAGGTAGTTGCAGCAGTAGAAGCAATGAAAGCCAAACACGACGTAAAAGCACCATGCGCAGGCCGCGTATCAGCAGTTCATGCTTCAATCGGCAACGAAGTTTCAGCCGGTAAACCAATCATGACGATCGAGGCTTAATATGGAAATTCTCGAAAAACTGATCGAAAGTTCAGGCTTTGGCGGTGAAACTAGCTTAGCGTGGCAAAACATAGTAATGTTCATAGTCGGAGGCATTCTAATAACTCTTGCTGTTAGGAAAAATTTCGAACCATTGCTTCTCATTCCAATAGGTTTTGGCGCCATCATGGCAAACCTCCCCGGAGCAGACATGAGTGCTTATACTACGCCTGAAGAAGGTGGAAAGTGGCCCCTCCTTGCATTTGTTTATAAAAACGCCATCTCAAAGGCAGAATTATTGCCCCCAATTATTTTTATGGGGGTAGGTGCGTTGACGGATTTCCGTCCCCTTTTGAGTCGCCCCATTACTTTTCTATTAGGGGCTGCGGCGCAAATTGGAATTTTCTTTGCCGCGTTAGGGGCAACCTACTTCTTTGGCTTTACCATTAAAGAAGCAGCTTCTATTGGTATTATCGGTGGTGCGGATGGACCTACAACAATCTTTCTAACTGCAAAGTTAGCGCCACACCTTTTGGGAGCTGTGGCTGTAGCTGCATATAGTTACATGGCTCTTGTCCCGGTTATACAGCCCCCTATCATAAATGCTTTGACAACTCAAAAAGAACGCGAAATCGATATGCCTCAGTCGCGTCCAGTTTCCAAAACCGCTGTACTAATTTTTCCGATCGCAACTTGCCTAATCACCGTATTATTCATACCAGCTAGTGGACCATTACTGGGAATGCTAATGTTCGGCAATCTACTTCGCGAATCTGGTGTGACTCAACGCCTTAGTTCGACTGCAAGTGGGCCTCTCATTAACATTGTCACCATATTCCTTGGACTAGTTGTTGGGGCTACGATGGAGGGAACCGGTTTTCTTAAAGGGAGTACTCTAGCAATTCTAGCACTTGGCATGGTGGCTTTCTGTTTAAGCACTGCAGGTGGTATACTTTTCGCAAAGCTACTTAACGTATTTCTACCAGAAGGTAAAAAAATTAACCCTTGCATCGGAGCAGCTGGTGTATCTGCAGTTCCTATGGCAGCTCGCGTTGTTCAGACTTTTGTTTCCAGTAAAACCAATGGGCGCGTCAATCCGCTCATGGCTGCAATGGGACCTAACGTTGCTGGTGTAGTTGGTTCAGCGGTCACTGCAGGTGTTTTCCTAACACTCATTGAAGCCTTTTCAAAATAGTTTTCACCATGCCAAGCGGCGAAGTACATGCATGGAATATACTAAACCGCAAACCTGTTATTGTCAGGTGGGACAAAGGAGTAATTACAGAACTTACTACGACTGATAAAAGCCCTAATCAAAACAAATGGATCGGACCTCCTCTCGTTGACTTACAAATCAATGGCTTTGCTGGAGTAGACTTTCAACAAGACAAACTAAGTTCTGAGCAGCTAATACATGCGACTTCTGAACTTGAAAATTCAGGGTGTAATAAATTTTTCTTCACACTTATTACAAGTGAATGGGAATTGATGATCAAACGCTTATCTAAAGCTAAACAGTTACGCGACCGAAACACTAAACTACAAAAAAACATCGTAGGATGGCATATTGAAGGACCATTTTTATCAACCGAAAATGGTTACTGCGGGGCTCATCCTTCGAATTTAATGCTCGAACCAAATGAAGCAAGATTAACTAAAATCCGAGAAATTACTGGGAAAGATCCAGTTTTGCTTACAATGGCTCCTGAAATTGAAAGCGGATTGGCTGCATTTTCAAAAGCACGTGAACTAGGTTTTCAAGTCTCAATTGGTCACACCAATGCAACTGAAAATATAATAAGACGGGTAACCTCTGGAGGCCAAACAGGATTTACACATTTGGGTAACGGGTGTCCTACTGAATTAAGACGAGATGACAACATATTATGGCGAGCACTTGATAATGGAAGTCTGACATACAGTTTAATACCTGATCGTTGGCATGTTAGCCCAACTTTATTTCGTATTCTTCATCGATTAATAAATAACAACTCAATTTACTATACAACAGATGCCATGGCTGCGGCAGGTTCTGCTCCTGGGAAATATCAATTCGGCCATCTTGAACTTGAAGTCGGGACTGAAAAAATCGTTCGCTTGCCCGGCACATCTAATCTAGCAGGTTCTGCACTAACCCCGATTAATTGTATTCACTACGCATCAGAGATGCTTCGATGTGATTGGCAGGTCATATGGAAAAACTACAGTACTATTCCTGCTAAATTTATGAGCTTAGAAAATAGCTTTGAAATTGGTGCCCCAGCAGAATTTGTCGAAATTAAAACTAGTCCTAATAACAGTATAGATACAATTTCCATTCATAGTCACTAAGTCAGATCTATTTTTAGTGCCTTCAACTCGTCAACGACGTGATTAATTGTTATTTTCGATAATTGATTGTTTCTATTCAATATTCGAACTCTTTCGCCTAGGGGTCTCCAAACCACTTCGCAACTTGGCCCCCAAAGAACTAAAGTTGGCAAACCAAGGGCAGAAGCAATATGAGTAACTCCCGAATCGTGACCAATATATCCGCAACATCTTGATAATCGTTCAGCAAGACAGCTTAGTGGAATATTCTGATTAATTTCAATCCTATCAACTGGCAACCCATCAACCAATCTTTGAAGCTTTTCTCCTTCTGCCTCACCCCCAATTAACAATAATTGTAGGGATGTATTATATAGCATATATTCAACCAACTCCCTCCAATTCTCTTCCATCCAATTCTTACTATCACTACCGCTTCCGGGATGTATGGCAAGGCAGCTTTCTAAAGATGTATCAGCCGGAATTGAAAGTCTTGAAACAGGATCAGCGTCAAAAATTGTTAATATATCCAAAGGTTGTAAAAATTGTTTACTAGCATGAATTAACTTTGTTTCATCCGGTCGGTAAGGGGCCGCAATAAACTGCTGCACCCCGCATGATTTAACATTGGATTCAAATATTTTATCGGGATCGTATAAATAAGAAATTATTATTGAAAATCCAGAAAAGAATTTTCTCCATTTTATATCAGCCGCTAAATTCTGAGAAAAAAACATAGCTAACTCTGGAGACTCAATTGCATGGACGGCTTTTACTAATCCTCCAGATAATGCCAATGAAGCAATTCGCGGATAACCAAGAACTTCTAAATCGGCTTTAGGAAAACGCTCACAAAGAGCCGACATAACTGGTAGCGTCAGAACAAAATCTCCTATCGCTCCCCCACGGATGATTAATATTCTAGGCACTTCCATTGAACATAATTCAATTATTATTCAACCATATTAGTCATTATGATGACTCCTATCACGGCAATTACTGAACCAATCAAAGATCTTAATGTTGGCCTCTCATTTTCAAATTTTATAGAAAAAGGAATTATTACAAGAGGCGATAATGCAACAACTGATAGTACAATTCCAGCAGGCAAATCGTTTACATTCAGAGCCCATTGATAAGCTCCAACCCCTAGTGTTGGCCCACATAAAGCATTTACTAAAACTAAAAAAAAGATCCACTTAAAACTCGCTGAAGATAGATCAATTCTCGAACTATCAGAACTCCGATTATAACCAATAATTTTTTGCGCAATAAAAAGAAACATCATCACTGCTAAGCCACCTAGAACTCGCTGATAGGCCGCCGATAATCCGTCTATTGAAACACCAGTATCAACCATCATGCCTGCTTTTCTACTTAGAACAGCTCCAAACCCTTGACCAAAAGCTGATATGAACCCCCAAAAAACACCCGTCTTCCAAAGCTTCTTATCTATTTGAGATGTTTTATTAGGCGACAATGCCAAAGAAACCCCGACTAGTATCCCTGCCCCAGCTAAAACTTGCCCGAAAGATAGCTCAGAACCCAACCATAGCCACTCAACAGTCGCAGCAAATGGCGCAGCGAGACATTGCGTCATAATCATGGTTAAACGTGAACCAATAATTTTGTATGCCCTAAATAAACCATAGTCGCCTACCCCAAAACCAATAATCCCGCTAATAAAAAACATCACAAACGCTCCTCCTCCTAAACCAATTCCATAAAAACTTGAGTATGCCCCAAGAAGAATTGCTGAAATAATAAAACGTATCAAATTTGCCTCAACTGCAGTAAGATAATGAGACAAGCGTTTACCGGAAACAGCCGACAAGGAAAATAGAATTGTCGCAAGAATTGCGGCGCTCATTGATCAGTGAAATTAGAGATCAAGAAAATCAGCTTTACGCCATCCCTCGAGAATATTCTGCAACTCTTTTTTCTCGGCTTCAGACACCTCAACCAAAGGAGGCCTCACTATTCCGCCGTGGAGTCCAAGCATATTTAGCATAGCCTTCATTGCAGAGACTTCATATCCCTTTCGCTTGGTTCGTAATGCATAAAGCGGCACTACATGCTCTTTAACAACCTGATTTAATTCATCAACAGCTTGAGCCGCACCTAATTCATGAAGTTTGATTGATAATTTTGGAGCAACAGCTGAAATGCTTGAAGTATAAACTCTAATTCCAATACTATAGTAAGCAGGAACCATATCGTCACCAGCCCCACCTATCCAATGCAATTTGTCACCAAGCCTTTCACGAATCATTTGGTACCTACGAATATCTGCAGATCCATCTTTCCATGCAACAACGTTAGGTATATTAGCTAATAGTTCGGCTTGATCTGGAGTAAAATGGGCCCAATCTCGACTATAAACTAAAACGCCCAAGCCACTCGCCTTAGCGATACTTGAATAGTAATCTATCAATCCATCCATTTCAGCATTAGGATAGTAAGGGGGAAAAGCCAGCACTGCATCAGCTCCACAATCAGCAGCCTGACTTGCTAATTTTGTAGCTAATCCTCCAGCAAATCCCACCCCTGCAATTACTGGTATTTTTCCTTTTACTTCATCAATTGTAACCTCAACGACTTTCCTTATTTCATCTGGACTTAACGAATACAATTCACCTGTTCCACCTGCAGCAACAATCGCGCACATAGATTGCTGCATCATGTAACTGACATTTGTGCGATAGCCTTCAAGGTCAAGCGAATGATCCTCTTTAAAAGGAGTAACCGGAAATCCAATTACACCCGTAAGACTTGAACATAGTTTTTTTGGGCTCATTTTGAAAAATATAATCTACCAGCGCGGAAGCCTCCGCTTCCAATTGGGATCAATATGTTTTTGCATCTCAGCTTCATCGTCACGTTTCCTATATAGACATTTATTAAACCTCTCTTTACCTCGCTCTAATTGATCATAATCAAGTGAAACACCTAAACCAGGTTTTTCCGTAATAGAGACGCATCCATCTACAATAGGAATTCGGCCTCCATCAACTATCTCGTCAATCTCAGATTGCCACGGATAATGTGTATCACAGGCATATGTTAGATGAGACGTAGCAGAAGCCACATGCGCCATAGCCATTAACGATACTCCAAGGTGACTATTAGAATGCATAGACAAACCGATTCCAAAAGTTTTACAAACACTCGCCAGTTGCTGGACCTGGCGCATCCCTCCCCAGTAGTGATGATCACAAAGTACGACCTGTACCGCATCAAGCCTAACTGCTTCTGGAATATCCCCAAATGAGGTCACAGCAACATTGCTCGCTAAAGGAGTATCAATACCATCTGACAATAGCCGGCGTCGAACTTCACTCATTCCATCTAGACCTACGCAAGGATCCTCTAAATAGCCCCCCTCAGAAAGTTCTTCCGCTAAATCTTTACCAACCGAAACAGAGGTTTCAATTGACCAAGCGCAATTAGGATCAATACGAAGGGGTACTGATCGGCCTAATGATCGCCTAAGTTGCCGAATAGTCTCAACCTCCACTTCAGGCGCTAAGACTCCTCCTTTAAATTTAATTGAATTAAAAGAATACTTTTCACGCATCTTCGAAACTTGGGAAACAATACCTTCAGGAGAAAGGGCTTCGCCATATTCATCACTGCGGATGTCTTCTCCTTCCCCTCCACCACCAGTATGCTTGTAAAATGGATAAGCAGAAAATGGCACCTTATTACGAATTCGACCACCTATCAAATCACAGACAGGTTTGCCGACTGACTTACCTATTAAATCGAGACAAGCAGTTTCAATTGCGGAGTAAGTACGAGCATCTGCATCAATGGGGTTTTCTCCCGGGACATTATAGGTTTGAGAACGCTTCAAACCACTGCCGCCCCCCTCTAACATTCCAGTTAAATCACCCGTCAAGCGATAGGGGCATGCCCCAATTAATTGACTCCGAATTGCTTTCAATGCCTTTGCGGGCTCATCGCCACCGTAAGTTTCTGATACCCCTATCAACCCATCTTCACCCTCAATCTCAACAACATTACGAAGGGCATATGGCTGGTGAAGGCCATAGCTGCTACGCAACGGAGGGTCAGCCATTGCAATAGAATGAACTCTTAAATCCCTAATTCGCATTAATTGTAAAAACACATTGGCTTCAAAACGTTAAAAATTCAATTATAGACTGCTAAACAAAGCATTTATTGATGTGTGTTGTTTATATTAAAAAAAATTAAAATTATTTTGAACATATTACTTCTAATCAAAGTCAAATTTTAAAATTAGCATTTGTATCTTCTTGGTTGGTACTGTTACTCAATTGCTGATTTGTTCGCATTAAGCGTCCGTTTGTTCTAATTGTGAAGGGGCAGATTGGCCTCTATCCCCTGAGCTTACGAAGCCCTATCTATGATAGGGCTTCGTTATTTTAACCCCTAAGACGGACCATGCCTTTTCATTTCTTTTCTTTTTTCTTTGTCTATTTTACTAATAGTTTTTATCTCACATGACTACTCAAGAAAAAGTTGAAAACTGGTTTGTCCCACTTTCCACTGAGGACCTAACATTAAAACAGGCACACTCGCAATTAGACGAGTTCGGCCTAGAACAAGAAGACATCCCTTTAATTATTCAGTTGGTAGAAAACCCTAAATTTGATCTACCGGGAATTGATATCTTTCATGGAGCAACCAATTTAGAAACTCATGATTATATTCATATTCTTTTAGGCCGAGGTGTAATGATTAAAGATGAAGCTTTTGTACTTGGATTCACTATGGGAAGCAGCAATAGAGTAACGACAACTGAAGAAAGGCTCTTTGGATTTCTAACAAAACATATTTACCCAAAAGGCTACCGTTTCACAGATGATGATTTGGAGATTTTCAAAGATGCTGTTCGACTTGGATTTATCTCAGATTGTAAATCATTAGCTAAAATCGAATATGAGAAATATTTAGATTGGCCATTAAACAAAATTCGAGATGATATCGGCATAGAAGTCGACCTATTAAAAGCCTATTATAATATAGAATCTAAGCGTTATCCTAACATCAAAGAATGCACTCGCAATCTAGTCGGATTTTAAAAATTACCATCAATTAAGAGTTAATTTGATTAAGGTTTTATAGATTTCAATAATAATCCCTTTTCAACATCTGATCTCTTCATTAAAAAATTAAATTCATTGTAAAAATTAGCAACACTATTAAATCTAGCATATTCACTTAACGCTGATTCCCAGACTTCTTTTAATACCATTGGATAAAATTTCATAGCGAACAGCTTAACGCTACGGCTCTCAGATTAAGGAT
>SHAK01000014.1 GCA_004213515.1 Limisphaerales bacterium | reverse complement strand
TGAGTTAGCTTATCATTCTTTAAAAAATCATCTATCAAATATGCCGCACCATTTTTTATTAAATGCGCACCGTATATTAACATAACGGATGCCCCTCTTGATCGAGCATCACAGATTTTATTAGCACAATTTTGAATTTGGCTATTTATCGATGCACTTACGGGTTTTGGCTCTTCTTCAATAGGAACCATAACTTCATCAATTCCGAAAAAACTTTTTCGTTTTGATAATGGTAATGGCTTAATATTTCGGGTATCTAATTTTCCACCAATCATTTTCCTTTAATAACCTCTAATAAAACAGCTGAGTCTCTATAATCTGGAACAACTATATCAGCCCCAACACTAAGAAGTCGTTTATGTTTCCAGTCGTCAAACTTACCACTACCATTGTTTGCCTCATCACTTGCTACTGCAATTGCTAACCCGCCCACACTTTTACAATTTTCTATTTCAACATAACCATCGCCGAAAACTAAAAGACTATCTCCGGAGACAGAGTTATCTTTTAAAATCTGCTTAATTACTTTTTGTTTAGAAAAGCTTTTATAATCATCCAATGCTCCATAAATATGCTCCCCAAAAAAGTCTGAAACTCCGAGGAGTTTTGCTTCTCGTTTAACATATTGCTCATCCGTTCCACTTGCTAAATACAAACTAAATCCACATTTTTCTAATTGATTTAAAAGATCCAAGACTCCATGAAGTAAAAACTTTTCAGGTGTCGTTTCTTTATTTAGCAGACCCTCAATTCGGCCATTGATTTTATTTTCCAATCTACGTAAATATTCCCGCTTATAATAAATTGGATCTTCAGGAACACCTGCTCTTTCAGCAACTCGCTCACAAAAGCGAATCATTTGGTAGATAGTTTGTTTCCCGTTAAGAGTCATTATATCGTTAAATAGCATTTTTCTCACTGATTCAGGGGTGTCCGTATCAACATGAGGTAGAAGCTCTTCAAACATTGGGAGCATAATTTCAGGCCATCCTTCACGAATTAAAGATATAGTGCCGTCAAAATCAAACACTACATGTTTAATATTAGGCCTCGGCTTAAAAGCTGGAGAAATATCTACGCTGCCAGTAAAACGATTAACTAAATTGATCATTTTATTCTGATTTTAAAGGAAATCATTAAAAAGTGAAACAAATCTACATTGTAGGATTTAGACGGTGAAGCAAAACCTAATAAACAATTAAACATTCTCAAAACGCTTGCAGTTTGCTCACTAAAACGTTTTATTGTGCGCGCGCTTTTAATTAAGTAACCATGGCCACTGAAAAGAAAGAATTCAAAACGGAAGTCCAACAGCTTTTGGACTTAGTTATACATTCCCTATATTCGAATAAGGATATATTTTTGCGCGAATTAATCAGCAACGGTTCTGATGCAATTGACAAGTTAAGATTTAACGCCCTTTCAGATAAAAAACTCCTCAAAGACCAGACAGATTTTCGCATTAAGCTCTTTACCGACAATGATGCAAAAACTCTGATAATAGAGGATAACGGGATAGGCATGACCAAAGACGAATTGGAAGCTAACATAGGCACTATCGCAAGTTCAGGTACCCGCAGATTTATGGAAGAGATTAAAAAGGGAAACTCTTCTGACAATCCTGAACTAATTGGACAATTTGGAGTTGGTTTTTACTCAGCTTTCATGGTCGCTGATAAAGTAACCCTCAAAACTCGCCCAGCTGGAAGTGACGAGTCATGGACCTGGGAATCATCTGGAGATGGATCATATGAAATTACTGAAGGAGGACGAGATAAGAACGGCACAGAGATTACTCTTTCTCTAAAGGAAGATTGCAGAGATTATATTGTTGAATTCCGACTTCGTGAAATAATAAAGAAATACTCTGATTTTGTAGAGTATCCTATACTCATGGACATTACCCGAGAAGAGCCTGAGTTAGATGAAGAAGGCAAACCCAAGGAAGGAGTTGAAAAAAAGGTTACCATCACAGAGGAAACACTAAACTCCATGAAGGCAATCTGGATGCGCCCTAAAAGCGAAGTAAAGAAAGATGAATATAATGATTTTTACAAACATATTTCTCACGACTATACAGATCCATTTAAAACCATACATTACTCTGCTGAAGGCACTCTAGAATTCAAGGCCCTTCTCTACTTACCCTCAAAGACTCCTTTTGATATGTTTCAACATGAAGGAATCAAACACGGTATCAATTTATACGTAAAACGCGTTTTCATTATGGACAACTGCGAAGCACTAGTTCCACGTTATCTCCGTTTCGTAAAAGGGGTTGTTGAGTCTAACGACCTACCACTAAATGTATCTAGGGAAATCTTACAGGAAGACTTGATAATTAAAAAAATCGAGAAAAACGTTACTAGCAAGATCCTTACTACCCTTAAGGGAATGATGAAAAAGTCTAAAGAAGACTACATTAATTTTTATAAAGAATTCGGTAAAGTTATCAAAGAAGGAATTGAAGTTGATCCAACAAACAAGGATAAGATTAAAGATCTACTTCTATATGAAAGCAGTAAAACTAAGCCGGGAGAATATATATCATTAAAAGAATATACTGAACGCATGATACCCGACCAAAAAAATATTTATTTTCTAACCGGAGATTCAAGGGCAACAGTAGATAATTCGCCACACTTGGAGGTTTTTAAAAAGAAAGATGTAGAGGTCTTGTTCATGACCGAACCTGTTGATGAATTCATCCTGCCAGGTTTTGGTGAATACTCAGACAAAAGCCTTAAATCAATTGCTCAAGGAGATATCGATCTAGGAACTGAAGAAGAAAAGAAAATAGCTGAAGAACAAAAAAAAGAAGTTACTGGAAAATACAAAAACCTTATCAAGAAGATCGAAGAGTCTTTAAAAGAAGATGTCAAAGAAGTTAGATTATCAAATCGATTAACAGATAGCCCAAGTTGCCTTGTTACCGACGAAGGCGACATCAATCCTCAGATGGAAAGAATTTTTGCTGCTATGAATCAACCTGTTCCGGAAGTTAAGAGAATTCTAGAGATTAATCCTAATCACCCTGTAATTGAAAAAATGAATAAAATTTTTGAATCAGATAAAAAGGATTCTAAGGTTAGTGATTTTTCGGAACTTTTGCACAATCAAGCATTACTAACTGAAGGGGTTGCAGTAAAGGACCCTGTAAGATTCTCCAAGCTAATTACCGACTTAATGATTGGCTAAATAAAATCAAGGACTTGGAAAAGATCTCATTCGACTGTATCGCTTATAACTTTCCCAGATATCTCCATTTCCATTGGCTCGAGGGTCACCTGTAGCCTTTAAAAATTTATTCATCTCATTCCTGTATTTTTGTGTAATTTTCAAAAATTCAGGATCAAGCGCAAGATTGTTCAAGCATGAAGGGTCTTTTTTTATGTTAAACAATTCTTCACCTGGTCGTTTGTTCACAGACAAATGAAAAAAGGGCTTATATTTTTGATGATTTCTATTTTCAATTAAGAAATCCATGGTTGGGCATGCATCTATATCATGATAACCGCCATGCATTTTTCCTAACTTACCAATTGAATCAAATTTTTGAGGATCTCCAGCTGGCCAACGATCTGGTCGAAAATTACGAATATAAATATATTCATCACTTCGTAAACAACGTTGAGGATAAGTCCAGTTATTGAAACGAGATGAAGAATGCCTCTCTCTTCCGCTATAAACATGTGTCCGAGATTTATCTATATATCCTGATTTTCCGGAAAGCAGAAGAGGTATTAAACTATCACCAATTGGAGCAAGTTCTGGCCGGTTAATATTTGGATGAACCACATTCGCAGCATCAAGTATAGTAGCTGTTAAATCAACAAACCCAACTGGATCATTTGCTACTCGATTTCCACTATAACGATCAGTCCACATAATTGCTAATGGAACATGAACACCAAATTCATAACAGTTCGCTTTTGCTCGAGGAAAAGCCATCCCATTATCAGAAGTAGCAATAACAATTGTATTTTCAAGCTCCCCCATATTATCGAGTTTAGATAAGATCTTGTCTAAATGAGAATCAAACCATTCGATCTCAACATAATAATCAAGAATATCACTTCTAATTTCAGATGTGTCAGGAAGGAAAGCTGGAACATCAATATCGGTTAATTTTTTACCCCTTTTCAACCCAATCCCTTTTTCGAAAACTCTGTGAGGCTCATGCCCCCCAAGCCAAAAACAAAAAGGCTTATCTTCAGGCTTTTGATTCAAAAAAACATTAAAGTTTTCACTGTAGTCATTTGATGAAATCCCTTTGATATTTGAATTTTTCTTTTTTGATGAAAAAATTGGTCCAGCAGGATTACGGTTAAAACCACCATCTTTATACTTACCCGGACCCCATCCTTTACCTGTATACCCAACCCAATAACCCGACTTTTCTAAAAGGTCAGGAAATGTAAAATATTTATTATTAAATGTACTAGCATGAGTTCCTGCATGCTCAATCATCCAGTGATATCTTCCAGTCAACACTGATGCTCTACTTGGACTACATCCTGGAGAACCTGAAATAGCATTATTAAATAAAACTCCATTTTTTGCTATCCTATCAAATCCTGGAGTATTAATTCCACGGCAACCATAAGCAGATGCATGCGGATATGACTGATCATCAGAAATAACAAATAAAACGTTAGGAACTTTTGCGAGTGGCTTGACACTAATAATTATAAATACAAGCGTTAATAATAATCTAGTAAGCATTGTCGTTAATAACAAAATATAATTTAATCGTAAATAGGAAAAGAAAAACGCTTGGCTGAAGAAAAATACAGCCAAGCGATGTGTCAAAAAATACTATTAAAGCTTCCAACCAGTTCTATAAGCTGGATTAACGAGCTTATTAGCTTCATCATCGTTAGTGAACTTCATTTTCTCTGCATCCCACTCTAATCTCAATCCAGTTCTGGCTGAATCAGCAGAACCCCATGTCCTCTGAATTGCAATCATTCCAAGAAGGCCAATTTCGCTTAATGCACCACCATACTCAAATGGAGAACCTGCCTCTTTATTAGCTCGCACTGAATCGAGCCAATCTTTTTGATGACCATTAACCCTTGGTATCTTTTTATCAGGTCTTCCAAATTCTCGCATCTTTGCTTCAGGAATAATTCTGCAACCTCCAGCTCCGTGTGAACCGTGCATAATCTTTCCTTCATCACCAATAACTACAGCGCCAGTTCCTACAACTTTACGCTTTTCAGCTGCCAACTCATCTGGTTGAGGAATTGAATAATCTCCATCATACCATACCATTTTCACTGGCCCCCTTTCACCTTTGGCAGGAAATTCATAAGTGATTTTTGTTCCTTTTGGATAAAAATCAGAGTGTTTCTTAGGGTCATAACCTTTTGTGTCAGCTGTAATCGCAGTAGGCATGCCAAGATCTAATGCCCAAAATGAAGGATCAAGGACGTGACATATCCAGTCCCCAATACAGCCACTACCAAATGCAGAAAAACCGCGCCAATTAAAAGGAAGATATGCAGGGTTATAGGCTCTATCTGCAGCAGGGCCCAACCATAAATCCCAATCAAGGCCCTCTGGAACCTCATGCTCTTCAGTCTCAAGAGCTTTTTGTTTATCTATCTGACAATAAACATTTTTGAATGCATCACAACCGCAATGTACTTCTGAAACATTGCCAATTGCACCAGCCCAAATCATTTCACAAAAGAGCCTAATGTGCTCAGAAGAATGACCTTGATTTCCAACTTGGGTTATAACCCCTTTTTCCTTTGCAGCTTTAGTTAAAGTACGAACTTCAGCAACAGAATGAGCTAAAGGCTTTTCTGAATAAACATGTTTACCTCGACCAATAGCACCCATGATTTGAACAGCATGAGTATGATCAGGAGTGGCAACTAAAACCGCATCAATCTGATCACCCATTGCATCGTACATACGCCTAAAGTCTTTAAATCTCTTAGCTTTAGGAAATTTTTTAAATGAATGTGCAGCACGACGATCATCTACATCGCATAAAGCAACAATATCTTCACCTGCCATTGCACCTAAATTCGCCCCACCTCTTCCGCCACAACCAATAGCAGCTATACGAATCTTGTTATTTGGGGTATTGGCACCTTTTGCAGCGCGTAAAACGTGGCTTCCTACAAACTGAAACCCGAAGGCAGCTGCGGAAGATTTCATTAAAAAAGAACGTCTTTTCATAATTAATTAAATATTACCTAATGCTTTTTAAAAAAATGACGACAAGATCACTTATGCGCAAGGCAAAACACACCGAGAACCATTGACATCCATAAGATTTAGACAAAATACTTTTGGCGCCTGCTTAAGAATATAATGTTATTAGATATCACATACCAATCAATCACATGGCAGGTTGTGCTCTTCAGTTTTGTTGGCGCGATAAATACTGCTATTGATTTTATTATATATAATCTTCTAACAAAAAAGATGCCTCGAATACCATCTAATATTTGTTCAACTTCTATTGCAATGGCTTTCAGTTTTAGTGCAAACTTTTTCGTTTTCCAACCCACAGCACTTAACACTTATGACCAAGCAACGAAGTTTATTTTAGTAACAGCAACATCTCTATATATAATCCAAAATCTCGCTATATATATAACAACAAATATTTGGAATAGCCCGTCAAGAACAGCTTACACCTTAATCAACAAAATAAATCCTACAAAAAACTGGAGTGAATCTTTTATTAGTAAAAACACAGTTAAACTAATCGCTACAGGTTGCAGTTTAATTTGGAATTTTCTTTGGTACCGGTTTTACGTTTACCAATAGGAAGAACTTTAACTTAGAAAGTTCAATTTACTTATACTGATTGCGAAGCAATAGATATAAATGAATAACAACTGAAGAGACTAATGCCAGACTTGTATACTGATGGATATTAAAAAGCACTTCCTGACCATGAGTGCCAAATATTGTAAACATACTTGCAAGCATTGATAAACTAACCGGAACACTTAGCCCCATTGAAAACCAAAATGTTAATTTAAGAAAAAGCATCGAGTTCTCATGACTGGCAGGCTTAAGCATAATACGATTTAACAACTCCCCCCATTCATTTTCAGTCAGGCGACATTGGTACCCCCAAGAAACAATCAAAAAAACTGTGCATACAATAAATACAGGAGCAGTACCAACATGTATCATCAATATATAACCTGTCATTAGTTGATTAGCCGCAAGACGGCCTGAGAAAGCGGTTATAAACATTACTATCAAACATGTAACAGCAACAATAAGAACAATCCTTTTCAACTTACTAAAACAACTAAGACCATTGCTCCAACCAATCCACCAAAATTTATGGAGTTGACCTTTACTTTTGGAATCAAACTTTCCCTTTACTAAATCAGCAACGATATGCATCACCATCCCTAAAAAGATGATAACAAATATTGAATATGAAATATCACGAAACATATCGTAGTTTTATTATTACTTATTTTTACCAGCCATTTTAACAATGCGGTCCAATCCTTTAAGGGCAAACAATAGCAAAACAAGGCCAATCAAAACAGATGCAATTATCACTACAACCTTCATCCAAGGTCTAAACAAAAAAGTAAAAGCAAACGATTGATAGTATAAAGGATCTAATCCGCCAAATTGAGTCATGGGAACAGTTTCCTCTTCCCCTGGGTTTATTGGGGTATCCACTTCAACTTCACCAAAAATAAATGGAGAGTCTTGGCTATGGCAATCTGCACAATTTCCATTTGAACCAAGGGATTGAGATGCTGGCCTCACATCATGAGCAATGGGCCATTTATAAGGCTCAGCAGCCTCGTGCGGAACACTAATTAATTTACCATCATCTGACAGGCTAAACAAATTACCGCCTCCTACATAAATTGCTTCCAGGGAAACCTTGTCCTTGTCAGTTTCATTGGAATAATCTTCCCCAATTAATTTTAGTACATTTCCAATTTGTTCTTCACTCAACTCAATCCAATCATTAATCCTCTCTGGATTGTCAGTCTCTACTCCTAGCGCATCAGAAGCAATTTCACGAACTAATGAAGGAGGTAATGGCTTTACTACGCCATTAGTCTTCAAACCCCAGAAAGACGGCCAAATCATATTATGCGGAGTAATCTTGCCATTTTCAGCTTTCGCAAAAACTGGAGTAACAACGTGAGGCAATTGCTTATTCATCGTGTGCCTACCATGAAGACCTAACTTATGAATTCGCGCTGTTCTCACACGACTAGTTTTATTCTCTGGGAGCTTACCAGAATGGCAAGCTGTACATGAAAGCTTTTCAAAGTGGATAGGAGGAATACCTTTATGTTCAGGAATTGGAGCCCCCAAATGCCCCCCCATTTTGTTAGCTGCATCAACACCACTCTCATTACCAAGGTGACAACCACTGCATGAGTAAGAAGCCACCTTTTTGATATCGAAGGCTTTTAAATAATCATTAGAGCTGTGCGGGTTTTTATGATTAGGCTCAATATCTCCACGAGTCATCATATGGTCAACACCATTTCGATGACAATCGGAACAACTCATTCCAGAGGCTAGATGGACATCTTCATTATGAACCCATTCATCTTTACCAGGAGTCTGCAAATCTTGAGTTGAGTGACAATAGTAACAACGATTTGATGGAGGCTTTCTAACTATATCTAAAAAAACTTTGTTATTAGCATCAAAACGACTCTTATCATAATTTGTGACTATTTCATATTCCGTTTCCGGGTCGTAAAAATCATCTAATTCAGAAGCTGCCCCCTTTACGGTTGCAAGACCACTAGCAACAGTCGCAGCCCAACGGAAATTTTCCCGAGCAGCCTGTAAAGCTGCATCGCTCTGATTTTGTTTCCTATCAGCATGATGGCAGGCAAGGCAATTAATCTCGTATGTACCTGAAATTGGCCAACGAAGGAATTCCTCAGGATCAGCGTCCTCGTCATCATCACTAGGAACCATTTCTCCATAATTACCACCAGGAAAATGACTACTAAACTGCTTAAGAAACTTCCAAGCGCTCATATCAACGTCACTTGGTTTATAAGCACCTTTCCATCCACGGTTTGATATCGGAATCTGAGTTCTGATCCGAGTATCAGTAAGAACCCAAGGCTCCCCAACACGTCCACTTAAAGCGTTTGTACTTCCAGAGTGGAAATGCCAACCCGATGCCATTGCATCATAATCATGACATTTACCACAAGTATTTCGCATAGAAATAGGACGTGGCTGCGAGACATTAGGTTTAATCTCAACATCCTTTTCATCATAAAGAGTGATTACATGAGAAATAGAACTGCGATTGCCGTCATGGCCGTCACCAAGCCCCTTGCCTTTTTCAGCTGCCCTTAGTTGCGCGTTAACACAAATAAGAAGCATCAAAGACATAAATGTCCTGATGATTTGAATCATCTAAAATAAAATCCACGCAAATCGACTTTATTAAACCTTAAAGTCTTCAGGTTTAAGCTCAATCTTTTGACCAGCGGCAATAGCTTCATTTACTTTAAGAACCATTACTGCTGTTTCATAACCAATTTCACCCGGGCAATTCAATTTTTGGTTGCCACGAACTGACTCGAAAAAGTTAACCAAATGAGGCTGGTGATATGGGTCTTTCATTTCTATTGGCATACGATACAAAGCAGGTGTTGCCGACTCACGAACATCAACTTCGTCATCACCAGCTTTTGTTTCAGCTTTGATACTTGCTTTTTCAAGTGTTACCAACCCCTTTTGAACCGACGGATCCCACTTTGACTCCTCAACCCAACTCTCTCGATAAATCTCACCACGTCCGGCGGACTCTGAAATCAAAAGTGTTCCCTCATCACCCATAAACAGCTCATAGTAACCGTTACTGCTATTTGTTGTGAGAGTTTCGTATGAAGCCCGAACCAATCCTTTTTCAGTCGGGAACTCGAATATAGCAATGGCGTTGTCATACCATTCATGATCTTTCCAGTAATCAACTCCACCACTAGCCATGACTGAAGAAGGTAGAGCATTCCCTAAGAACCAGCTGTAAACATCTATTTGATGAGAACCAAGATCAACTATTGGTCCACCTCCCTTTCCTTTATACCAACGCCAGTTCCTAAACTGAGACATATCATCAAAACCATATTTTTTGAGTGTTTCATTTGGTATATCAGAGCCTTTTGCCCAACCTAAATCGACACAAGCAGCGCGACTACGATGCCATTGGCCAGAAATATTTGTGATGCGATTTAATAAATTAGCTTCATTTATAATCTTATCGTGACAATAAATATAGCGAGGATTGCTTCGTCGCTGATGTCCAATTTGCAATAATTTTCCAGCTTTACGGCCAGCAAGAACCATGCTTTTAGCATCTTCAATACTATTGGACATTTCTTTTTCACAATAGACATGTAGTCCTTTTTCAAAGCATGCAATAGTGTGCCTAGCATGCCAGAAATCAGGGGTGGCAATTAAAACTGCGTCCAAGTCTGTTTCCTTGTCTAACATCTCCTGATAATCAACATAGGCAGTTCCTTTATGCCCATATCTTTTATATGCAGTTAGTATGCGAGATACTCTTCGCAAATTACCCTTTTCCCATATATCGCATACAGCACGAAATTTAATACCAGAATTTTTTCCCAGCTTAAGTATGGCATTCATAAGCACTTGCCCTTGAACACCCGCACCTATCAGTGCGATGTTTATATCTTTTTTGCCCTCAGATTGAGCTATTGCACTATTTGCAATCATGAAGCCTGCTCCAGCTGCCGCTGAAGAGCTAATGAAGTTTCGTCGATCTATTTGGTTATTCATTTCTTAAAAGTCCTAAAAAAATACAAATTATCAATTAAATTTGACCAAATTTTTTATATCTTTGGCCTGTTGAATCTGAAACGCCCTCAGATCCAGATATTATTGCTGCTGTTCCTGAATTCGCCAAGCAATATTCGTTTATTTCTTCATCACTAAACATCATAAACGCCGTAGATAATGCATCAGCAGAAATTGCATCTGAAGCCAAAGCCCAAGCTCCTGAACTAAATGTAACAGGACCAGCTTCAATTGACCTAGGATCAATTATATGCTGACCTTTTTTTCTACCTGAACCACTAATTGCTCCCTCTTTAAGATCAAAACGCATCAAAATATCAGTCGAATCTAAAGGATTCCTTAGTACTACCGGCCACCCTTTCATTCCTTCAGGTACTGAAACGCAAAGCACAGAGCTAGCTCCAGCTAATACCAAAGACTCTTTAAGGCTCCATTCTTTGAGGATTTCTGCAACTTTTTCTGCTGCATAACCTTTCCCAATACCACCGAGATCAAACTTTACACCTTCAACCAAAACCTCAGCACAAAAATCATTGTCATCTAACTTTAATAAACCTAGTCCAGTTAGCCCATATGCACTATCAAGCTCGTCCATACTAGGCTTGCGAAGCTCTCGATTGTCATCAAGCCAACATTCGTAAAGTGCTCCAACACTGATATCAAATGCTCCCTGGGTTTTTTCAAACATTTCTTTAGCTCGCAACAAGCAATTAAAAGTATCGATTCCTAAGTCTACAACCTGCCCTGGCACTGCTATATTTAATCTAGAGATATCACTATTAGAAATGAACCGACTCATTTCCAACTCTAATCGATCAACTTCAGCAAAGGCAGCCTGCGCACCTTGCCTAGCATAATTCTCATCATCACAAGAGATATACAATTCATAAACCGTTGCCATAGCCTCATGAGAGAAATGAAATGAATCAGAAATTGTTTTTTCAGAACAATTTAAAATTTGTTCACTTTGACTTTTCCTCAAGGCTCAACCTCCAATCCTTTGGTATTATTTTGTAAATACTTTTCAAACAATGAACGCGAAACAAAACCAACCAGCTCGACGGAAGGCCTAAGCTCCATTACATCAACCGTACCGTCATCAACATTATAAAATAAATACATATACAATTCTCGCTGTCCGGGCTCAGGCAATTCATAAAGTTTGCGCATTAAATCATCTTCCATAGAGGGTTGAATTAATATGATTGGAGCCGGAGGCGTTTCTTCCGAGACTACATCTCCATATTCAACATTGTAATCTCTTAGATACCAAGGAAGAGGCCAATAATCATTATCAGGGCAGTAAACCTGTATTTGAACTGGCAAATCACCATTATCAAAACTCGCAATTAATTTAATTTTCTCAACTATTTTAGGAACATCAGAACTTGTATGACCATAAATATAAGGATTTCTGCTATCAAAAAAATATTTAAAATTCATTGAATAGGACTGCTGCCCTAAATGCACAACACCCAAGAAAATAATTCCAATCGAAATCAAACGAAATGACTTATTTCTTAAATGAATTAACTGAACAGCACCTACACCGGACAACACTAACATTCCATAATAAAAGCTAAGAAGACACCAAGGTGTTTTATAAGGTATCAGAGAGTATATAATTATTATAACGGCCGTAAAAAAAACAAGAAATCTAATAAATTTTGGATTCCCGTATTTAAGTTCTCCCCTGAAACCGAAAAAACTTCCAACAAGAGATAAAAACAAAACGATCCACTCTGAAAAAAAAGGCCCATCTGAATACTGATAAAAGAAAAGCAGTTTAAAATAGAAATACCACGGATGAACGTGAACAGAATTCTCTGCTCGATCTGCATACGTAACAAAAGTAGAGATAGAATCTATAATTCCTTTTGGGTTTTTAAAAAAAGAAGAGAAAAAAAGTGTGGAGATAAAAAAGGCTGAAATTAACATTAGAAATAAGTGAGAGACTCTGACACTTTTTAAAATAACTAATCGATTCTTTTTACTAGCTTGAACAAAAAGAAAAAAAAGCCCCAATACGATTGCGCTTATAGAAATAACAAAAGTTTCTTTAGTAGCATGCATTAAACCAAGGGATACCCCTATTATTAAAGCCCAAATGATTCTAGGGTTTTTCAAATAAAAGTAACCTCCGATTATAAAGGTCGCCGTAAAGAAAACTAAAATTAATTCATGTATGAAATAGCGACTAAAAAAGACCATCACAGGAGAAACCGCAATAAAAACAAATGAAAACAAGACTGCTTGTGCTCCTAAAGCATCTCGAAGCGTGTAAATAATAACTAACAAGAAGAGACCGAAAAGAACTGGCAAAATTCTTAAAGCCTCTTCATTAAGATCAACAAATGAATTAGCCCCATAAAGCCAAGAAGTAATTAAGGAAAAATAATTAAGAGTTGGACCGTGATATTCGTAAGGATCGTATTTGTACTCATCCCCTTCAATTAATTCAGAAACTTTGACAGCATTAACTGCCTCATCTCCATGCATTGGACGGTCGGATAGAAATGAAACCCGAAAAATCAAGGCAACAACGGCAATGACAACTATTGAGAAAAAAAATAGGGAGCGGTTCATATGGTCACTTTTCGCAATCCAAAATCCGCTCCCTATTTAAACTACCCTTGTTGGTAGTGATATAAAAAATTTAATTGGCAAAAATTTACTTACCGTAAACTTCAACCTCTATGTAGTGGTTCAAGTCGCTAGCGTTATTTCCACCACTATAAAACCGAACATACCTACCCTTAACACCTTTAGCATCAACAAGGCGCCCCTCGGAAGTTTCCACATAGTGATTATCTTTACCTACACCCTGTTCGGCAGAGTTATCGTGATCATTATTATAAATCGTAGTCGATTTTTCAAAATCTGGATCATTTGAAACTTGCATCACAACATCAAAGTAAACACGAGCCTGTTTATGATAATGCCATAATAACAAAGCATAAATTTCCTTTTCTGCTTCAAGGTCAACTTGAATATATTGAGTGAACGGGCCTAATTCAACATAGCTGCCATCTGCCGCTTTTTTATCACCATCAGTGATCATTTTAATATCGCCAACAATTGGCTCTTCATCACTGCCAGTAACTTTTTTTCCAAGAGCAAGATTCTTTACTCCTTTTGGAGCAAAAAAAGGCGGACGAGGACGACCCAATGGCTTCTCTAATTGCTTTACACCTTTGATATTTTGAGGAGTACCAGCAAAAGCAGGCTTTGGGAGGTCAAGCGGTAATGCCGCCATGCCAGGAGGAGCTTTAAAGGCAACTTTTTTCTTATCCTCAGCGTCAACAAAAGAGACCAATGACAGAAAAAGAAATGCTGCCAACAAAAAATAAGAACGTACAATTTTCAATGAATTATTCATTTGCATATTAAAAATTAGAAATTAAAGAGGTTAACTGATTAGTAGATAACCGAAGAGGCATTTTCCTTTAGTAAGCTTTTGTGTCAAGCCTCTAACCTTTTACAATCTTTTCGCAAAACGAAATAGAGGCAATGATACTAAAACCATAAGACAAAATCCTATTAAAGTATACCAAGGCCAATGAACAGATTTTAACCAATTAATCCAGATCATACCAAACAATGAAAAAATCATACCAAAAACAACGGGCCAAGCCGGGCCTCGTTTAATAAAAAATGAAAGAACAACACCTCCTAAAAGAGCACCACTTGTCAAACCAACTAAACTAAAAGCGGCATTCATGACTGATTCAACTTCACGACTAAGATAAGCTACAAAAATTAGAACTATCCCCCAAAAAAGGGTCGAATGCCGGCTCCACTTCAACTTTAAAGATTCATCTTTCAGATTCTTAAAAAACCCCAAATCCATTGTTGAAACTGAAGCAAGAGCACTTAAAGCAGAACTAACTGAAGACATTGCTGCAGCAAATATCCCGACGAACAATAACCCCTTAATACCAATAGGAGTTTCTGCAATAATGAAAATAGGAAATATATAATCGTTTTGATTTTTGCCCATTGAGTTTTGAGGTATCTCAATTGGAACAGCAACATTCTGATAATATACCCATAACATCACACCCACAGCTAAGAATAACAACATCACTGGTAAAATACATATACCGCAAAAAATTAGCGCTTTACGGCCATCTTTAACTGAACGACAAGCTAATACTCTTTGTGCCACCAATTGATCAATCCCATGTGTAAAAAACACAAAAACTACCGCTCCAATAATTCCCATCCAAAAATTATAAGGTTTCGAAAGTGAAAGATCGAAGTTAAGCCAGGAAAGCTTACCTTCATCATTAGCTTGATCAAAAGCACTCGACCATCCTCCTTCTATTAATGTGGGTATGTAGAAAAAAACAAATAATCCTCCAGCAAACAAAAGGACAAACTGGATGGAATCTGTCCACACAACTGACCTAATACCACCAAACCAAGTATATACTAGAGATAAAACGACGAAAAACAAAATGGAAGTAGAGACAGACCAGCCTAGAAAAATTTGCAAAGGAATACATGTCACATATACGCGCACACCTGCACCAAGAGTTCCTGCAACTAAAAAAAACAGTGCCCCTATTTTTTGTGCAGATTGACCAAATGCCTTTCCAATTAATGCATAGGGTGAATAAATCTCTGTCTTAAAGTAATACTGAACCATGAAAAAAGCTAAAAGCACACGACCTAAAGCATAGCCTAAAACTATTTGAATAAATCCAAGATTATCCGCGTAAGCCATTGCAGGGACCCCTATAAATGTTAAAGCGCTAGTCTCCGTAGCTAAAATTGAAAGGGCTACCCCCCACCATGGCAAATCACGACCACCTAAAAAATAATCACGGGCATTTCGCTGACCTCGACCAAGCCAAATACCTAAAATAATTATTATAAAAAAATAAAAAACTATTATTACCCAATCGACTCCAAAAAGACGTGGCATTGGTTCGATGGATTGCATAATTAAACTAACGAAAATTGGCCTTAAGAGTTCCAGGTGAGGTGTTCGATTCAACGACCACATTCTCGATCCAGCGTGGCAATCGATCAACATAATGATCAAGCAGCTCCAAACATTCTGACTCTAAAAAACCCTTTTTATCCTTTATACCATTAATAAAACCACTCCAAGTTTGCCTTCCAAATTGCAATAAACCTTCTCTTACAGGAACAGAATGAATTGAAAGGAAAACTCCGAATACAATTGGGTTCCATCCTTTTGCTTCACCATTAATAACACATTTCCGGAAACGCTGAAGCATACGTTGATCATACATGGGTTTAAGCATCCGCAATTGCTGTCGGCCAACATACAAACTTTCCTCAGAAAAGCATTGAAGCGCCGGACTTGCTGTCAACTTTGCATCTAAACTTAATAACTCTTTAAACTGACCTCGATTCGCAAACCAATAAGCAGAATGTACGGCCGGTAACTCGATACAGCAAAAAACCTCTTTTTCATATCGCGCCAAAAAATTACGTAAATTTTGTATGTTTGTAACAGATTCAATTTCAAGTGGCACTTGTTTCGACATTGATGAATTATTACTCATTACTCAAAAGCAAATTACGATGAATCATTTGGATTCAGCGAGAGAAAAAATATAATATAAAAAAAGTTTTTAACTAAATTTATTTCAAAGATGTTCGCTGCAATCCATGTGTTTAACTATAATTGGAAAATCTATTCGAAATGAAAGAATACAAATTCATTCCTTCTAAAATATTCATAATAATTGCCACAATTATCCTGATTTCGGCAAACAGTACCAAGGCAGGTAAGGAAGTAAGCCGAAAACCTAACCTCATTTTCATTCTTGCAGATGACTTGGGCTATGGTGATTTAGGCTGTTTTGGCCAAAAAAAAATTAAAACACCTAATCTTGATGGGATGGCAAAAAAAGGAATGAAGCTTACACAATTTTATGCCGGCTCAACTGTTTGCGCTCCATCCCGCTGTGTTCTAATGACCGGACTCCACACTGGACATGCTTACATAAGGGGAAATGGCCGTCATAATTTGCGACCAAGCGACTTCACAGTAGCTGAACTTTTCAAAAAGGCAGGCTACAAGACTGGCTGCTTTGGCAAGTGGGGATTAGGAAATGAAGGAACAGATGGCATCCCAACAAAACAAGGATTTGACTCTTTTTACGGTTACTTACACCAAGGACATGCCCACAATTATTACCCAACATTTCTTATAAAAAACGAAAGCCGAATCAAACTACGCAACATTCCAGAACAAGAATCCAAAACCGGGGCAGGTTGGGCTTCTGTTCGTAGAGACTATTCACACGACCTAATTACCGAGAATGCATTGCATTGGATCGACATGAATCACAATGAACAATTTTTTCTCTATCTACCCTTCACAATCCCTCATGCCAATAACGAAGGAAAACGAGGAACCAAAGACGGCCAAGAGGTCCCGGATTACGGGATTTACAGAGACAAAAATTGGACGAATCAAAATAAAGGGCAAGCTGCCATGATTACACGTATGGACTCAGATATCGGCAGAATCTTGAGTAAATTAAATAAATATAAAATCTCAAATAATACTCTTATAATTTTCAGCTCAGATAATGGCCATCATCGCGAAGGGGGAAACGATCCTGAATTTTTTAATGCTAATGGCCCTCTTCGCGGGATGAAACGAGATCTTTACGAAGGTGGCATTAGGGTTCCAACTATAGCTTATTGGCCTAACCGCATAAAAGCAGGTAGCACGAGTGATCAACCTTTTTATTTCGGAGACCTTATGGCAACAGCTGCTGAATTAGCAGGTACTTCATCCCCTTCTGCACTTGATAGTATAAGCTTCCTTCCAACGTTAATTAACAATTCAAAACAACAAAAAAAACGAGAGTTCATCTACTGGGAATTTCTTGAAAAAAAAGGCGCTCAAGCATTAGTTCTCGGTGAATCTGGAAGATGGAAAGCCTTACGCAAGAACTCTGCAATAGCTCCTATTGAAATTTACGATCTTAAAAATGATATTGGCGAAATAAATAATATCGCAAATATTCATCCCGAAATAGTCAGTAAAGCAGAAGAACTATTCAAAACTGAACATGTATCAAATCCTTTATGGAAAAAACCATTTGAATAAACTTATATATTAATCAATGAAAGTGGTGATCCAACGAGTCAAAAAAGCCTCTGTGATAATAAACAAGGAAACAAAAGGTAAAATTAACAAAGGCTACTTAATATTACTAGGCATAGAGAACACCGATACATTCCAGGATATTGACTGGCTTTGCGGTAAAATCTCTCGGATTAGGTTATTCCCCGATGATAATGGATTAATGAACAAATCCATTTCTGAAGTTCAAGGTAATATCCTGCTAATAAGTCAATTCACGCTCTACGCCAGCACAAAAAAAGGCAATCGCCCCTCATTCACAAAAGCAGCAGCCCCAAACATAGCTGTACCTCTTTACGAAAAATTTATTCACAATCTTCAATCAGTATTAAGAAAACCAATAGAAACAGGAAAGTTCGGAGCTAATATGGAGGTTTCCTTAATTAATGATGGCCCGGTAACACTTACAATTGACTCTAAAAACAAAGAGTGACCCGACTAAATTGACTTCATGCGTTTACGACTTGAAAATTAACTAATTTAAGTTATTTGTCCGTGCACTGTGAAATTAATTATTACTACGTCTGTGGTTTGTTTAGCATTAACAGGATGCCAGACAACTCAAAATATAAAGACACAACCTGAGAACCAACAATCTTCAGATGTAACAAAAAAGACTGACTCACCCAGCGTTCCTATTCATCAAGCTGCATACAAAGGAGATGTTGAAACAATTAAGCAACACCTCAATTCTGGGACTTCAGTTAATAAAACTAATCAATACGGAGCAACTCCTCTTCATTATGCTGCTCGAGCTGGAAAAGATAAAGTTGTAGCGCTTCTCGTAAAGTATAAAGCAAATGTTAACTTAAAAGATTCCAAGGAAATCACACCGTTACATTCTGCATCATCAGGTGGCCACGCAAAAGCAGTCTCTGTATTAATAGAAAATGGTGCCGACTGGAATATTACCTGTGGGGAACGTAAAGAACCCGCATTGTTTGCGGCAGTAAATAAAAACCGAGCAAATGTCGTCAATATACTTATCTCTAATGGTGCTGATGTTAATGCAAAAGATGCATTTGCTGAGACAGCTTTAGACTCCGCAGTTTCCAAGGGACTCCCTGAAATGGTTGCCTTACTTGTAAGTAAAGGAGCCAATGTCAACGGAAACGGAGGAACAAGCCCGTTGCACAAGGCTGCATCAACAGGAAAAAAAGAAATTGTAGAAATTCTTTTAGCTAACAAAGCAAATATTAATATATCGATCGCATTTGGTGATACCCCTCTCGACTGGGCAATACGTAATAATCATAGTGATATCATAAAAATTCTAAAACAGAATGGAGGCAAAACTGGCGAAGAACTTGATGCATTAAATTAGTTAGAAAAATAAATTATAATCAACATGAAATTCCCAACTGTAGTTTTAGTAATTTTAATTTTAAGTTCTAGCATCTTTGCGCAAGAAAAAGTTTTACCCCTATGGAAGAACGGGGCCCCAGGAGCAAAAGGTAAGAAACCTGAAGACACACCTACCCTAACTTCCTTTCTTGTGAAACAAGAGAACAACACAAAAGCTGCTATTATAATATGCCCAGGTGGCGGTTACGGAGGACTAGCCCAACATGAGGGTAAAACGTATGCTCAGTTTTTACAAAAACATGGAATTAATGCATTCGTTCTAAAATATCGCCTCGGATCAGCTGGTTACAGGCATCCTATAATGCTTATGGACGCCGCTAGAGCGATTCGAACTGTTAGAACAAAATCGAACAAATGGAATATCGACCCTAATAAAATAGGGATCATGGGCTCATCAGCAGGAGGTCATTTAACATCAACAATGATTACACACTTCGACAATGGTGACCCAAAAGCTCGAGATCTTATTGATCAAGCAAGTTCGCGACCCGATTTAGGTATCTTATGTTACCCTGTCATTACTATGGGTGAGTTCACTCATCAAGGGTCCAAACGTAATTTACTCGGTGACAACCCTCCCGAGGAACTTGTCGATTTACTTTCCAGCGAAAAACAGGTCAAAAAAAACACTCCTCCTACATTCATATGGCATACAATGGAGGATCGAGCTGTACCTGTAGAGAACAGCCTTCTCTTCACCTCTGCACTCAGAAAGTCAAAGGTTCCATTTTCACTTCATATATATCAAAAAGGACGACATGGAATCGGTCTTGCAGACAAGCCTCCATTTAATAACACACACCCTTGGGCAAAAGATTTAGTTTTTTGGCTCACTGAACAAGGCTTCATTACAAATTAAACAACACTTGGCCAAACTATTTAAACTACTGTAAACTACGAACCCGTAAAATGGAATTAAGCAACGACGAAATCCGCCGATACTCCCGCCACCTAATACTTCCCGAAGTTGGAATGGCAGGACAAAAAAAACTCAAAGCAGCGAGCGTTCTATGCATTGGAACCGGCGGACTTGGTTCCCCCATCAGCATGTATCTTGCAGCTGCTGGGATAGGCCGAATTGGCTTAGTGGATTTCGACGTAGTAGATTTTTCAAACCTTCAGCGCCAAATCGCCCATGGAACCAAGGATGTTGGCAGACCCAAAGTTGATTCAGCAACAGAAACAATCAACGATATAAATCCAAATGTGATCGTCGACAAACACGAGGCACCGCTAACAAGCGAGAACGCCATGAAATTAGTATCTGATTACGATATTATTGTTGATGGAACAGATAATTTCCCTACCCGCTATCTCACAAATGATGCTTGTGTTCTACAAGGAAAACCAAATGTTTATGGATCTATTTTCAGGTTTGACGGTCAAGCAAGCGTTTTTGCTCCTAGCATGGATGGCCCCTGTTACCGCTGCCTATACCCAGAACCTCCACCACCAGGGATGGTTCCAAGTTGTGCAGAAGGTGGAGTTCTAGGGGTATTACCAGGAATTGTTGGGTGCATTCAAGCAACTGAAATTATAAAGTTAGCACTTGGTGAAGGATCATCATTGATAGGGCGACTACTCATATTTAATGCCTTAGAGATGAAATTTCGAGAGGTAAAACTAAGGAGAGATCCGAAGTGCCCAATATGCGGTGACAACCCAACAATTAAAGAGCTAATAGATTACAATGAGTTTTGCGGAATACCTGATCAACCGGCTGAGCCTGATGAAAATCCAGACGAAATCGACGTACAGGAAATGAAGCGAGCACTAGAAAATCCTGATCTTGGAATCGCAGTAGTAGATGTCCGCGAGCAAGATGAATTTGAGATAGCAAAAGTTGAAGGCACAAAACTTGTTCCTCTCAGTCAAATCGAACAACGTTTTACAGAACTTGATCCTAATCAGACTATTTACTTACATTGCAAAGCAGGGGTGCGATCTCTTAAGGCATTAGGATTTTTGCGCGAGCAAGGGTTTAAATATTTGAAAAGCGTAAAAGGCGGTATCACAACATGGTCAGAAGAAGTGGACCCCAATATCCCAAAATACTAATTATCTTTTTGCCAAATGCCTTGAGTCATAGCTCATCAAGAGATAGTTTAGCTATGTCAGGGTCCACGGAGTGCGGACTTACGAACCCCGCCAGGGCCGGAAGGCAGCAACGGCAGTTTGCTTCGTATTTGCCGTGGTAACCCTGGCATTTATCACACTTCCAAAGCTTGCTCACTGGTAACTAGGATTGCTACCTTATCTCCGTGAACCTAAACAGCTTTATTCGTTATGCTCTGTTATCAATAACTGCTAGCATTCTGGTCAATCCAGCTTCGTCGAAAGCAATAGAGAAACCGAATGTTTTAATTATCCTTGTCGACGATCTTGGCTATGGTGACTTGTCCTCCTATGGCGCAAAGGATTTAAAATCCCCAAAAATTGATTCACTTATTTCTAGCGGAATGCGCTTTGATTCATTTTATGCGAATTGCCCCGTTTGCAGCCCAACTAGAGCGGCCTTATTAAGCGGAACATATCCTGATATTGCTGGTGTACCTGGAGTAATTAGAACTCACCCACAAAACAACTGGGGCTGGCTATCCCCTAATGTAACTCTTTTACCTAAGACACTAAAAGAAGCAGGATACCACACATCAATTGTTGGAAAATGGCACCTCGGACTAGAAGAGCCTAACACGCCAAATGTACGAGGCTTTGACTTTTTTAAAGGATTCCTCTGCGACATGATTGACGATTACTATAAACACCGTCGCCACGGAATAAATTACTTTCGTGAAAACCATAAGGAAATCGATCCCCCCGGCCACGCCACAGATCTTATAACCAAGTGGGGCATCGATTATTTGAACGAAAGAAAAGGAAAGGACGAGCCATTTTTCATGTATCTCTCCTACAACGCACCTCATACACCCATCCAGCCTCCTCAGGATTGGCTTAAAAAAGTAAAGTCACGCGAACCGGGCATTAGCGAAAAGAGGGCCAAACTAGTAGCTCTCATCGAACATATGGATGACGGCATAGGACAAGTAATCAACGCCCTTAAGAAAAACGGACAATACAAAAACACTCTAACGATTTTCAGTAGCGATAATGGAGGACAGGTAAATGTCGGGGGAACCAACGGCAACAATCGAGGCGGTAAACAAGACATGTATGAAGGCGGATTAAAAGTTCCTACTTGTGCCGTATGGCCCGGAAAAATTAAGGCTAGCACACGCAACAACCTAGTAGGAATCACAATGGACCTTTACCCAACTGTCTGCGAAGCAGCAGGAGCTGAAATACCGAGCTACGTCGAAGGCAAGAGCATTCTTCCTACCATGCTAGGACAAGTGCAGTCACTCAAGCGTGACCTTGTTTTTGTCCGACGAGAAGGTGGATTAAGATACAATGGACAAGATTATCACGCCCTTCGAAGAGGGAACTGGAAGCTGGTTCATAACACTCCGTTCGATCCTTACGAACTTTACAATCTAAAGGATGACCCCCTAGAGTCGAATAACCTCGCCAACACCAACCGTGAAAAATTTAACGAACTCTCCACTGCTCTGAGACTTCACTACCAACGAGCAGGTAAAACTCCATGGCAAAAACCGTCTAAAAAATAACGCTTATCCTATTCGGAATTTAACCATGTATAAATCTATTGCTCTGGCCTTTGCGATTGGCTTCTCCCCTTTAAGCCAGGCAGTTGATTATCAACCAGGCCCCTTAGCTAAGCGTCAATCTGGCGTTCCCAAAGGCAAGGTCATCCAAGCAAAATGGACTAAATGCATACATTTTCCCGGCACTGAGCGCGATTACTGGGTTTATATCCCAGCTCAGTATGATGGCAAAAAACAAGCTAACCTGATGGTATTTCAAGACGGAGGAGGATTCATTCGCGAGAATGGCCATACTCGCGTGCCAATTGTATTCGACAATCTTATTCACCGTGGAGAGCTTCCCTTGACCGTAGGCCTTTTCGTTAACCCTGGTATCATCCCTCCAGCAGAACCCGGAAACCAGAGCCGAAAAAATCGAGCTTTTGAATACGACACGGTAGATTCGCAGTATGCAAGTTTCATAATAAATGAACTACTGCCTCATATAATTAAAGAGCACAAATTAAAAATCAGTAATGAACCATCTAACCGCGCAATATGTGGTAACAGCTCTGGAGGAGTCGCTGCATTCACGGCTGCCTGGTTTCGTCCTGATTTTTTCGGAGGAGTGATTAGTCATATCGGTAGTTTCACCAATATTCGAGGTGGATTCGTCTACCCCTCATTGATTCGAAAGACAGAAAAGAAAAATATTCGAATCCTACTTCAAGAGGGTCGTAATGATCTAAACAATCTACACGGTCACTGGCCTCTTTCGAATCAACAGGTTGCCAAGGCACTAGAGTTTAAAGGATACGACCACAAGGTTGTCTGGGGAGATGGTGGCCATAGTGGCAGTCATGGAGGAGCAATTTTTCCAAATTCAGCCAAATGGATTTTCGCAGAGACATCCTCTACCCAGAAATCCGATTCGGTTGTAGCAATTATACCTGAATACCCATTCACAGCTGACTCAAAACGGCAAGAGGGCGTCCCATCAGGAAAGATAACGAAACACATCCACGAGAGCATGATATTCAAGGGCACAAAGCGAGAGTATCACGTCTACGTTCCATCACAGTACAATCCAACCAAACCTGCTTGTGTGATGGTTTTTCAAGATGGTCATGCCTTCATAAAGGAAGACGGCGACGTTCGAGCACAAATCGTTTTCGATAATCTTATCCACAAGGGGGAAATGCCAGTAACCATTGGCATCTTTGTCAACCCAGGCCACCTTGGGGATAAATTTCCCGATAACCGTTGGCAGGCGAATAATCGCAGCTATGAGTATGACTCGCTAGGAGACCAATACGTTCGTTTTTTACTCAAAGAACTACTTCCCACTGTGGGAATGAAATACAACCTATCTAAAAAAGCAAAGGATCGAGCAATATGTGGAGCAAGTAGTGGTGGAATATGCGCTTTTACCGTTGCATGGGAACGACCCGATGCCTTTAGCAAGGTTTACTCTATGATCGGCAGCTTCACCAATATTCGCGGCGGCAATATATACCCGAGCTGGATTCGAAAAACTGCACCAAAGAAAATACGCATCTTTCTTGAGGCTGGCGAAAATGATCTAAACAACTCACATGGAAACTGGCCATTAGGTAATCTTCAAATGGAAGCAGCACTTAAGTTTATGAACTGGGACTACAAGTTCGTTTACGGACAAGGTAAACACAACTTACGCCATGGCGGCATTCTTTTACCAGAGGCTCTTCGTTGGCTTTGGGCTGACCACTAAATTTAAAGGGATCAAGGATGAAACAATTAATTACAACCTTAACTGGAATCTTCCTAGTGAATTTTGGATTCCCCCAAGACATGCCATTGTCACAGTTGTTGATACCCAACGAAAATTGGGAGTTGGTTTCAAACCAGAATGGTTTCACAGATGCGCCAACCGCTGATAACAAAGGAAACTTTTTTTTCTCAGATATGCAAAGCAAGCACGGATTATTTTCATTTATTTCAATGGAGAAAGTAACCCCATACTTAAATGGAGTAACCGGAATCAGCGGCATGAAGTTTGGCTCTAATGGAAATCTATATGCCTGCCGAGCAAAAAAACATGAAGTTGTTGAAATAAATCCTAAAAATAACGAAATAAAAGTAATAGTTAAGGATGTTCATCCAAATGATCTAGTTATTACTCATAAAGGTTATCTTTATTTTACAGAAACCAAAAAAAAACAGGTAACTTTCTTCAATACTAAAACTGGTGAAATCAAGGTTGCCGACAAAGGCATCACCGCACCAAATGGAATCTGCCTATCACCCGACCAAGGGACACTTGTTGTATCAGATTATAAGGGGAAACACTGTTGGGCGTTTCGCATCGAAACAGATGGCAGCCTAAAATTCAAACAACCCTACATGACAATGCGCCGCAAACCCGATCCAACAAAGCGTACGATTCTTCCAAACTTTCAGTCGTCAGCCAAAGGTGACGGAATGATCACCGACGCCTATGGACGTTACTACGTCGCTACCGAACTAGGAGTACAATATTTTGACCCAACAGGACGATTAAGCGGCGTCATTCCTGGCCCTAACGGTATCAAGGGGATAAGCAGCGTAACCTTTGCTGGTCGAAATATGGAATACATGTACATAACTTGTTTTGACAAAGTCTACAGACTAAAAACCAAGACCCAAGGTATCCATCCCCAAGATGGGCCACAAAAATATCCTCCCAAACTGAAAAATTAGCAATGGACTGAGCAAGCTGGATTTTTCAATAGCTTCACAGCAATATACCTCCATGTTCAATCGAATATTAACTGTCGCTTTACTGGGCATATCTTCGCTTTGTTTAACCGCAGCAAAACCAAATATAATTTTAGTCATGGCTGATGATCAAGGATGGGGGCAAACTGGCTACCGTAATCATTTAGCACTTAAAACCCCAAACCTCGACGACATGGCTGCAAACGGTTTAAGATTCGAGCGATTCTACGCTGGAGGTCCAGTTTGTTCCCCCACCCGCGCCACGGTTCTAACTGGACGCACACACGATCGAACTGGTGTGTTTGACCACGGCTACGCCCTGAGAAATCAAGAGAAGACACTTGCCAAAGCAATGAAAAATGCCGGCTATTCAACTGGTCATTTTGGCAAATGGCATCTCAACGGCCTACGAGGTCCGGGAGCACCAATATTCAAAGAAGACACGCATAACCCTGGAAATTTTGGCTTTGACGAATGGCTGTCCGTTACAAACTTCTTTGACCGAAATCCCATAATGAGTCGCAAAGGTGAAATAGAAGAACATTCTGGCGATTCATCGGAAATCATCGTCGACGAAGCACTGAAGTTCATCAAGGCCAAGGCTGCGAAAAAAAAGCCTTTTTTTGCCGTGATATGGTACGGCACCCCACACGATCCATGGCTTGCCGATAATGAAGATAAAAAAGCTTTCACTAAACTAAGTCCCAAGGCGAAGGAGCATTATGGTGAATTGGTCGCAATGGATCGCAGTATTGGCAACCTGCGTGAAGGCTTAAAAAAGTTAAAAGTATACAATGACACTCTCGTTTGGTTTACCAGTGACAACGGCGGACTCCCTCGGTTTGATCCACCTACAACGGGTGGTCTGCGCGGCTTCAAGGGATCAATGTATGAAGGAGGCTTACGTGTTCCAGCATTAATAGAATGGCCAGCCGGCATTCAAAATCCACGTATCACTGACTACCCCGCTGGAGCCGTAGATATATTTCCAACTTTAGCCAAAGTAGCCGGACTAAAAAATTCAGCAATGCTTAAGCCACAGGATGGGCAAAGCTTGTTAAAACTTTTTTCGCAAGAAATTGGACCTCGCAAGAAACCTCTACCATTTAGGAGTCGTGGACGCTTAGCCATCGTTGATAACGATTACAAAATGATATCCCGACCAAGTAGTGGCAAGCCAAAGTACGAACTTTACAACCTTAAGAAGGATTCAGCTGAACAAAACAACATCTTCAACAAAGAACAAATGACAGCTAATAAGCTGATAAAGAAACTTATAACAATTAACACTTCTATAACCGCTAGCGTTAAGGGAAGAGACTATTCTGAAAAAAAAGTCAATGAACAGCCTCCTAGGATTTTCTGGTGGGAAAGCGAATTGTACCGCCCATATTTATCAGAATGGATCAATCGCCCAGAATACACTTCTCGGTTAAAAAGATTCCTGAACAGCCAACAGAAAAATAAACAACCATGATACTCCGCGCACTCTTTCTGCTTACTTTATCATTCACATCGATAAAGGCTGAAGAAGTTAAGCCTAATGTACTGTTCGTTGTCATTGATGACATGAACAATAACATCTCTCTACTCGATCCCAAATCACCAATCAAGACTCCAAATCTCAAGCGATTAGCTGAGCGCGGCACATTATTTACTCGGGCTTACTGCATTTCTGCAGCCTGCAATCCATCAAGGGTAGCTACGCTTACAGGACTGCGCCCCAGCACAAGTGGCGTCTACCAAAACGCCAGCAATTGGCGAAAAGCACTGCCCAATCGCAAAACTATTATGCAGCAGTTTCAAGATGCGGGTTACGCGGTATATGGTGCCGGAAAAATCTTTCACCATAAGCTTGAAGGCGCTTTTCATGATAAAGCATCTTTCAATGATTTTTTACAAATGTCTCCGCAAAACATGCCTACTAAGAAACTCAACAAGGCCCCGGAATACGGGTCACGCAACACCGACTGGGGTATTTGGCCTGTAGATGAAAAGGACACCATTGACTTTCGCACAACCGAGTACTGCATTCGCCGACTTAAAAACCCACCTAAAAACAAGCCTCTGTTTCTCGCATGCGGTATTTTCAAGCCTCACTCACCGTTTTTTGCTCCATCCAAATACCACAAAAATCTACCAACAATAAAAAAACCCAACCGACTTGAGAACGACTTGAATGACCTACCACCAGGTGCAAAAGCCTTAATGAAACGCAACAAATGGTTTTGGAATGGCATGACAAAGCTCGACAAAAAAATACCAGGATCATATCAGAATTTTATAAACGCCTATGCAGCCTGCTGTCGATTTGCGGACGCACAGGTCGGACGCCTACTCGATGCATTAGATGGTAGTACAATTGCCAAGAACACCATCGTCGTTCTTTGGTCAGATCACGGCTTCCACCTGGGTGAAAAAGACCACATCGAAAAATTTGCGCTTTGGGAAAAAACAAACCACATTCCATTTATCATTTCAGCTCCGAACATAACAAAACCCAATTCACGCTGCGATCAGCCGGTTGACTTAACTGTTTTGTACCCAACACTTCTGGAACTTTGCGGTCTCAAAAAAGACTCGCGCTGCGATGGCTTTAGCGCAGTCCCTCTCTTGATGAACCCAGAAGCCCTGTGGCAATACCCAGCAATAAGCACCTACGGAAAAGATAATCACTCTATAAGAACTAAAAAATGGCGTTACATTCGTTACAACGATGGGTCTGAGGAGTTATATAATCACAACTATGATCCAAATGAATGGACCAACTTAGCCAAACAAACAACTATTGCACCTATATTAACCAAACTTCGCGCTCGCATCTCCTTTAGTCAACCAGCAGAGCCAGTTTCAAATCTCCGAAGATAAATTTTTAGTGGCGGCGAAAAATTAATGAGTTAAGATTTATTGCATGCGAATTACCACCTTACTTTCAGTAACAATCCTGTTTTTATTTATTGCACTAAATCATGCGGAAAACGAAAAGAAAGGGATGGAACTTCCACTTATCTTTGAGGAGGACTTTGAAAAAGGTTATAGCAATTGGGAAGTCACTGACACCAAAAGCTGGACACACCGAAAAGTTGACAACAATCACGTCTTCGGAATAAACCGCCGCAAAAGTGATTATAAGCCAAAGGTTCGTAGCCCGCTCCATATTGCGCTAATCAAAAATGTTGAAGCAGCTGACTTTGAGCTCACGTTTGACGTGAAGAGCACAAAGGACACTGGAGGGCACCGAGATTGCTGCGTATTTTTCAACTGGCAGAATGCGCAAAATTTTTACTACTGTCATTTCGGAGCAAAACCTGACCCTCACAGTGGCCAAATCATGATCGTCAAAGATTCTCCCCGAAAAGCCATGACTGAAAATAAAAATAAAACTCCATGGAAAAACGAAACTTGGCACAAGGTGAAATTAGTTCGTGATACGAAAAAAGGCACAATCGAGGTTTATTTTGATGATATGAAAACACCTCACATGAGTATAACTGACAAAACCTTCGGTAAAGGCAGAATCGGTATCGGCTCTTTTGATGATATGAACGATTTCGATAACGTAAAATTACGTGGAAGATAAGACAGCCGTGAGACAAATAATAATTACCTTAGCAATATCCCTACTTGCTGTCTCAGGCCAAACCGAAATCAAAAAGCCAAACATTCTCTATATCATTGTAGATGATCAGTCACCATTTGATTTCAAATTTTATAACCCAAACAGCCAATTAAACGCACCTGTAATTGAAAAACTAGCTGCGGAAGGAATGGTTATAGACGGCGCGTACCATATGGGATCATGGGTTGGCGGCGTTTGCACAGCATCACGGCATATGATAATGAGTGGCCGAACAGTTTGGCACATTCCAGATCGAAAATTCCGTAAACCGCCAGCCAATCCGAACGCATTAAATCCGAATTTAGTTCCTGCTGACTTGGTCAAAAACACCCTAGCAGCAGTATTCAATCGAGCGGGATACGACACAATGCGCACCTGCAAACGGGGTAATAGCTATGATGGGGCGAATAAACAATTTAACGTGGTGCACGATTCCACTAAGCGCGGCGGCACAGCCGAGACGGGTAGTGCCTGGCACGCCGAACGAGTACTAAATTACCTGAACGAACGAGAAATGAAAAAGGATGTTGATCCGTTTCTTATCTACTTCGGTTTTTCACATCCACACGACGTTCGTGATGGAACACCGGAACTTTTAAAAAAATACGGTGCAGTAAATCATCGAGATAAGAATTCGCTACCACCAGCAAATACCAAACATCCAAATTTACCGATTAATTACCTTCCAAAGCATCCATTTCCTGATGGACATCCTGGGTTACGCGATGAAGTAAAGGTACCTGGTGTATGGGAACGCCGCGATGAACGCACAATTCGAAACGAAATCGGGCGACAATTTGCCTGCAGCGAATACATCGACCAACAAATCGGCCGTGTACTTGATAAACTAAAAGCAATGGGTGAATTGAATAACACTTACATTGTCTACACATCCGATCACGGCATGGCCATAGGTCGTCATGGATTGCAGGGAAAGCAGAACTTGTACGAACACACATGGCGAGTCCCTTTCATAGTAAAAGGCCCTGGAATTGTTCCCGGAAGCCGGGCTCAGGGAAATGTTTACCTGCTGGACACACTGGCAACACTCTGCAGTCTTGCAAAAATTAATCCTCCGATAACAAACGAAGGTATAAGCCTCGAGCCCGTTCTAAAAGGCCACAAAGAAACAATTCGAGACACGTTGTACGGCGTTTACAGTGGAGGGACAAAACCTGGTATGCGCAGCGTGAGAAAAGGTGAATGGAAACTAATCAAGTACGACGTAATGAAAGGTACTGTTCGCAGGACACAACTGTTTAACCTTAATAAAAACCCTTACGAACTCCTGAGTGAACACAAAGGTGATAACTCACACCAAATAAATCTCGCAAACAATCCAAAATTTACCAATAAGCTCAAGGAAATGGAGGTCCTATTATTTAAAGAAATGAAACGCCTAGATGACCCGTATCGACTCTGGGACCAACCAAAGTAATTATCTAAAACACACAGGTCCTAAATTGTATTTTACAAGTACTTCAGCAATAATTAATTCTTACTAAGATCACGGATTCGTATATTCCTGTACCAAACAGCATCCCCATGATCTTGCAATAAAATATGACCAGCCAAGCGCTGACCGAAAACTTTAAGGTTCTTAAACTTACTCTTGGCTATTGCTGCTTTAACCTCATCACTTCCAAGCTTATAGGTCAGCACATTCTTACCATTTAAAAAATGCTTCACAGTGTTCCCTTTCACAAGAATTCGAGATGAATTAAACTTACCTGGCTGTTTAATTGGTTTATCCTTGGCAGGTTCAAGCACATCGTAAAATGCAGCAGTCTGGCGGTTGGCTCCCTTAGCCCCGTCAGGGTGATTTTCATCATCAAGGACCTGATATTCGTGCCCTAAAGATCCGCGGTCACGAATTATGAAATACTTCACACCACTGTTGGCTCCCTTGGAAACTTTCCATTCAAAACGAAAATCAAATTCCTCGTATTTGTTTTTGGTTATAATATCTCCACCACCAGCTTTGGCATTATGTTTAAGGCAGTTACCCTCAATAACCCAACCCTTATCTGGAAATTTTCCTGTCTTAGCATTCATCCAGTGACTAGTTGAAGTGCCATCAAAAAGATAAACAAATCTCTTTTCTTTATTTGACTTCTTTTTCTCTGCAAGTGCTGCAGAACCTACACAGCCCATTAGGACTAAAGTTGAAAATATATATGTCGTAAGTTTCATTAAACTAAAAATTTTAAAATAATAGAGGTCATTCTGTCTAAGAGCGTCCAAAGGGTCAAGCTAAGCAAATTCAAAGAAAAATCAGAACATTAATCGGCTAGATCTCTCGCCAAGCTGCGAACTCCACTTAACCCAAAAGCTAAGCCTTTGCCCAATTGAAGCCAGTTCTATTAATGGCAATTTATCTATTCTTTCAACAGAATCATCTTCAACACTATCCCATTGCTTATTTAATATTTTTAGCTCTTCGTTAATACCATTCAATTCGAACTGCAATTTTTGATGCATTTCAGAAACTTCATCATTCAATAACATCCCCTCCTCCATTAAAGAGGCCTGTAACATTGGCGAGTCTTGCTCATCTTTCTTTACCAAAAATAAATCAACTTTCTTACATACTAAGCCGACTGCAGTAAACCAATCTGTCATCTCAGATGGAACAGATTGGACATTTTCAGATGCACGACCGCTCTCAAGTTCTAATAAATGTCGCACCCTTAATTTTGTATCACTAAGACACTGAAAGGCTAAATTGATATTAACAAATTCCTTTTGATTCTCCTTTTTTATATTAACAGAACCATCTGAAGAATGATCTGGATGAATCTCAATTGATAAATCATGAAAACGCTGTTTAATCAAATCGATATCTAACCATGGTCGACGATGAACACCCAACTTCTCAAAGTGATCAACCATATCTATTAGACTCTTTTATGCGCTAAAACTTTCACCACAGGAACAGGTGCTGGCAGCATTCGGGTTATTCACCTTAAACCCTCCATCCTCCAGTTTATCAGCATATTCCAACTGACTACCCGTCACATAAATTGCCGTCTTGGGATCAACTACAACTTTAATCCCACCACTCTCCACAAGAATGTCTCTATTTGCAGGAGCATCTTGCAAATCAAGTTTATACTGCAACCCTGAACATCCTCCTCCTATAACAGCTACACGAAGAACTCCATCAGAGCGACCTTGACGCTGAAGCAATGACTTAACTTTAACACTCGCACTTTCACTCACCTTAAGTAACCGCTCGTCACCGACTCGAAATTTAATCTCAGAAAGAGTTTCTTTTTTAGCGATACCTGAAATCATATAAAAAAACTTATCATGAACAAAAAAACGGTCAAGACGACCTTAAAAAATCTATGTATTAACAAAATCATCCTCATTAGTAAGATACTGCTCAAAATAATCTAGATAATTAGGAGGTATAAGGGCCTTAAACATAGCCTCATCTCCATCATAATTTCTCTCTAAAACTTGTCCAACCTCATGGAGGCGCGCAATGATGTCTGATTTTGAATGAGGTATAGATATCCCAACCATTTTCCGAATAGGCCGCAACTGCTTACCTAGTTCTGCCATTAATTCATCGAAACCTTCACCAGTTTTTGCTGATACAGCGATTGAATTAGAATACTGATCGGTAAAACGCTTAGACAAACCAGATGAACTTATTCGATCAACCTTGTTGAAGATCATTAAAGTTCGCTTTTCCTCTACACCCAAATCCTTGAGAACTAAATTAACCGCTTCAATCTGTTCCTCCGCATACGGAGAACTCACATCAACAATGTGTAAAAGCAAATCCGCCTCTATAACCTCCTCAAGAGTAGCTTTAAAAGCATCAATTAGGTCATGAGGCAATTTCCTTATAAAACCAACAGTATCAGAAAGAAGAACATTCTGATTGGTCGGCAATTTCAACCTACGCGTTGTCGGATCAAGAGTCGCAAATAACTTATCCTCAGAAAGAGTTGATGCCCCAGTAATTGCGTTGAATAAAGTAGATTTACCTGCATTAGTGTAACCAACCATTGACCCGAGCGGCCATTGATTTCTCTTGCGACCAGTTCGCTGAACATCTCGATTCCTCATTACCAAATCAAGATCACGCTGGATTTTACCTATGCGCTCTCGAACTTTTCTACGGTCCACCTCTAGCTGGCTTTCCCCATCTCCACCACGCATACCAATACCACCTTTCTGACGGGATAAATGAGTCCAGAACCTAGTTAATCTTGGAAGCAAATGATTCAACTGAGCCAGCTCCACCTGCAACTTACCCTCACGGGTTTGCGCACGTTGTGAAAAAATATCTAAAATTAATGCAGTACGATCTAAAATCTTACACTCAAAAATTTTCTCTAAATTTCGTCCCTGCGCTGGGTTTAGCTCTTCGTCAAAAACAACTGTATCAACATTTGATTCTTTACACTCAACTGAAAACTCCTTGGCTTTTCCAGGGCCAATAAAAGTCGCAGCGTTAAATTTATCAAGGCGTTGTGATCCTCTCCCAACAACTATAGCCCCAGCTGTTGTGACTAATTCTGACAACTCATCCATTGATTCTTCAACACACCAAGCATTATCAGCCTTTAATTGAACTCCAACCATAAACACTCTTTCGGTATCTTGATTAACAGTGTCAACTAAACCTTTCATTTTCTATTAATAGCCAGTGACATCACTCGAATCACATCTGAGGATTTTAATTTAGAACCTCCTAAACTAGTAAATTGCGACCAACCAACTCTAATTACACCACTTGGCCTAATAATCTCGAAAATCTTATATCGAGGGTCAAGCTTAGCTGCGCTTAAAGCTAATCGAAGGCTCATCCCATCAACAAAGGGTATTGACGAAACTAATCCAGTCGCAGCATTCACAAATGTTACCTCTCCATTTTTCGCTAATTTAATTAGTGCTGACGCACTCGTTTTACTTGCTGCTAGTATAATTTTCCCACTAGTCTTTACAGTTGCAACTGTTAATTTCCCCGTCATTTTACCAGTCGCCTTTACAGTTTTTGCAGTTATTCCACTAACTCCTCTTATTGATTTTTTTGCAACAACCTTACAACCAGATGTTACCATAGAAAAAGCTGCCAAGAAGGCAGCTAATTTTAAAAATAAAAAATGGCTTTTTGCTATCAATTTAAGCTGCGCTTTCTCTCTCCATAGTCCCCTTATAATTAGAAGAGTCTTCTTCAACCCCAAAATTTTCCGCGAACAACTCGTCAACCCTTTGCAATTCATCAGACGTCAAACAAGGTTTGTCTTCTGTAAATTCTATTAGTTGATCCTCATTATAAATATTTGGCAGAGTCGAAGCTACAGTCTTTTCAGCTAACAACCATAACAATGCGGCTTGCCCAAGAGTTCGACCTGACTCTGGAGAAGTTAAGAAATCGAGAGTTTTAATCTTTTTTAAACCATTAATCAGCCAAGATTTTGGACGATGAGAACGATGGTCTTCAGGTGCAAAAACAGTGTCTTCAGTATACTGCCCCTCGAGCATTCCAGAACTATGAGTAACACGAATTAAAAAACTAGTGTCGAGTTCGGGTTCTTCAGTCATTCGACCATGACGAAAATCACCTAGATCATCTACAGTGACATTGCTTTTCTCTACCTTCCCGTATGTAGAGGCATTGATTTGATTTCCAGGGAATTGCTCTAACATATTATAGATGTGTTGAATTATTTTGGGTTTTCGCCTTTGCACACAGTCAACCCCCTCATACATCCATCCAATAGCTGGACCAAGTGCAACTCCAGAACAAACCAACTTGCCCTCCTGCTCCAGCTCTTCTAAAGCCTCCCACACCTCATCAGTGTCAACTTGATCAGCTCGAACATTATGAAGTTGCATAATGTCAATACGATCAGTTTTAAGCCGCTCAAGACATTTTTCAGTCGCGAACTTTATATATTCTTTTGAAAAATCCTGAGCGATTTCCCTTTGCCCTTTCCGGTCACCATCATGATTATAAAAGTCATATCCAACTTTGGTAGCAATCACCACTTCATCCCTTTGATCTCCAAGAGCTTTTGACAACAGTTCCTCGCTTCGACCGTTTCCGTAAGTATCCGCAGCATCATAAAGATTAATACCACGATCAAACCCCTTACGAATCAAACCTACAGCATCCTCATCAGTGAATTTGCCCCACCAACCCGTCGACACTGTCCAAAGACCAAAACCAACTTCAGATACCTCTAGGTTTGTTTTACGAATTTTCCTGTATCTCACGGCAAAAATTGTAACACGAATCCCCTATAATCAAAAAGCCAGTTTTCATTTTTTAGAACCTAATTGAAGTAACGCCAACAAATCAAGAATCTCATCTTGTGTAAATATATTAAGAAGATTAGCTGGCATGGGTGAGAATTTTGAATCATTTCGAGCAGCCAACAAATTTAGTTTAACCGAACGTAATTGAGAAAAATTCAATGCGTTGGTAGAAATTATAAGAGATTCGTCACTCTCCCCAACAAGTCTCCCCTCAATTAATTCTCCTCTATGGGTAGTGACTGAAATATTTTTATATTTATCAGCAATAACTTTAGAAGGTTCTATTATTGACTCGAGAATAGACACTACGTCGAATCTTAATCCAATCGTTGTTAAATCTGGACCAAGGCCTTGCCCTTCACCACCAAAAGCATGACAAGTTAAGCAAGCCGCCTCCTTGAGAACCCTGAAACCATTGCCACGATCACGCTTAGACAAATCACCAAAGGAATTAGTAAAGTCAGCCAATGTCCAAACCTTATGGTCAGGACGATCTATATTTGGCATATTGATTGAAATCTTTTTATCGCCAAAAATTCGTTCGTATTCACCTCTCTCAACTAGAGGAACTTTAGCGAGAGCATCAGATATAATATGCTTCATAAAGCCTAAAAAATGAATATCACTTTGGGCTTTATTCATTCTTTGCAACCAAGCGAAATATGCTTTTCGATGCGCAATAGTCCAACCTTCACTTATATGCCGCATATGAAAGAGGTAAAAGAGTCGCTCCTCTTGTGTTTTTGCGTCGACTACATAATTTAACAACTGAGGAATCATTCCGTCAGCATTTAAAAACACCATCAACCTCGAAACCTCCATTCTAAGCTCTAAATTAATATCTGAAGTTTTGGTGATTTTATTAATCACCATTTTTCTTTCCGGCAAATCCACACCGCCCATTCTCGTAAACACTAATTGATAAGCACGCAAAGCAATCAATTGCCATTCAGGACTACACGAATCCCAGGGAAGATAATTGAGCCTGGCAAGAATCTGAGTTTTTATATTTGAATCCCCAACCCGAGCAAGAGCCAATAAAGCATTAAGTGCTTTTTTAGTATTTGACTCTGTTAAAGCAGCTAAAGACCAATTCAACAAAACCTGATTCTCCAATGCAACACGGGCTGCATGTCGAATCCATAAATCATCATCATCTAAATAATCCCAAGCTAAGCCCAAGCCTTCGATTGATTGCTCACTGTGATATTTTTCCAATTCAATTCTCAATTCCCTGCTACTTTCGGCTTCTTTAATTTCACCTTGGCTTAATAGTTGATTATTAGGAAGAGAAGAAGGATCTCTAGTATAACGAACTCGATAAAGCCCTGATTTAGTCCGACGGCCACCCGTAACAAAGTAAAGGGCACCATCAGGTCCAAAATCAGCACCAGTAACATTAAGAGGACGACCTGTGACAAATTCACTAAAAACAGCCCGGTAACTAGCTCCGCTTGGAGTTAAATTTACCGTGAATATTTTGCCATATGCCCAGTCAAGAATGAAAAGCGCATTCTTGTAAGATTGAGGGAAGTTGCTATCCGTTCCAAAAACAATTGCTGTCGGGGACCCTAAACCAATATCGAGATTGCTTGGCAAGCTATCCGGAAAATAGGCCGGCCATTTGTCCGTGCCCTGCCTCCATCCATAATCACCTCCTGAAACAACATGATTAATTCGGGTTGGCCGATACCAAGGAGTTCCTTTATCCCATTCCATGTCTGCATCAAAAACAAACAACTCTTCGTCAGCATTAAAAGCCAAACCATATGGATTGCGAAAACCTCCAGCAATCATCTCCCAGCGATTGCCGTGTCGATCAGTACGAATAATATGCCCAGCCGGAGGCTCGATCCCTTCATTGAACAACACACGATTCCAGTCACAAGGCAACAGTCGATCATGATCGTAACACCTGTAAGTTGACATTGAACTAGGTGAAAAATCTTTCGGTAATTTAACATCATTACCGTGCGCAAGGTAAATGTATCCGTCCGGCCCAAGAGCTATCGAGTTTCTGCCGTGCCCAACGCCGCCACCCGTTTCTTTCAGCAATCTAACTTCATTCAACCGGTCATCACCAGTTGTATCTCTCAACCTATAAAAGCCCTTCGAGTTATTTGCGTTAACATAAAGACTATCATATGCCCAAAGCAAACCGCGGCATTCATTAAGCTCGTTATTTATCAGCTCTATAGCTGAACGGTCAAAACGTCCTTCAGGCAAAGTCAGCCTAAGAATTCCAGGGCCTTCTCGTCCTATTAGAAGTCTACCTTTTCCGTCAAACTCTAAACTTACCCATGATCCTTCTGCCTTCGTGGCAGTTCTAATTAAATCAACCTCAAAGCCTGGAGGAGCTATGACATGACGTGCAGATGTAGCACGACGAGTTTTAAGCGCCTCTTTCCATTGATCATAGTCAACTCCATCAGGTCGCACACGACAACCAATTAGCAATAAAAGAGAAACAAAAGTTAATAGATACAAATAAAATCTCATTTAATTGGCATTCCAGACGCTAGAAGTAATGTTTTTTGAACTTCTAAATCATGCTCGTAAGACCAGTCAAAAGTTTTCTCACCTCTAATAACTTTCGCCAGATCTAAAAATTCCCCATCATATCTCCCTCCTTGCCTACCAGGTAGATCTACTGTTTGCGTTCCACGCTTATAACCACCATGAGAATCATAAAGACTTAATTGCAGAGTCTTACCTGGTTCCATCGGGCGAATTTCAATAACACCCTTATCCCCTGCTATCTGAAACCGCCGTCTTGAAAACCCAAAATAATCTCGATGATTACAACGTACTGTAGCAGTTGCCTTTTCATATTGCAGTACGGCTAATTGATTATCACGCACTTCATCTCCCTGAGAGTTCACATTAAAACAATGAACAGATTTTGGTTCGCCAAGTACAAAAACCACCGAATCAATTAAGTGACACGCAAGCTCAAACATACCACCACCTTCATAACGTGCTAATTCTTTTCGCAGTGAAGATGAGGCCATCTTTCCCATCATCGCATCAACTTCCATTATTTCCCCTAGCCATCCTTCTTTAACTGCTCTGTACATGAATTGAAATGCAGGGTTATAACGAAGCATATAACCCATTTGTACAATTCGTTTTTTTTGTTTAGCTAAATTTAGCAATTCTTGAAAACCACTAAAATTTACACCCCCTGGTTTATCATGATGAATATGCAAACCCGCACCGACTGCTCTTTTCGCTGCAGCAACTAATACAGGAACCTCGGTTTCAATTGCCACAGCTTCTAATCCTGGAGTTGATAGTAGGTCCTCCTCTGACATTCTCTTAACACCTCGATAAACTCCGCTATTAGGAATAGGCTTTGTTGCAGCCTCTTTTGGCTGTGCAATTCCTACTAAGTCAAAATCATTGGAGAGATTCCTTATTGCCCCAAGCTTTCCGGAGGCATGTGAATGACTAGCGCCAATCTGTCCAATTCGAATCTTCTTTTGTGCACCACGCAATAAATTTGGCATGGCCAACAGTGTTCCGGTCGAAGCACATATAAATTCTCTACGTCGCATTTCTCAATTGGATTAAATAAAGCCCTCTATGAAAACAAAAAAAATAGCTTTAATTGAAACTCATACTTGAAAATTACCCTGCCTCATCGCAAAACCCTTGCCGCTTTTACATGCTTTTAGGCTCGTTTAAGCGAAAAATCATGTCGAGCCACGATCATTTAACAGAAAACGACCCAATGTTTTCCGCAAAAAAGCGGTCTACAATTGAAATTATACGACGCGTGAGCTCGTATCTTTGGCCATACAAAGGACTAGCCCTAGCAACAATAGCTTGTGCAGTTGTTTCATTACTATGCGCTTTCGCATTTCCAAGGCTTACACAGTATATTATTGATGACGTAATATATGCTGGAGATACCAGCCAGCTTAATAATGCCATACTGCTATTGATCGCCGCATTTTTTCTCCGTGATTTTTTTAATAGTATACGGATTCAAGTAAACAACCATTTTGAACAAAACGTAGTATTTGACATGCGTCGAGAAGTCTACGCAAGACTCCAAAGATTACCCTTACAATACTATGACAAAAGAGCATCAGGAGATCTGATGACTCGAGTTATAGAGGATGTCAACGCTGTCGAACGGCTTCTAATTGACGGAACTGAACAAGGAACAGTATCGATTATTAGCATTTTAGGTGTTCTAACGATTCTGTTTATAACAAACCCACTATTAGCAGGGGTAGCTATGATTCCAATCCCACTTCTAATTATTGGTGCAATGTGGTATACACTTACCGCTCATAATAGATATAGAAAACAGCGCCAAGCCTCTAGCGCAATGAATGCATTACTAATGGACAACCTTCAAGGAGTCCGAGAAATAAAGGCATTTGGAAAAGAAAAACATGAGGACAATAGATTTACAGATCGAGCTGAAGCAATGCGACAAGGCACACTGACTATCATGCGTGCTTGGGCGTTTTACAATCCAACCATGAGCTTTGTCGCAGCTACAGGTACAGGCTTAGTTCTATGGATTGGAGGAGAACAAATAATGAACAACCAAATGTCAGTTGGAGAATTAGTAGCATTTCTTTTTTATCTTGCTCTTTTTTACGAGCCCATAAGTAAACTTCACGGCCTAAACCAAATGCTACAATCTGCACGTGCTGGGGGCGAAAGAGTATTTGATATACTTGATTCAACCGAAGAACGAAAAAATCTTGATAAGCTTAAGTTGCTACCAAATAAAGTAAGAGGCGAAGTTAGATATAACGCAGTGCATTTTGACTACAATAAAGATAAAACGACATTAAAGGATATCACCCTTTTAGCTAAACCAGGTGAAATGATCGCTCTAGTGGGCCCGACAGGAGCAGGAAAAACAACCCTCATTAATCTATTGCCAGCTTTCTACGAAACAAGCCACGGCAATATAACAATCGATGGTGAAAACATTGCCAATATTTCACTTGAATCGCTAAGAAAAAACATATCCACTGTTAGCCAAGAACCATTTTTATTTAACGGAACTGTTGGGGAAAATATTTCATATGGAAACTTAAACGCCAACCAGAATGAAATTATCGAAGCAGCAAAGGCAGCCAACTGCGATCAGTTTATTAACGATCTGCCTGAAGGATTTGACACAAAAGTAGGTGAAAGAGGAGTACGTCTAAGTGTTGGCGAAAAACAACGAATAAGTATAGCTAGAGCGCTACTAAAGGATTCCCCAATCCTTATTCTAGATGAAGCTACAGCAAGCGTTGACACGGCAACGGAACGCTTAATTCAACAAGCACTTGAACGTCTCATGTCAGGTAGAACAAGCTTTGTAATAGCACACCGATTAAGCACTATTCGGAATGCGGACCAGATACTAGTTCTTAGAAACGGCAAAATAATCGAACAGGGATCACACGATGAACTAATTAACCAACAAGGGCTCTACTCTCGATTAGCTCGAATTCAAAATACTACATTTATAGAAGAAGGCTTCGAGAAACTAGAATCAAATTACAAATAATATCTATGTCCACCATCGTCATCGCAACTCAAAATAATAACAAGGCCGATGAAATAGCAGCTATTATCAATAGTGAATACACAATACAAACACTAGCTGAATTCAATAATGTCCCAATAGTTGAAGAAAACAAAAATAGCTTCACTGAAAACGCAAAAAAGAAAGCTTGTGAAATTGCATTCTGGCTTGGGCATCAAACACTTAATAATATACCAGACTATGTTATAGCTGATGATTCCGGACTGGAAGTCGATATTCTTAACGGTCAGCCAGGAATACATTCTGCACGATACGCTTCTGATAAACAAAACAACAATGCTTCTGACAATGACAACAATATAAAGCTACTTACAGAACTCGCAGGAGTGCCTGATCCTGAACGAGGTGCTCAATTCTGCTGTGCACTAGCTATAGTAACAGTAGGACAAATAGAAACAAAAACGTTCAAAGGCACATGCCGAGGTCGCATCAGTAAATCAGAAACTGGAAAACATGGCTTTGGTTATGATTCTTTATTTATACCAGACGGATACAGTCAAAGCTTTGCCGAGCTAGGACCAAAAACTAAGAATTTAATCAGTCACCGTGCCAAAGCCTTATCAAAATTGGCAAATTTTTTAAATAATCCTTATGAAGGAAGATAAAATTTTTATTAAGTTCGAATTGACTTATAAAAAAGAAGAGGATTAATTAAATCCATGCACATTCAAATAGTAAACTTCAACTTAAATGACTTATCTCATGAAGACTACGAAAAAGCCTGCAATGAGATAGCCCAGACATTTGCTGATTTACCAGGGCTGATTTCTAAACACTGGCTATCTGATAAGAACAACAACACATACGGAGGTATATATTTCTGGGAAAGCCACGAAGCCATGCAGAATTATCTCGAGTCTGATGTTTTCAGTGAAATTGCAAATAACCCTTCATTTAGTAACACCACTTCAAAAGATTTTGCTATATTGGAAGGCCCAACAAAAACAACTAGAGGAAACAATTAAACAAGACTATTTTTGGCCGGTTCATTTTTCAAGTAAACGAGGAGAAGATTTACTAACCCAACCAGCTTCGCGTTGCCCTTGCCCTTTCATTCCAACATCTCCAAGGTCCAACCTAGCCTTTTTCACATATTTAAGAAGTCGCTCAACAATCTCTGGGTTTTCAAGAGCAAGGTTTTCATCTTCATGGATATCAAGAGCGAGATTGAAAAGTTTAATAGACTGCCGACCTTCAGGTTTACCCCAATTACGCTTTTTACTATTCATCTGAACAAAAAGTTTCCAGTCACCTGAACGCACTGCCTGTAATTGATCCATTTGGTAGTAATAAAAAGCTTCGCGTGGATCAGAGTTTGTTTGCCCGTTAAGAATAGACCAAATATTTTTCCCATCAATTACCTTATCTACAGGCACACTCCCACCTGCCAAACTAGCCAATGTAGGTAATACATCAATAGTACTTGTAAGAGCATCACTACTTGAACCGGCTGGAATTTTCCCAGGCCACCTAACAATACATGGGACGCGCATGCCCCCTTCATCCGTACGCCCTTTGCGCCCGCGTAACGGTAAATTGCTACCCTGTTTTTCACGAGCTGACCCATTATCACTTGTGAAAAGTACTAAAGTTTCTTTATCAATGCCTAATTCTTTCAACACTTTAAATAACTGCCCCATAGACCAGTCGACCTCCTGTACCCAATCTCCATAAGCGCCATCTTTGCTCGTCCCTTGGAATTGCTTACCGGGCACAAGCGGCAAGTGCACGGCTGTATGCGGCAAATAAAGAAAGAATGAATCCTCGCTGTGCATTTTAATAAACTTTATCGCCTCTTTTGTATAAAGCTCAGTGATAGTTGTGTCACGTTGCACACTTTCCTCTATAACAATAAGGTCTTGAACAAGCGGCAAGGGAACATCCTTTCGATTCATATCATTGCTGTAAGGGATACCGTAATAATGATCAAAACCCTGATTAGTAGGCATGAATTTGGGATGGTCACCAAGATGCCATTTTCCTATACACATTGTTTCATAGCCTTGCTCTTTCAATATTTCAGCAACAGTCACTTCATCCGGATTGAGTCCTTTTCGAGCCGAAGGAAATAAAACACAGAGGTTTTTCTCATCTACATGCATGTTTAAACGCCTAGGATAACACCCAGTCATTAAACTTGCTCGAGATGGAGTGCAAACAGAACAAGTTGAATAAAAATCAGTTAGCCGAATCCCTTCACTAGCCATACGATCGAGATTTGGAGTCGTTTTATTCTTGGCTCCAAATGGACCTATGTCCGCATAGCCAAGGTCATCACAAAAGACGACAATGAAATTAGGTTTAACTGCAGCTTTTAGTTGTACTAAAGACAAAAAAAATGAAATCAAATAAATAAATCTCATATAAAAAAAATGTAAAAAAAACACGAAAATAAATTTCGTGTTTTTTTAAATTATTCAGAAAACTATTTAGTCGAGCTCTTTGATTTTAATTTTTCTCCAACGGACTTCATATGGCCCTGATCCTCTACCAATACTATGAACTTGCAGCCCAATAAATCCTTTAGGATGACTTTTGTATTTCTCTTCGTGATTTAAATCAGATACAACCGCACCGTTTATCCAAACTTTTATATTAGCACCATCAGCCACAACTCGATATTTATTCCATTTCCCATCTTTAAAGTGTTTGTGAGGTTTAAGCTTGTCTGCTGGAGTCATCCAACCCCCTGCTGCTTCACCGTAAATATAACCGGCCTCGGCACCATTTTTACCACTAGCCTCAATTTCAACTTGCGGCCCATTTACACGACCCTTAGGACCCCCTTTTGTTTGAGAACGTATCTGCACGCCTGAATTAAGCTTATCATCTACCTTCACCTCAAAAATAAGATCGAAATTACCATACTCCTTATCACTGCATAAAAACGAATTGGGGCTACCCTCATTTGTTTTACCAACTACTGATTTCTTCTCAACTCGATATGTAGCAGTACCGTTTCGCTGAGTCCATCCCTCCAAAGTTTTGCCATCAAAAATGGCCTTGTACTTTTTATCCGCTGCAAAATTAGATGCACTGAATAACAAGGAAAATAAAAGTGTAATTGTTAGCTTGTTCACGGCCAAACTCTTTAATACTTAACAGCTTCGAGTCAATGAAAAACTAATTAGATTCAAGGAACTTAATTATTTTAATGCTGGACTCCATATTAAAAGAACTATGATAAGTGGTACCGGCCACAAAATAAGCATTAGTAACGAAACCCAATATGGGAACCATTGTTTTGAGTCTTTAGATTCAGACATGATTATAATTAAATGGATAGAAATAACAAACGATCCATAAACAAATTGGCATCTTTTTGAAAAAAAATAAAGCTCATTTACCCTCAGAATCTACCCCATCATTACCACCAAGTTCTCGAAGTAATTTTGAAATATCTGTGTCAACTCCTCCACAACAAAATGAAAAATCCACTGGGGATCTACCTTGATTATCTAAAGCATTAACATCCGCACCATTATTTATCAGCAATTCAATTAATTCTGCTGGCCCCTTACTTGCTGCATTATGCAACGGAGTCCGCCCGATAAAGTTCTTTGCATTAATGTCTGCGCCTTTAGCTATTAATAATGAAACTATTTCTTGAGTCCCATCAAAAGCAGCAAAATGTAAAGCGGTACTACCATTTACATCAATGGAATTTATATTAGCTTTTTTTGATATTAATAATTCAACGAGATCCCCCTGCTCTTTCCAAACGGCAAAATGCAAAGGAGCCCACTTTAAAGGCCCAGCACTTTTGTCTACAGCTGCACCATTATTTATAAGCAGTTCAGCAATTTCATTGTGACCATTTGAAACAGCAAGACCTAATAAAGTTTTACCTCTATGGGAATCATCTACGCCAGCTGAATCGACATCTACGCCAGCTGATAAATGTAACTTTACAGTTTCCATATCCCCATCTACCACAGCTTCATAAACAGAAGGTTTCCCACACCCTATCAAAAAAATTAGGGTGATTAATTTAAATAAAATCTTTTTAACGGGAAACATAATAAGACTTTAAAACAAAAAAACAGCATTACTATTTTATGTTTAATTTTCGGCAGGCCATTTTTTAAATGGCGTCATTGGTGGATTCGGAGATTCTTCACGAAATTTTTTCCATTTCATTCGCTGATCGAATTTTGACTCCAAACTCTCGCATCCTGACAAATAAACAGTCCCAATTAAAATTACTATTATTGATATATGTTTCACTACAAATACTAAATTAAGAAATAACTAAAAAAATTAATTGCGACTTTTATAAATTACAAAAACAGCAACAATCAACAAACCAATAACAATTGAACTGATTATAACTAAAAAAGAAGTTGGCATAACAAAATAAGAAACCACCGAAGATTAAAAAAGAAAGGAAAAAACTTTTAATAGAGCGAAGAAAGGAAATGTTAATAAACAGTAATGGTCGGGATGGGGAGATTTGAACTCCCGACCTCTGCACCCCCAGTGCAGCGCGCTAACCAGGCTACGCTACATCCCGACCAAGAAGAAGAATCGTAGTGATCTCTATATCCTTTTCAAGAAAAAGAAAAAAACTAGATAAATAAAAGATTTATTACTTTGGTGATTTTTCGGGATCAGATTGCTTCGGTTTTACAGTTAACCATAAGTGATCAACAACATTAATTAGTCTCTCACCACCAGCTTTATCCATGCCTATTGAAGCATTAGACCTGCAAATCAAATTTGTATCAGGATCCATTACCTGAATTTTAAGAGGAACATTAGCAGCATTTGCTGTTTCACTTGCAACTATCTTTAATGTTAAATCCCCTCCTTTTTCTGTAGCTGGAATTTGAGCACTAACACCGTCTGGCAAGCCTTGAACAATAATAAAAGGCTCACCTGAAAACCCACCCAGCAAACTAATTTTTACGGTGAATTCAGAGGAAGTTCCCGCTTCGACTATTAATCGGTCAGGAGAATGAATGGCAGTCAAAGATGGTCTAGGGTGGTCTATCTCTAAACGATAAAAATGAGAATCACTTCCAGTTCGAATTAAATCGCTTACAGAAATCAAATACTCCCCATCAGCTGGAGCCTTCCAATTAAGCTTAGCGTCCTGCTTATTACCTGAATCATCATCTCTCCCTAATAGCTTTCCGTTTTGATCTTCAATTTTCAGAACAGGATCAAGTGATGAATTAAATTCTGATGCTCTTATTCCTATTAATAAATTGTCTCCCTTTCGGGCAGAAACTTTAAATCGATCTTCATCATCATCATAATTGATTCGACCATGAATAGCAGAGGGCCAATTGTAATTAAGAGCCGCATTAGGAGTGTTGTTTGGCTCAGTTTCAGATTTCCCACTTAAATCACCAACCAAAACAGGAACTGGTGCTGCAAGATTTGAATCTCCTAACCAAGCGACAGAAGAAAGATTATCTATATTAACTACTGCAGCACGCGCCCCAACTTTATCTCCAAAACCCCAACCCTCCATATGAACAGGCGTCTCAAATCCACGTTTAACACCAAGTGGATATGTGTTTCTTGCAAAAGCTCCAGTACTAATCGTCATCCTATAGACTGTATGCTCACTACCATGAAATCTTGCTGTAGCATTAAATGGGAAAATTAATCCAGCTAATGTTACGGTGTAGTCACCAGTCTCTTTAACTTGATAAGCTAGCAAGGGATCTATGTTTTGAGTATCAGGTGCAAAAGCTAGCTTAACACCCTCTTCATTATGTAAATGAATAAAAGAATCGACTGGGGAATCTAATGAATATGAAAAACATTGAGCTACAATCCATTCCCCACGATTGACTCGAACAGTAAAAGCATCAACATCCCCATTTTTGCCTAGCCGGCCATTAACAACGGTTGGTGTGCTCTTAACATACTGTGACGCATTTAATTTATCATTCGGTTCTTTCTCAACAATCTCCTCAGCTAACCCAATAAAAAATATGCAAGGCTTTGAAGATCCTTCATTATTATAAAAGCGAACTAAATGCGGGCCAACAGGTGTGCTCAAATCCACAGATACATTGTAAACGCCTTTTTTGTTTTTATTGGGTTTAAATACAATTCCAGAATGATCAACCCAAACATAACTCGGCCAGATTTCTGGTATATCTGCAACCTTCAGTTCTAACTCTGCTCCCTGCCTAGCACCAGAGGGGAATATACTCGTAACAGATGGAGGCTTAGCGAAAACCACTGATACTCCAAAAAATATAATTAAGAACGCAGACAGAGCTGCAAAAGGGAACTGAATCACCCGAACAACTCCTTTATTGGCGCCCCCCCATTTACGATTGGCAGCGGTCGGCCTGTATTAGTATGTAATATCTTCTTTGGATTAATCCCCATTTTTGTATAAATCGAACACGCAAAATCTTCAGGTGAATATATTCTATCTGAAGCATAATAGCCTTTAACATCCGTCTCCCCAATAATCTGCCCAGCAGGAACCCCCGCCCCCGCCACTAAAACAGACATCGCATGAGGCCAATGATCTCGCCCAGCATCTTTATTAATTTTTGGAGTTCGACCAAACTCACCAAGAAGTAAAACCAAAGTGTTATCTAACTGACCTCTTTCGTGTAAGTCATTAATCAAAGCTGACATTCCTAGATCCACCCTATCTATCTTCTTTTTAAAACCGTCTTGAAAAATCTTAGTGTGATGGTCCCAACCTCCATTATATACAGTCACAAAAGAAACCCCCACTTCGCTCAATCTTCGAGCCAACAGTAAACGCTGCCCAAAATCATTGCGTCCATACCTATCTCTAACTTCTTTCGACTCTCTGCCTATATCAAATGCTGCTTGAGCATCATTAGAAGAAATCAAATCAATTCCTTGCTGGTAAAAACTATCAAAATCAATTGTTGGGTCAGCTGCTGTAGCATCTACTATTCTCAACATTCTATCGAGAGATTCCCTCAACTTGAGACGATTATTAGCACGTCCCTCACTAATACTTTTAGGCAAAACGACATCACGGACACGATACCCTTCCTTGTTAGGGTCCCCATCAATAACAAATGGAGCATGTTGCCCGCCAAGAAAATGAGGGCCAGCTGATCGAGATTTTCTAGGAAGTGTAGCATAGGACGGCAAACCTCCTTTTACCCCTCTAATGTGCGAAACAATTGAACCAAAAGAAGGATGAAAGGAAACAGAAGAACCACAATTAACCGGAACTGGAGTAGGAGCCCCAGTCATCATATAGTGATTACCTCCACCATGGTTTGGATCCTTATGACAAATTGATCTTAAAATTGCCATTTTATCAAGCGACCGTGCTAACCTAGGCACCGTTTCACAAAAATGAACACCTGCCACATTCGTAGGTATAGGTTTAAATTCACCTCGAACATCAGATGGAGCATCTGGCTTAGGATCAAATGTTTCAAAATGTGTTGGCCCACCATCAAGCCAAACTAGAATACAATTAATATTATCAGGATTAGGCTTTCCAGCTGCTCTTGCAGCATCAGCACGAAGGCTCATCAAATCCCCCATCCCTAAACCCAGTATGCCTCCCACCCCTAACTGTATAAAGTCACGACGTCCTATACCTGCACAATTAAGATTTAGAGATTCCATAAATTTTAGTGGTTAAAAACAAACTCAGCCGTATTTATCAAGGCCCACATTAAATCCTCGACTCCTTTTTTACGGTTATTTTTATAAGAGTTAATCCCTTCTACAGCGATCACTTTCTCATCATCAGTTGGCCAACGACTATATAGCATAAGGTATACTTCATCTACAATCTTACTTGGGGAATACTCGGCTTTGACCAATCTAGCCGCATGCCCATTTTTATCAGCTAATTTTAATTGCAGCTCATTTGAATTCATTAGGTGCAAAGCCTGTATTATGCTTGAACGATTATCACGTTCACATGGGCAATTTTCACTAGAATTGGGCAAACCAAAAGACTCAAGCAAGGGCGAATCCATCTTTGTTGTCCAAAGCTCTACTTTACGAGAATCTGATCTTAGATTTGAATACTCATTAACAACTCCGGTGACTTGCTCAATAATATCCTCTAAATTTTCCGCACTGAATCGACGACGATAAAAACGAGAAAAACTCCGAGTATCCTCCAAATTAGTATCATTTGGAGTTGAGCTAAGCTGATACAATCTTGATTCCATAATCCGCTTCATTAAATCTTTAAGGTCATAACCATTATTACTAAAATCATTTGCAAGAGCATCTAGAATATCTGGGTTTACTGGTGGATTAGATGCACGAAAATCATCTACTGGATGCACAATCCCTCGACCAAAAAACTGCCCCCAAATACGATTTACCATCGCCTTAGCAAAGTAAGGGTTATCGGGAACAATCATCCAATTAGCTAAAGTAGAACGAGGATCCTTTCCCGAGGGAGTAATAAGCTTTGTTCCTCCTAACGGAGCTGGTGTCATTATTTGGCCAGTGACTGGATGCATAACCTTACCTCCTGGCGAATGATAGAAATATTCTGTGCCAGCAGAAATCGGAGGAGATATTCCTGTTCCTTTTCTTTTCAGTTCAGCAAAAAACGCAGCAAAACTATAAAAATCAGTCTGACTAATTTTCTCATTAGGATGATGGTGACATCTAGCGCACTCGAGCCTAACTCCAAGAAAAACCTGACTAAATAAGGTTGTGAGAGTGGAGGGTTCTCTTCGAGTACGATAAATCACAGTCGGACCAACTTTATGCGTACTTCCTTTAGCCGTTAAAATTTCACGAACCATTTGATCATAAGGTTTGTTTTCAGCAAAACTTTGGCGAATCCAATCATCAATGGTATATGCACTTTTCAAGCCTACACGAGCTATATTTGGTCGAAACAAATCCCCCCAACGATTTGCCCAAGTGTCCGCATAACGGGGATCATCTAACAACTTACTAATCAGAATCATTCGCTTATTCTTTCTCTGATCTGAGAGAAAAACACGCACATCAGAAGCCAGCGGCAACACCCCTAATGCATCTATATATGCACGGCGTATAAATTCAGAATCCGTACAAAGATCACTAGGCAACACCCCTAATTTCTTGAATCTAATTAATGCTTTTTCATCAATAAAATTATTCTTTGGCAACTCAGCATAAATATCGTCTGAAAATTTGCTATCTGTCGGAATAATAACACGAGAAAGAGCTACTTTACCTTGATAGCGAACAACAATAATACCTTCACCATTTATGTCACCTACATTCAAAATGCCCTCACTATTAATTCTGGCTACTTCTTTTTCATTAGAAGAAAATTCAGCTAAATGTGTAACATCACGACTACTTCCATCACTGAAATTTGCGGTGACAACAAGTTGCTGAGAAGAGGATTTTAAATATCGCCGTTCAAATGGAAAAACATCAATTCCAATCAGATTTGGTTCACCAACACGTTTGTAAAGCATCCCTTCCTCAATCCATTTATGAATAACATTGTAAAAATAAGAATCATCAGTAAATCGACGACCTCCTTCATGTTTTACTTTTAGTGTTGGCTTTTTAAGTAACAAGCTTTCTGATGGAAGGGCTGGAAAAACCCGACGACCTCTTTGATCCCTAACAACCTCTCGATAATCAGACTTCGGATCATTTGAAAAAACTGACAAGGAAAATCCGTTTTGCCCATTAGGCTTGGCATGACAACTTCCACCAGAACAACCTGCTTTAGAAAGAATTGGTAACACATTCCCGACAAAACTTAATCGTTCATCGCCCGTTGAAGGAAAAACAATGACATCAACATTTCTAACATTTGAATCAACCTCTACACGGATTTTAGCTAATCCCTCCCCAACAGCTCTAATTATACCATTTTGTACAATAGCAACAGCTGGGTTGCTAGTTGTTAAAGAAGCATTTCGAGACAAATCATCTATAAATCCACTATCTGAATGCTTACTAATAAGAAGCATTTGCTGTGAACCCTCATATAATTTTATATCAGACGGGAAAATATTGACCTTAAATTCTCGCGCAACTGGAGATGACTTAACGAAAAACAAAAAAAAGAAGAGAATCCATATAGTCTTCTGTAAATTACATAGGTATTGGAAATAGCCAAACACAGTAAATACGAGAAAAAATTAACCCATAGAATCGACTTGAGCAATAAAGCATTTCAATGCTCTTTTATTTAAATTCCTTGAAATATAATTACAAATTACTACGTAGGCTTGACCGCTCGGAATACAATACAGTAAGTTGCGCTTCTTTGTGGTGGCCGTAGTTCAAAGGTAGAGCCCCAGATTGTGATTCTGGTTGTTGCGGGTTCGAGTCCCGTCGGTCACCCCATCCTTCAATAAACGATAAAAAGAACCTCTTAAAGCCGTTCTATTTTTCACTTATCAAAACAACCTAAACACCGTGCATAAATGCTTTATTAGCATCAGAAAAAAATCACTAATTTATAATAAACCGGAATAATTAATAAAACTATATACAGGTTTTAAATTCAGGAAGTTTTTTTTACAAAAATG
>SHAK01000013.1 GCA_004213515.1 Limisphaerales bacterium | reverse complement strand
GAAGGTGGTACAGATCTTTATCCTGCCAAGCGTGATATCAGCGCTCTTGATGTAACTGTTGATCTTACTCCACCTAGTATTAGTGTAGTTCGAAACGCTGACGGCACTGTGACTGTGACATTTGATGGCACATTACAGACTGCGCCGACAGTAAATGGTCCTTGGAGTGATGTTGATGGGAATAGTCCTCTCACAATCCCTTCAAGCGACGCTGCTGCGTTTGGACGTGCTAAGAAGTAATTTGGTTAGTTTACCAAACTGAGAACACATCATAGAGGTCGGGCCTAGAGCCCGGCCTCTTTTTTTATAGTATTAACAAACTCTGCGAGCGTTAACGTTTCTTAATCATAGTGACTCGACTTGCGTTGTTTATTCACCTTCTTTAGCCTACTCGCCAGTGAGTTCAATGTTGCTCAAGGGTGGTCGTTTAATCGATCCCGCCAATAGTAAAGATGAAATGGCTGACGTTTTGCTAGTTGATGGCAAGGTGAAGGCTGTTGGTTCAGACGTTCAAGGCAAAGTGCCTGAGGGAGTTTTAGAGGTTGATGTAGCCGGAAAGGTGGTGTGCCCAGGCTTGATAGATATTCACGTTCATTTTCGTGAGCCGGGTCAGACAGCAAAGGAGAGCATAGAGACTGGATCTGCAGCAGCAGCTAAGGGTGGATTTACGACAGTTGTTTGCATGCCCAACACAAGTCCAGCAATTGATAATCCGGGCACGGTCGCTTTGATTCAGGAAAGTGCCAAAAATTCTTCCAAGATTAATGTGCTGACCACGGGTGCTATTACAAAAGGTATAGCTGGTGAAGAGTTGGCACCTATTGGATCACTTAAGAGAGCTGGAGTTGTCGCAATTACGGACGACGGTAATTGTGTTCAGAATAATAACTTGATGCGCCGAGCCTTGGAGTACACTGCAATGTTCGACTTGCCAATTATGGATCATTGTCAGGACTATTCCCTTGTAGGTTCAGGTATGATGCATGATGGATACTGGAATAATACGCTTGGATTACCTGGTTGGCCAAGTGCGGGTGAAGAGATGATTGTTGCTCGTAATATTTTACTCGCAGAAAAAACTCAGGCACATATTCATTGTCAGCATATGAGCGCGGCCGGGAGTATTCGTTTGCTTCGCGAAGCGAAATCTAGAGGGGTTTCAATTTCTGGAGAAGCTTGCCCTCACCATTTTACATTGACGGATGCGGCGATTGCCGGAAGTCAAAAGTTTTGGGCTGAAGATGGTAAGGCAATATGTTATCCGAATAATGGTGATTGTCCGTCTTGGCCTGAGTTTGATACTAATTTTAAAATGAATCCGCCTCTCCGTTCTGCAAAGGATAGGGAAGCTGTTATCGAGGGGGTCGTCGATGGGACACTCGAAATTATATCCAGTGATCATGCACCTCACTGTGACTACGAAAAAGAGGTGGAGTTTGCTAATGCTCCCTTCGGTATAACTGGTTTAGAGAATCAGCTTGCTGTGTCATTAATGCAGCTTTATCACAGTGGTCGGATGAATTTAGCAGATTTAATTGAACGGTTTACAGTTGCTCCTGCGCGATTAATTAAATCCAACCGTGGAACATTGAGTGTAGATGCTCCTGCGGATGTGACAGTATTTGACCCTGATAGCGAATGGATTTTTCGGCGTGAGGATACCGTTAGCAAGGCTACTAATAATCCTTTTTACGATTGGATGTTGAAAGGGCGCCCGGTCATGACCGTCGTTGGCGGAGAGATCGTATCGCAATGAGTCTAAGTCGCGTCGAGAAAGAACGCATTCTTATTCTAACTGAGGGCCTTAGTACTCCGCTTTCAGCTAAGACTGCCACTGGAATTCTTCGGTATAAATCCAATCAAGTTGTAGGATTAATTGACTCAACTCAGAGCGGTAAGACTGCTGGTGAATTACTTGAGGTTGGCGGTGATACTCCGATATTTGCTTCAATTGATAAGGCCCCAGCTGCGGATGTTTTGGTAGTTGGGATTGCCCCAGCTGGAGGAGATTTGCCAAATCCTTTGAGACGTGCAATTCGTCAGTCTATTGAGCGAGGCATGCGTGTAGAGTCTGGGATGCATTTTCCCATAAGTGATGATCCTGAATTCTCAAGTTTAGCTAGAAAAACTGGTTCGACTCTTGTTGACCTTCGTAAAAACAACGAGCGGACTGTGGCTCGGTATGATTCTTTTAATCCAAATTGTTTAAGGCTTCATACTGTTGGTAACGATTGCTGTGTAGGTAAGATGGTTGTTAGTGTTGAGTTGGCACGCGGCTTATCTGAGGCAGGATGTGATACCAAGTTTGTGGCGACTGGTCAGACTGGAATGATGCTCGAAGGAGATGGTTGTGCAATTGATTCGGTTGTGTCGGATTTTATTGGTGGCACAACAGAAAAACTTGTCCTTGCAGGGCAGCATCACGAAGCAATTGTGGTTGAGGGGCAGGGCAGTCTAGCTAATCCACGTTATTCTGGTGTGACGATGGGTTTACTCCATGGCTGCTTACCAGATGGCTTGGTGATGTGTTATGAGTCAGGTCGATCTGATATCGTTGGCCTTGAACCGATGCCGCTCCCTCCTCTTGAGAAGGTGTTGTCAGCATATTTGTCTGTGGCTAATCTTCATCATAATTGCAGGTTTATTGGAGTGGCTATCAATGGTCGATTATTATCGGATGAAGAATACATCCGGGAGAAGGAATTGGTGCAGGATCGTCTTAATCTTCCTGCGTGGGATGTGTTGAGAGAGGGAGTCAGCGGGTTGGTTAATGAGGCACTGAAGTTGCGAGTTCAGTTAGGAAAAGGATGAGATTTTGCATGAAGATTCCAATTGAAATTTTAAGCAGATTGGCTGTGCGTTGCTCAGCTATAGAATTGGATTAAATTGCAAGGTATGTTAACTTTTTTGTGAATATGTTGGATGATCGCCCATATATGCGACCGGAGGAACCACAGTTTCGCCCCCCTATATTTCAACAGCCTTGGTCAGGTTGGGCAATACTGCTGACAATTAACCTTGCGGTATTTATACTACAATTATTGGCGGACTCTAATAGTCTTTCGCCTTCAAATAAATTTGGTAATTCATTTGTTGCAAATTACCTTGCGATGCCTACGGAGAATATTTCTTGGTTTTTACCGATTCAATTATTCACTTATCAATTTCTTCATGGAAGCGTGGGTCATTTATTATTGAATGGAATTGCCTTGTTTTTTGTTGGTAGATTATTGGAGCCGGTGATTGGCCGGAGAGAACTCATTGCATTGTATCTTGTTAGTGGTTTGGCAGGGGGTCTGTTTCAACTTTTATTTGCGATTGTTTTACCTGCGCATTTTGCAGGCCCTCCAATGATTGGGGCAAGCGGTGCTGTCTTTGGATTTATAGGTGTTTATTCGAGAATGTTTCCAAGGCAAGAAGCTTACTTTTTGTTGTTTTTAATTGTGCCTGTTCGAATGAAATGGAAATGGATATTTTGGGGGGCTTGTGTCGTTTCAATTCTTCATATGCTGTATACGATACAGACCTTTAGTTCCGATGGGACGGCACATGCAGCTCATTTAGGTGGATTATTGTATGGTGCTTTTTTTGTAGCATTCCTTGTGCGGCGCGGTGGTTTTCTTCGTTTATTTTCCATAATCCCAAAGGTGAAAATCACATCTGACTCTCCCTCTGGTTCTACCGAGGCCTCTAGTCGTAGGGATTGGCGTAAACCCAACATTGTGGATGCTGCAGAAGTTTCTGATCAGGACTTCATGAGTCGCGATGTGGATCCGATTTTGGATAAAATCTCCAAACATGGGATTCATAGTTTAACTGAGAATGAACGTAAGATTCTTGAGAAAGCTCGCTCAAAAATGTGAGCTTATACGGCCTTAGTACTCCGTCACTTTTCTTATTAACTGGCCATAGTGACGAATCTTTTCAGGATCAGTAACTTTAATTGAAAACTCGGGCGGATATAGTGCTTTGCCCATATAGCAGCGCTCGTTTCGGTATTCCATTTTGCTGGTCACAGTAGAAGAACCAGTAACATGGAATTCTTTAGCGCCTGTTTCTCGGATAATACGGGTTAAGTTTTTGGGGGTAATGCCAGCACCTGGCATAATAATAATATCATCACCTGCACGGCGTACTAATTCGGAAATCAATTCAACACCTTCAAGGACAGAGGGTTCTTGTCCTGAAGTTAATAAACGATCAATACCAAGATTTATGAGATCATCTAAGCTTCGAAATGGATCTGAGCTAACATCAAATGCGCGGTGAAATGTAACTTCAAGAGGTCGAGCTAATTCAATCAGTTGGCGCGTTCTTTCATTATCAATTGAGCCGTCAGTATTAAGCATTCCTATTACGACACCATTGATGCCAGCTGCCTTCAAGGTGACGATATCATGCTTCATGGCTTCAAATTCATCATTTGAGAAAAGGAAATCACCTCCCCTTGGTCTAATTATTACGTTTACCTTGATATCAACACGTTCTAAAGCTTGATGAACTGTTCCAATACTTGGCGTAGTTCCGCCTTCGAATAGATTTTGGCATAGTTCAACTCTTGCAGCGCCGCCTTGTTCTGCAGCTATGGCCGAGGCCACTGAGTCTATGCAAATTTCAAGGATTGGTGTATTGTTAGTGGCTTCTTTCACTCGCCAAATACTAGCAGAACAAGCCGTTAAGATGAAGCGAACTGTTTTTCGTGAAACTATTATGGTTAATAGTTATGCTGTCTCTGTGCTTAAGCTACTTATAGGATTCGTAGTTCTTTTTTTTGCTGGATGCAAATCCCCATCCAAAGAAACAATAATGAATCAAAAGCTAGCTGGTCAGAAGCGCGGGACGATTGTTGTTCCAGCAATGACACGCACAGAAGGCAAGGTAGTACGCACAAATTTAAAGCTTAATTTTGTGGTCTTGGATTTTGCTTTTAAAAGACTGCCACAGGTCGGTCAACAATTAGGGATATACAGGTTAGGTGAAAAAATTGGCCAAGTGCGAGTTTCTGGTCCTTTCTGGGAAACATACACGGTTGCGGATATTGTCGATGGAGAAATATGGGTTGGCGACGAAGCCAAACTGAAGTGACTGTAAACTCAGTCCGATAGATTACTTTCAATTTCAGAATTTGAGTCGACAATATTGCGTCCGCCGTCCTCGCGTCCATATGGACTGTGTAGATTGAAGTAGATTGCGCAAAAGGGTTTTTCTCTGTCTGATTGGCTAAGCATAATTGTAATCTCTTTATCAAGTGCTATGCCGTGACGCATTCCTTCAGCACGATTTTCATATGCTTTGATGGATTTTAACATAAGTCGCTCGATAGCTTCGAGGCATTCATCTGGGGTTTTGAATAAACATACAATATGACGGTCGTACGATTTCATCGCGCTTTCAATTTCTTGATGAAATGTTTCAGTTTTTAAGTCCATTCTATAGTGGTTAAGCAGTTATTGTTGCTAGCTAGTTTTATATGATAATAAAGAACAGTTAATCTATCGCCTTAGAATCTGTCTTGTCGTGTTGTTCTTGTAGCCTCCTAAATAGTTTACGAACATCTAAGGCTCCACCGATTATAACTAGTAATGACATAATAGCGAATAGACCAGATGTGCCTATAAGAGTGACTTTCCAAACTGCTGACCAGCCAAGATTAATATAAACAAGGACAAAAAAGATCCCCAAAATTGCAAGGATACCAAGTTGCATAATAATCCATAAAGCATTCAATACTCCTTGAGGAGTGACTTGTGATTTTGGAGGCGCTTTTTTTAATTTCGTTACCGTTGGTTCAATTAATGGAGGTTCATTAGCTTTAGAATCTTGTCGTGAGTTTGTAGGCTGGTTTGGATCTTCACTCATGGCATCTGACTTTCATTTTTATTGTTTGATATTTTGGTGCCTGTTGAATCTAGTGAGATTGTCTTGTTGGACTTTGAATCATCTTGAATTATTACTTGTAGCTTTCGATCAGGAAATAAAATTGACCCTACAAAAAACACTAGCATAGTAAACGCGATAGTCATTAATCCAACCCTCGCCCCTGAGATTGGTTTATAAAATGAAACAATATCTCCATTTTTTGGTTCAAATTTAGGCCAATTTTCAACCTCGATTTCATCGTTGCTACTGTATGTTACTTCGACGGCCTGCAAAATGCCACTAGGCTGCCGAATCATTGCCGTCCATTCTTGTAGAGCGTTTCTTCTCCATGGTTTAGCTTGTTCGAAAGGGGCCATTATGAAGTCGGTAAACATATAATGAATAAATGATTTTTCTGGGGAGTCCTTTTCTTCAAATTCTTCAAATTTAACCGTAGTATCTTCTGCTAGTATAATAGCTTTTCCATCGAGGCTACCTGGAATATATGAGTGGATGGCTTGTTGAACAGGTCCTAGGCCTAGTATTGCAGTACAGCCTGCAACTAGCGCAAGAACAGCTCCAGTGGAACTTGCTCGTTTCCAATAGAGGCCTCCAAATAAGAGTGAAAAGGCTCCAGTAAAATAGATTGCTCCAGTTATTGCCATGTAATCCCATATGTCTTCTTCTCCACCATAAAATAGACCCCAGTATAAAATATAAAGACCAATGAGGATAATAAGAATTCGTGTGATTTTAATGCGTGTCGGATTATTTAATCGTTCTTTAAAAAGAGGGGCGATGATGTCTTGTGTGATTACTGAGCTCCAGCAAAGTAGATAGCCATCATGTGTAGACATAAAGGCAGCAATCATTGCTGCAGTTATTAATCCAATTAGACCAGCAGGTAAAATCCGACCAAGATAGATTGGCATTGCATATAAATTGTTGACTTGATTTGCATCACTTTCTTCTGGGAAAAAAAGAGCCTGTAAATCTGGGGCTTTATTCATTACAAATATGAATGCACAAATACCTAATAGGTTTGGGATAATCATTCGAATAGCAAATGAGATAGAAGACCATTTGTATTGCCGTTTAAGCGCAGTGGTGCTTTCCATTGCCAAGGCTCTAGCTACAGCTGTTGGCCATAGGGCACAGTTGACAATTCCTAGGAAAAACATCCATGCGAGATATTCCGTTCCAAAACCGCTTTTGGGATCTGTTGGATCAAACCACTCTCGACCTTTCAGCTTGTCAGCTTCATCAAAAAGTGCTGCGAATCCACCTACACTTTCTACTGCCAAATAGCCGGTTACTAGTATGCCGATCGATAAAACAACAAACTGAATATAGTCTGTAATAACTACAGAAATCATGCCTCCAATCACTGTGTATATTAGTACAAGTACTAGAAGTCCTACCATTACCAATTTTAAAGCACTACCATCAGGATTCATGCCGGTTATACCAACAATAAACATAGCCCCAACTTTCAGGAATAGTCCCATGTTTAATAAACCGCCAAATGCCAGCATTATACCACCAAGTATGCGAGTGCGAGGTCCATACCTTTTTCCGTAATATTCGGGAATGGTAAGCACTTCATGTTTTCGTAGTCGGACGACAATAAGACCAGTCATACCAACTAAAAATGCAACTATTCCTCCTATTACACCAATATGGAAAGCAGCAAAGCCACTAGTGAAACCCTTTTGGGCGCTGTACATTACAGTTATTAGCCCCATCTCGGTACCGGTAAGTGTAGCAATTCCCAGCCATGTACCAACTGCACGTCCAGCACCTACAAAGTTTGTCATGTTGCCTGCAAAACGTTTGACCCAAAAGGCCACGGCCACTGACAAAAGTAGATATACTGCGACTATTCCCCAGTCCAAATTTGTGAAGTTAGTCTGGCCGGTGGCGTTTGTAAGAGCGGATTCCATTCGTTTTTATTCTACATGGAGTAGGCGGAAAAATTGGGCATTCAAATCTGAAACGTCAACCTTGAGTTGTTGAAGGCCGGCATCTTCTGTGTTCCATTCCATGACGGTTTTCCATTTCTCTCGTCCAATTTGTCCAATGGTTTGTAATTCTACCAATTGTCCAGTATATGCAGAATTAAAGCTTAATTCGATTAATCTCTTATCTATAAGTTTGGCTGAAAGGTGAAAAACACTGGCGGCATTCTGAGGGTCGGTTCCAACATAAAATTCCGATAAATTGCTAAGACCATCTTGATCGGTGTCTTTAGTTGCATCGGTAGCTTCAAGAGGATCCAAACCATTGGCTATCTCCCAGATGTCAGGGATGCCGTCGTTGTCCGAATCATCGCCTTCAGCTTGTTTGTTGTAACGGCCTGGATTTGGTGCCGAGGCTTTCCAATTAATTGGATCGTTTCCAAATGCAGTCCCTGATTTACGTTGAAGGGTGGCGCCAAGGCCGTCTGGCTCAATTGGCCAAGGTGACGAATCTTTAAAGACTACTTTATCAACAAGAATATACGGAACATATCCGGCGTCTTCACGGTCGATTCCTTGAGGGGTATCTGGTTTAAGCAATTTAATAAAGTCTCCGCCGTTTGATAAATTACCTCGCATTGGTCCAAATAAATTTATGTCTTCCGGCACATTATACCGCTTAATAAAACGTTCGGCGATTTCGGGTTCTTTAGTTGGGTCAAATTCAACTAACAGTGAATATGTGTTTGGTTTCAATTCACTACCAATTGGAAACTCGAATTTTACTCCTCCATCGATTTGCCATGTGTTTAATGGATTTAGTGGGTCATATAATTTAATATTTTGATTCGTAATATTTCTTAGTTCTATAAATTCATCATTTGGCGTTCCTGCACCGAATGGAAGTGGTGAGGGGTGATACATTACTTCATGAATCACGATTGGGCCAATTTTGTGCTCAGAATTATTGTCTCCAGTGCCTTGCCGAAAAGATTGAATGGAAGCTGGATTATTTACACCAAAAGTTGGCCTTGCGAGCGTGACAAATTGGTCTCCTAAACTTGTTTTAATTCTACCAAATGAGAAACCGTTTTCAGCTGCTTCAAATTCGATAGGAATACGGTACCCAGTGAGTTTTCCATTAGAATCAGTAGCTGAAAGAATCACTTTATCACCTTGTGATGAGTTCAAAGCAAAGCTCTTATCAGTGTCTTGGTTCGTGTTAAACTGTCCCTCATAAAAAGCTAAGGTGCCACGGGGTTGTATGATTGTGCCATTAGGGATCTGAAATTTTGTCAGATAAGATTCCGAATTGCTGATCCACCAATTACCTATATTTAATGGATTTCCGCTTAAATTTAAAAGTTCGATTGCATCTTCATAAGGTGGGTCTGTGTGGGTAAGAACCTCGTTTATAACAATTGATTCGATTGGCTTATAGTTGGGTTTACCTGGGCTAGTTGTTGTAGGGAATTTAACTATATTGTTTGCCCCATCTGGGAGGCGTCCCTGTGATTCTCCTGGGGAAATCTGGGTTGCCTCCACTTTTTCTATAAGTGATTTGGATGAACTGTATATAGCAATAGGTTCCCCAAGAGAGGAAATGCTAAAGTTTAGGTGATCTGCTCCTTGAGAAAGGTTACCATCAGCAATCCATTTCACGAAGCCTCCTGCATCAATAAAGTTTAATTCTGGAATCTCGAATTTTGTGCGTCCGATTAAGCTGAGATCGTCACTAAGATAATTGCCTCCCAAATCAATAGGGAGTGTGCTGGTGTTATGTAGTTCAATCCAGTCGTTTCCACTTCCCCCTGATGTCCATTCGTTAATTGTTATGCTTGAGGCTGTTGCAGTCTGGTGTGGAATCTCGTTGCTTTTACCAGGGCTGGGTATTTGCAAGAGATTCCATTCTCCATTTTTGGTCCGGCCAATTGATGTGTTAGAAATTTGAAAACCATATTGAACACTATCTATAATTTGTTCAGAGCTATTAAAAAGGTACACTGAACCGTATTTTCCATCTAAGGATATTCCTGTATTAAGATAATCTTTAGGTCCAATTTCAGGATCTCTAGATCCGTTGCACCATATTAATAGTCTGTCTTTAGAGTTTAGGATTGTGCCTGCAGGGAAATCCCATTGATCAGGATCTATTTTGTTAATGCTCAGGCTCATACCGCTTAAGTCAATTGATTTGTTAGAGTTGTTCCAAACTTCAATCCAATCGCTAGATCTACCTAAGGGGTCAATTACTGAGGTGTCGTTAATAGCGAGGATTTCGTTGATCTGTAAGCCGTCAGTGATAGGTCTATAGTTGGCTTGCCCAGGGCTTATAGTTGAAGTGAACGTAGTCCAACTGCCATTACCATTTGGATAACGTCCAAGTGATTCACCGTCATTTTGGGTGCGGTAGCTTACATCGTCTAGTTCTACCCCATTCCTATTACGTATTAGGATAGTCCCTCCAGCCGCTGGAAGCCGGAAATCTAGATGTTTTACACCCGGTTTTTCGTCTGCCAATAAAATTTGATAACTTTTTGGTGAGATGAATGACAATCGACGATAGGTGAATTTTCTGAGGCCTATTTCCCATGACAGGCCGAAAAGCGCAGCCGGTTTGTCGTCCGTGTTGTAAAGTTCAATCCAGTCGTTTCCGCCCGGAGGTGCTGCTGCGACAAACTCGTTGATTCGGAGTTTTTTTAGGTCTGCTAAACTGGCATTACTGTTGGTTTTGCCTGGAGTTGGATGATTAAGTTTCCAGCCGTCTTCATGTCGGCCAATGGAGTAGTCGGCCAATTGTAGACCAAAAGTTACTACATCTATTCGTTCTCCTGCAGGGTTGAATAACGCAATTGAGTCTCCATCTTTATCCATGGCGAATCCGGCATGAAGTCCTGAAGCTTCGTAGTTATCATTCATCCAAATTGTAAGATAGCTGTTTGCTTTTATTACAACCCCAGCTGGGAAATTAAATTTACGGGGTTTATTTGGGTTATCACTAAGGCTCCAATTCTGAAGATAAACATCTGTGCCCGCTACATTTTTTAACTCAATGTAGTCTGAAAAAATTGCGCCATTTTTTATTGTGCTAATATTTTCAGCTAGAACTTCATTGATCAAAACCAGGGGTTCTGGACTGTGAGAACTTGATTGCCCGGGGCTGCCTCCTTTAGCTGAACTCAAACGCCAGTTTGCAGGGGCGTCTGGATCGCCATCTTGATTAGATAAAACTAGAGAGTATCCGTCGCCATCGGCCTCACTCGGCCAATTGCCACCGTCATTGTAATCTACCGATATCACTGTTTCACCGTTGCGGTCGATTAACGCTAAACGCTCCCCTCTGTTTGAAAGATTTCCCTCATAAAGGCCGTTGATAACTATGCCAGGATAGCGAACACGGAACGCATCAGCATTGGCATCGTTTACTAAAAGTAGATAGTCACCAGCATTCAAATTAGGACTGTTTTCTGCAAAGCGGAATGAGACTCCTTCCATAGAGAACCCAGATAAATTGAGTTCAGAGTCTCCTATGTTTTGAAATTCAATAAATTCAAATGCGTCGCCTCCCTGAGGATTGTACATGATCTCAGTGATTCTCATTGGCACGGCACTTTCTCCTATTTGAAATTTTGCCGATGTTAAAGCACTCCATTTATTTCCAGTAAGGGTGCGCGCTTTAATATGTGATCCTTTGTTGAGAACAACTTCTTTATTTTTTTCGAATTTTTTGGCGTTGTTGGAAATGGAACTTGCGAATTTTACACGAGGGTCCGATCCGTCAGTTGTGTAATAAATATCTCCTTTGGATGCGCTCATATTTAGGCTAAATCCTGCAGGTACTTTTCCTCCGAATTGGTTAAACTTAGGTGCTTGATCTGAAGCTGCCAGATTGGCTTCCTTGAGGTGAGCTAAGACTAGACTTCTTCTTCGATTGATCCAGTTAAGACCCCAATTTTTACTAAAGCCGCTAACTGTTCCTCGGACTGTGTTATATAATTCATCGTAAGTGTTTCTAATTTCTGTGTTAGTTAGGGCTCCGCCATTGTAAAAATGCTTGTGGACTTGATCAGCAAATATCATTTGGAATTCTGGACTGACCTTAAGTGCATTAAATAGTTTAGCGATTTCGGCATCGCCCCATGGTGGATTTAAAGTGGACAGTTGGTTTTTTATTGTGTTGTGAGAGCTGTTGCTAAAAGCCCATTCTGCATCCCAGCAGATAAAACGAAATTTACCATCTGATTTATGGCGGGCGACTCGCCAGTTGTTATGTGGCCAATCATCGTTATTAGCATATATAAGTGGGAGAAGGTAGTTAGCCATTGCGGTTATATCCAATTGCTCTTCTACTTTTTGAAAATATTTAGGCTCATCCATATCATAACGAGAGGCGTAGTTGAGCAATTTACGCCAAGCAGTAGTGCTTCCAGCTCGAATTTCGTTAAACTGGGCTATGAGGTCGTAGTTTTCGTCTGTTTGATACCAGTCAGCTAAAAACTTGGTGTCAATGCGTTCTGTTGGATTGTAGTAACCTTTATATTTTCCGTTTATATATAAGTTAACAAATGTTCCTTTTGGTGTGACGATTCCGGAATTAATGCAGAGGCGGCGTGCCCATTCGTCTTTTATGAATGGACTAGTATGATCATTCATACCAGCTCGTAAAACAATGCGATCAAATGATTGAACAGGGGTGTTTCCGAATAATGGGTACTCAAGCCGGCCGGTTCCGTAGTCACCTCTAAAATAAAGTCGAAAAGAAAATTTGCTAAAAGGCAGCCCTCCATTTGGATTATATCTAGGGCGAACATACCCTCCTCCCTGAATACGAATTCCGCAGTCTACAGCAAATCCTCCGTTGTCCTCCGGTCGAATCAATTCTGCGGAGATTGGGCGTTCCCATGCTATACCATGTTTTTGTGCATTAGGTTGTTTTTGTATGCCTTTTGAGCCCCAAAGATGCCGGTCGTCGGTAACTAGTGATAAGGCAGGTAGTCGTTTGCGATTAGTTGTCAGCCCATAAAAATATGTGTGGGTTTTAACTTTTGAAGATAGCATTCCTTTCTTGTAAGCAACAGCGCGTATAGTGCTAGTTTTAGATATACGAATTGGACTTGTGTAGATGTTGCCAGCAGTTTCATATCGACTATCTCCACAACAGGCTGGTGTATCTCCATTGGTAGTATAGCGAATCTCTGCTCCAGGAGTTTCGGTCGATAGAGTCAGATAGACTGCTTTTTTTTCATAGAAACCCCGTGGAAGGTTGAAATGAACAGATTTTACTCGGCCGTTTATTGTGATGGAACTGTTATTACTCTTTGGAGTTGGTTTTTCAAAATATACCCATTCATTTTCATTATTTAAACCGTAACTTGTTCCTGAGGCTTGTTCTGGAAATTTTATTGATGATATCGCATGTCGAGGAGTTTCAGGTCTGGATAGGGCTAAATATTCTCCTCCGGGGTTTAGTTTAAAGTTTGTATGTAATTGTTTTGGATCGTTTTTTTTATCTTCTCCAGTAGCAAATACAATTATTCTTTTTTCTGCTTCGATTATGGTTTCTGGAAAAATCCACTTAGCCATATTATTGCGGTCGTCTGTTAGTGCCCATCCCTTTAAATTTACATCATTGCTTCCGCGGTTAAGCAATTCAATCCAGTCCCCATCCACTCGTTTATAGTTTGCTCCTGAAGCTGCGCTGAATTCGCTAATCACAACGTCATCTGGTATGAAATCATTGTCCACTTGAATTGACCACGATCGTCCACTGAAAAAATTTGGAGTGCGATTAAAGTCTGTTATATTGGCATCTTCTGTCCAAGTTAGTTTCACTTTACCTGACACAATTTCTGAGAACTTGAAAATGTATGGGCCTGCTCCATATCCACTTACTGAATCGGCTGGGAGCCCATTAGCCATCAGGTCTTGGGCATCCACGCCTTGTACTGGTTCGTCGAACCAAATTTCAGCTTGGCTGAATTTTTTTACATTGCCTTCCAGAGGGAGTCGGGTGGATAGATTGGGTGCAATCAAATCGAGAAGTTCGTAATTCCATGTTTTTATCTTGGGGTCAAAGTTATTTGGTGGAGATGCTTGGTCGCCTATTCCATGCTCTGGGGCCCACCAAACATTTATTGTTCCTGAAGCTAGTTTTTCCAGATTAAAGGTAAAAGTATTGTCCTTACTGTCAACTAATGCGGCTGGATAGTTATTTATAATTAGGTCTCCAGCGTCGATTCCAGACATTGGTTCACTAAAAGTGATAGTGATTGAATCCAAGTTATCCACATCACCGGGTTTTGGGCTGATTGAAGTTATTTTAGGTGGAATTAATTCTCGTTTTACAGCTGACAAGCGTACGTCCAAGAAAGCATCGCTATTTGAACGACTATAATTTAGCAGCATCACACTCAAAACATTCCAGCCTTTTTCTGTGACTCCACTAAAGTTTTGTAATTTAGTTTCGTCCCATTTAATAGGCTCGCGATTAGTTTTTGATGATCTAGAGGAGTACCTCAGCCTAGGTGTGGAGGGTTTGTGTAGGCTTGCAATCTCTATTCCATTAAGCCAAGCCACATATCCATCGTCTGCCTTTATTTCAAGAGAGAGAGAGCCTAGTTGAGATGGATCCTTAATGTGAAACTTGCGCCTGACATAAACAGTTGAGTAGTTGCCCTTCATGTCAATTAATTCGGAGCCATCAGTAATTTTCTCATTACTGAAAAAAGGTATCTTACCCCTAAGCCATGAGCTGTCGTCAAAATCTATTGCTGTCCATGCAGAGTCTGGTGAAGAGGCTTCTTTGGTTCCTTTGTGGTAATTAAAGATTGCTCCTTGGTCAATGAGATAAATGCCGTTATCTGATCTTGGGAAGATAACAGCTACCAATGACAATATCATTATAAAGAGTTTATTATGCATTTGAAGTTGAGTTTTTTATTTTAATTAAAAATCGCTTAGGAGACTGCATGGCGTCCTATTTATAATTGCGAATTTTTAAACGTTTTCGTCGTTGCCTGAATCTTTTTTTTGTTTGGGCAACTGTTTTACCTCAAGAGGGATGCTCGACTCTTGCCTTCCATCGATAGCGATGTCGATGGCATGCTGGCCGAAGTTCTCAAACTTAAGTCGTTGTATATTGAGAATAAAATTACGGTAAAGGTATGAGTCGTTGTTAGAAAAATTCACTTCGAATGGGAGTTCTATCCCTGGCATAACAAATTTGCCGTCTTCATCGACAAAATTGATACGAAGCTTGTGTTCACCTTCCTCGATACGTTTAAAAACAATCCTCAAAACGATTGAGCATTGAGGGTAAGTAGCTGGTAATTCGGTTGTGAAGACTGAATTAAATGTGCCTAACAGGTTTAACTTACCTTTGTAATCTGTGGCTGCATCGCACAGTGCTGAAACTTGAATATCCATATACTTTACAAGATCTTGAGGCTTTTATGTATCACTGGTTGAGGGACAATACCTCTAAAATGCTAATCTGCCAAACGCTGAACTTTTAACCGGTAGAAGCTTTTATTCTTGTTTGAGTTAACATTAATTGGAATTCGCTTTATTTCTTCATTGTCACCTGTTTCGGGTGAAAACAAATTATTCGATATTGCATTCCATGGCCCCTTTGGCGAGTTTGCAAACTCAACCATATATGAGCGTCCGTTTTGCATCACAAATATAATCTCGTTTGTTTTCGAATGACTAAGCGAGAGCTGAAGCTGCAAATAACTCTTAGGATTATTGGGAATTGTGCCAGCCAAGTACTCGTGGGCGTTGTTTGCCCCATCATCATCAAGATCCTTTCCGGCATCGTCTAACAAGTGATTCAGACCGTAAGCCAATTCCCATTCATCAGGTAAACCATCTTGATCACTATCCTTGGATGGAATTGAACTTTTTTCTCCAAAGCCAGGTGAACCACCTTCTGTTCTACTCAGTATCCAGTTTTTTGGTTGATCTAAATCACCTAGAGCTTGTTTGTCTGGATCTGTTACAGTCGGGATAAGTGATCGGCCATCTCCATCAGCATCTTGCGGCCAACCTTCGGCATCACTATATTTAATTGAGATCAGAGTTGTGCCGTCAGTTGCCGATTGTACCACTACTTTTTCTCCATTATTAGATAGTTTTCCATTGTAAGAACCAAGTATTAAAGTGTTATCAGATAGCTTATAATGAGCTTGAAATTGTTTTGGATCATTATTCCCGATAACTAGGGCAAATTGTTTTGGTTTAAGTTGAGTTTTTGGAGGAACGATAAATTGTATGCCGCCAGAAATTGCAACTCCATCTAGTTCAAGAACTCGATCACTGTTATTATAAAGCTCTATAAAATCAAAGTTTGCTCCTTCCCGTGCGTGATACATTAATTCAGTTAACACAAGGCGGCTCTTAAGATCTTCGAGTGTATCAGGTTCAGTAGCTTCAAATTCAATAGGGTTGGACCAGTGGCTCCAGCGATTAGTGTCATCTTTCATTCTTACTCTGGCTCGATACCAATGTCCGACTTTGGCTATGTTGGATGGAATTGTGACGCTGTTATTAAAAATTTCAATTGCATTGGACTCCCATATTGCGTTGATTTCATATTTTCGTCTTTTTTTGGGGTCGAAAGCTGGAGATTCTGGAGCACTGACTTCAGCTAGCCTCCATTTCATTTCCGCAAAACTTCCTGTTTTGTCGATAAATTCGGAGCTGCGAAACTTTAATCTATTCACAGGAAAATTTTCTTCACCTATATAGTTGATTTTTGGTAATTCAGGATGCTTTGTCTCACGTGCAGCAGTTTTGAGAATGAAATTACGGCGGGTTCGTATATAGTTTTTCATTATCTTAACCATACCAGGGAAATCTTTTGTGCTGGCACGTTTATAGAAACGGCCTTGGCCGGATTTGCTGGAGTTGACCTTATTGGAAGCCATGATTGGATGGTAGTCCCACATAGCGCGATCGGCATCTACGATTGTGGCTTTATTGGTATCAATTCCATCTATCATTGCCGCATATTCATCGATTAATTTATACCCCTCATCGCTGTTATAAAGTAAATCAATGATTTCACGAGCACGATTGCTATAGTCCACTTTAAAAACAGGTTTCTTAAGTAATAGTCCCTTGAATGGCTCTTCGCCGTTTCCGTACATGTTGCTAGCCCAGGTTAAATCTAGATCCCACGGGAGCGTAGACCACTTTTTTGTTTCTGGATTTAGATAGTAGAAATAGTTTTTCCCGTATCCAATATCGTAATGATGGATTCCCTCCACGATAGTTCTATAGCTATAATAATTAGGTAGATCCATATTGGTACGCCACCAATTATCGCTAGGGTTACCCTTATAACGATTCATATAATTGTTCAGATCTTCTTTGTTTGTAGAGGCAAGTGAACCTTGGTTGTTTAGTTCACCAGATCCGCTTTCCATCTTATATAGGTTGCCATCCGGTAAATTGTGTTGATCGAGGAAGCGGCCATCTAACTGTTCGACCGCAAGATACAGCCCCCAGAAATCGCTGTCGTATTGTGTTTTACCAGTCTCACTAGCTTCGTCAATGATTCTGAAATGTACCCAGTGGGTATTAGGGGCTTCGACATCTGTAAGATTGAAAAGCTTGAAACCTACAGCTTCAAACATTCCATGTTCTCCTCGGTGAAGATAGTTTCCCTGCTGGATACAGGCGGAAAAATTCAATTTGTCCCATTGGGTTTTATAGTCTTGTCCGTATTGGTCACGAGCCTGAAAAGCATGCCCTCTATTAAAGTCAAACTTCCACATATTTTTACCCATTGCGTAACGCCACACACCTCCACGTGCTCTATAGCGAATATGGTCATAGACTATACCATCGTAGACTAGAGTTCCTTTCCATTTATAATTATCACCACTATATTTCTCATTCCATGTTGAGGCTTCCGTATCCTTTTTCTTAGTGATCAAATGGTATACGGGAACTTTTGTTAGGGCTGCAGAGCTATATTCAATTTCGTCACTGCTAGTGGTCGGGCGACCTTTCCAGCTTGGTACTCCATCGTAGCAGAAATATGCAAAATTAGGGGAAGGGTCTCCGGGGTATGGCGCAGTGATAGTTTGGCCGATCCCTGTTTTGATTGAGACCCGATATCTTACTAGATGTCTATGCTGTTGAATAGATTCTGGCACCTTCGCAGTATAGATTCCGTCCTTGGCTTTAATGTCGCCAGCTTGGCCAAGATCGTTCATTTGGATTTGATTCCAGTTTTGTTCGTAGGCAGCTTCTTCAATATGGATGTAGTTCCCGGGTTGAACGATCTGATAATTGACTAATAATTCTGCCCCATCTGGAATGAAACTTGGTTCTGTAATGATTATTACGCCTTCTCCACTTTTTGGTTGTTTTGGTGAATGCTCGACTTTGGTTAAGCGAGGTAAAGAATCTTCTTTATAAATAGAATTTTTTGAGCCAGGGGTTGGTCCACGATTAGCAGGGCCTTCGACCGCTGTGAGTTCAGAATCAAAAAAGAAATCACTGCTTCCTCCGATTGATGCGTTATGCACCTGAATTGCTAGTACGTTTTCACCTTCAACCAAATATCCAGCAGGGGAGCTTAAGTCGAAGTCGACAAAATTAAGCTCTTCTATTGCTGAGTTAGCATTGCTATTGAATCGAGGCTCCTTGGTAGACATATTGCTACTTGCAATATGTCTACCATTGATCCATGCGTTGAAGCCGTCGTCGAATTGAATTGAAAGTAGAAGAGATCCTATCTTTTTTGTATCGGTTATGGAAAATTTTTTTCGGAAAAATACTGATGTATAGTTGTTGCGCATATCTCCAAGTGTTTTCTTCATAAAGCCTTCACCATAGCCAATAGGAGCACTTCCATTTAGCCAACTGGTCTCATTAAATTCTGATTTGCGCCACGCAGACCTGGGGGTTGATGCTTCTTTTTTTCCTTTAAGATATTTCCACATACTCCCTTTTCGAATTATTCTATTGGCTTTGTTGGAGATGTCACCGAGTACTGATGGCTTCCAATTGTGCCCGTCATTGTTGTCGAGGTCGGGATGGATCAATTCGATGGAGTAACCGGGTGAATCCCCAACAATTGGCCACGGAAAACCCATTCGATAACGGACTCGATCGACCAATGTACCGTCTGAAGAGCGAAGTTCGATCCGTTCTCCATCGTTATCAAGTTTACCTGACCAGGGGCCAAGTGCTTGAGTTCCAAACTTTTTCTTAAATTGATTAGGTTGATGTGAGATTACGATGTAGCTTCCACTTGCTAAAAAACTATCATCAGGAAAAATATAATTTATAGCGTTTTCTAAAGTCCATCCACTTAAATCAACTGTTTGATTTCCAGTGTTATGAAGTTCTATAAATTCTACTAGTTCGGTTTTTATATCAGGATCATGATGAATCTCATTAATGATTATTGCACTATGAGAAAGTAGGTTAAATAAAAGTAGTATTAGACAAATGAAAAAAGGCTTCATCGAATTAATCTCTGATAGATTAAATATATAAATCATCTAGGCAAGCGAAGTTAGTAAAATTTTGCTAAAAGCTTTTATTATCTTTTATTAAGTCCTCTTGACAAAAGTCAGAGTGTTAATAGTTTATTCCCCGCAATGATTAATTCATGCAGAGGTTTTTTTTGGGGATTAATAGGCTTAAACAAAATAGGTTTGGTTTATGCTTTCCTTGTTGTAGCTGCATCCAGTTCGCTCGCCAAGCCAGTCGTTGTTAATGATGGAAGAAAGATGACTGGATTAGTTCAGATTCAGAATAGACTTAATGATGTGAATGGTACTATTGAGCTTAGGCCGGCCATGCGAAACAACCGTTGGCCACTTGGATATCTAGAGATGGTACAGTCAAAAAAGACTCCTATTCCTCCACTGCGTTCGGCTTGGTATTCAAATGAAATAAGGCCAAAGACAGGTGAGTATAAGTTGTGGGTAGAGTTTCAGCCATCAACCATTGAAGGTATGGGTGGAGTTGTTGGTTGGTTGAATAATGAAACTGGAGTTGGAATTTATTATCAGTTGAATAGTTACGACGGATTTCAAGTCGGAACAGTCTCTTTTCTTACCGATGATGCTGATGCCAATTTTACTTTGGATGGTTTGTTTAATCTTGATGGTTCACCTGCGAATGATGACTACGGGTCAGCATGGTCGGATCTAGGTGAATATGACCCAGAAAGGTTTGCTGTTTTGCAGTTAACTTTCTCTCCGCCAACAGATGAGGATAGAGAGGTGCTTGAAGATGTTACTGCTCGTATATCTGCTTATCCTTCTAATGCGAGGACAACTGCAAAATTGATTGGTGGAACATCAAAAATTGAATTATTAACGAATCTTCCTTTGCCTCAAGGGGGTAATCATCATATTGGTTATTTTGGTTTTTGGGATAGTATTTGGAATGAAGGTAGCAAAATTGGAAACTTTAGATGGCTGCGATTTGAGGGTGAGGCATATAATGAACTTCCTACAATAGAGCCAATTGCCGATGTTGTTTCGAACGAGGATGGATCAGTAGATCAAATAGAACTAGTAATTGAAGATCTTGAAACTAAAAAGTCACAATTAAAAATTTCGGCTTCAGCTTTAGATGCTGATTTGATTTCTGAAGGAGGTTTGAAAATTCTTAAAAAAGGTGGAAAAAATCCTTATTTGGATATCTCGCCAAATAACAATAAGATAGGTGAAACTCAAATTACGGTGGTCGTAAGTGATGGCACTGATCAGGTTTCTACCTCGTTCAAGTTAACCCTTCAGGAAACTGTGAAGGTTGATCCTCCTGTGTTGTCTGTTTCAAGGCATGATGATGGAGGCCTAATTATTTCTTGGGATGGTAAAGGGGAGATTCAGTACAGTTCTTATCTTAGGGATTGGCAATCGCTTGAAAATGCGAATGATCCATTTTTACAGGGCCCGGTTGATGGTAAACTGAGAGTTGGGAAAGACGCTAAAGGCAGTAAGTTTTTTCGAATCATTATCCCTTAGTCCTATTTATTGAAGGCTTCCATTCCTTCACAGGTACATACAGGATTACGGTCGCCATGAACATTGTCGATACGATTCACTGGTGGCCAATATTTTTGGTTGCGCAATATTTCCATTGGAAAAACTGCTTGTTTCTTACTGTATGGTCTGTCCCAGTCTCGGACTAAATCATCAGCAGTATGCGGTGCATGTTTGAGTAGATTATTTTCTGGATCTACATCTCCATTTTCGATTGCCATGATCTCTTTATGAATAGAAATCATCGCGTTACAAAAGCGGTCTAATTCTTTCTTTGGTTCACTTTCTGTAGGTTCGATCATCATAGTGCCTGCGACCGGCCATGACATTGTTGGTGCATGAAACCCATAGTCAATCAGGCGCTTAGCAACATCTTCGACGTTAATTTTTTTGTAATCACGTAAATCGACGATGCATTCGTGAGCTACAAGTCCATTCTTACCGCGGTATAAAATTGGGAAAGTCTTAGCAAGACGATGTGCTATATAATTAGCATTTAAAATAGCAACTTGAGTGGCTTTAGTAAGTTTTTCACAACCCATCATAGCAATATACATCCAAGAGATAGGTAGTATGCCTGCGCTTCCCCACCGAGCTGCTGCGACCGGAGCACTATTACTTTCAAGTGGGTTTCCTGGTAAAAATGGTTTGAGATGCTTTGCTACCCCAATAGGGCCTACACCAGGTCCTCCACCCCCGTGAGGTATACAAAAGGTTTTATGAAGATTTAAGTGGCATACATCGGCCCCAATATGTCGAGGATTGGTTAGGCCAATTTGCGCATTTAAGTTGGCTCCATCCATATAAACCTGCCCCCCATGATTATGGATTATTGTGCAAATTTCTCGAATTCCTCGCTCAAATACTCCATGAGTAGATGGGTAAGTCACCATTATGGCAGCAAGATTCTCACTATGCTTTTCAGCTTGTGCCTTGAGATTGTCTAGATCGACATCACCGTTGGCGGCAGATTGACCACAAGTTACGGGTACAACTTTCATTCCAGCCATTATCGCACTTGCAGGATTCGTTCCGTGAGCAGACATTGGAATTAGGCATATATTTCGATTCTTTTCACCACGACTTTCGTGAAACTTGCGAATTGCAAGCAGTCCGGCAAATTCTCCTTGTGATCCTGCGTTAGGTTGAAGAGAGACTGAGTCAAATCCGGTTATATTGCAGAGCCACTCTTCCAGCTGTGAGAATAATTGTTGATATCCTGTTGACTGATCTTCCGGAACAAAAGGATGTAGGCTAGAAAATTCAGGCCAGCTGATTGGGAACATCTCGGCTGATGCGTTGAGCTTCATGGTGCAGGAGCCAAGGGGAATCATAGAAGCTGTTAAGGATAAATCGCGTGTCTCTAATTTTTTGAGGTAACGCAGCATTTCCGTCTCGGAATGGTGGTTGTTAAAAATTGAGTGCTTTAGGTAGGGAGAAGATCGTTGAAGATGCTCAGGTATGGACGAATTAATCTCAGTGTTTCCGTCAATGATGAATAGTTTATCATCGTTAAAAATAGCAAGTAATTCTTCGATATCTTTGTTACAAACAGTTTCGTCCAAAGATATTCCGATACGCCCCCGATCAAGCTTTCGTAGATTAATTTTATGCTTTTTAGATAAATTAATGACATCTAATTGAGATTTTCCTACTGACACTGTGATCGTATCAAAAAAATGATTAGTCTCAACTATTTGTCCAATCTGTTTCAATCCGCACACTAAGTGGCATGTCATAATGTGGACATGTTTGCCTATTTTTCGCAGCCCTTCAGGGCCATGATAAACCGCAAACATAGATGCAATGTTGGCAAGAAGCGCTTGTGCAGTGCAAATATTACTGGTGGCCTTGTCGCGGCGGATGTGTTGCTCGCGAGTTTGAAGTGCTAAGCGAAGAGCAAAGCCTCCGTTTGCATCCTTTGAAACACCAACTATCCTCCCTGGGAGTCTACGTTTGTGTTTGTCCTTTGTTGCGATAAATGCTGCGTGAGGACCCCCGTAGCCAAGTGGTACTCCAAATCTTTGTGCGCTACCAATTACAACGTCCGCATCAAATTCTCCTGGAGGTTTAATGTGAGTGAGTGCTAATAAATCAGTAGCTACAATGACAAGTAAATCGTTTTCATGAGCTTGTCTTATAAATTCAGTGGGGTCAGTAATACTGCCTTCAGTTGCTGGATATTGAAGGATTGCTGCAAAAACAGGAGTACTAAAATCAAAATTGGCTGGGTTATCGACAAAAACTTCGAGCCCTATCGATTTCGCACGTGTGCTTAAAACGGATATTGTTTGTAGGTGGCATTCCGAAGAGACAAAGACAGTATCAGACTTATTCCTCGAATTTATATTTCGACACATTGTTACCGCTTCGGCGGCGGCGGTTGCTTCGTCAAGCAATGAAGCATTAGAAATTTCCATTCCTGTGAGATCGCACACCATGGTTTGAAAATTAAGCAATGCCTCTAGACGGCCTTGTGATATTTCAGCCTGATAGGGCGTATATTGAGTATACCAGCCCGGATTCTCTAAAAGATTCCGTTGGATTACTGGTGGGGTGATACAATTGTAGTAGCCCATGCCGATATACGATCTCCAAACTTTGTTTTTTTTTGCTATTTGACGAAGTGACTCAATAGCATCTTTTTCGTTTTGAGCTGTTGGAAGTTCGGGTGGTTCCTTGGTTAATATGCTATTAGGAACACCCTTGAGAACCAATTCCTCTAGTGAGATACAGCCTAAATGGGATAACATCTCATCGATGTCTTCTTTTCTGGGGCCAATATGACGACTACTGAACAAATCAGGATGCTGATTAAGCATTTTATAAATGTAATTTCGTTAGTTTGTGAAATTGTAAGACACCTGCAGATAAAAACTATTACAAGAATGGAAAAGAGAACAAGTCAGATTAAGGGATTGTTAATAAGTTATTTTATAGTTTTATTGGTCTTTTAAGAACTAATAAGCATCGAAAACCATAATCTTCGGAGTTTATGTGGTTGGCTACTAGGAGTGGTTTTTTTGGATCGAGCAACTTTCGGCTCTGATCTCTCCAGCTTCCTCCATGTAAGATGTATGATTCTCCTTCTTTTTTTGGCCATGCAATACACCATTCCCAGACATTACCCTGAAGATCGTGTATGCCCATTAAATTTGCTGGAAATGATCCAACAGGGCTTGTCTTAGGAAAAGAATCTACTTTCAGTGAAACTCCGAAATTGCCTCTGTTAGTTTCTGGTGGATAATTTGCGACTTCACCGATCGCTGATATCCATTCACTTGAAGTTGGTAGCCTATAACCTTCATTATCGTTAAGTAGACCAGATTGACGTTCTCGTTGAGTCAGCCATGCACAGAATGCTTGAGCCTCTTCCCATTGGATATTTACAGCGGGATGTTTTTTTGAGTCCTGAAACCATGCAGGTTGCCATACGTTGTTAGTGGCATAAGCGGCGTAGTCTTGGATGCGTGTTTCCCAAATACTCAACCATGTCTTTTCTCCTAAAAAAGGTGCAAATTGCATCCCAAGGCTGTTAATAAAAAATGGTTTATGATTGATTTCCTGGATTCCCGTTTTCAGCTGGGCAGAGGAGGATTTTTTAGAGCAGCCTGTGGGTATGATAAGGATTACTAAAAAAGTAAGTGCCCAAATTTTTCTAAAAAAATGAAGATTTTTTTTATGCATCTCGATATACGGAGATGAGTTTTTGAGTTCGTTTTCGCGAGGGTAAAGCTAGAGCAGTTTGACGCATTATTAATTTAACGTCTGGTCGACTGACTTTGATTCGATTTTCGTGATTTAATACATTTTGATTTTGCAGCAAATTTACCGTTTTAAGACCAAGAATGACGGGTAGTGTGCAAGCTCCTCGCATACGAAATTGACTGTAAGGTAACATGTCAATATAAGCAGCGGCGGCGTTAAAGTAATCCACTGTTTTCTTTAAGTATGAATTATAAATTGGTTGAAAGTAAACCATGGATTCTTGTCGAAGCAGGTCCTTCGGTTTCAGATTATGTTCTGCTAGAACAGTGGAAGGTATATAGCAGCGTCCCGATCGTAGATCCTCGGGAAGGTCCCTTAGAATATTAATAAGTTGAAGAGCTTTACCAAAAAGGACCGCATTTTCAAAAAGTTGAGCTTCTTTTGCTGCATGAACTTCAAACAAATGATTCAAAGAGATTTGCGTCCAGAATTCACCAACACACCCTGCTACTCGATAGGTGTAGTCATTAAGCTCTTCTTCTTTATTTAAAGACACTATTGAGTTAAAATTAGCGTTGGAAAAGCGCTGAATATCAAGTGTCTGACCGCTAATAATTATATCCAGTACTCGTCGGATAAATTGCTGGTCAGTATTGGAAAACTCTTCCAAATAAGCCACTGGTGTAGCGGCTTTTTCGAGCAGCTCGGCTTCGGCTGGGTTATGTTGTAATTTAGCTAGGTTAGCAAGGCTTGGTAGAGTGTTCCTTCGGTTTTGTATTCTGTCGTTGTAATGTTCTAGAGCCTCTAAACGTTGTAAGGCAGACCCTCTGATAGAGTCGGCAATAGTGTCTGAGATTCTTGCTAGCAAATACCCGAGCCCAATTTGAGATCGTACCTTTGATGGAAGCGCCTTAAGCGTCAAATAAAATGATCGGGAAGTGCCCTTCAGAAGAGAATTTATAGTCTTTTGCATTATAACTTGGGCATGCAGCTTAAAGATTTTTAATTTTCCCAATTAAATATAAATCAACCAGTAGCATCCAATTAAAATTGTACCCGAACAACAACACAAATTAAAACGGGGTCCCCATTGGGGGTTTCGATTTGTTAAGCTTTTTGTTAGCCGGCCGATGGCAGCAGTGAAAAATATCATAGAAGCAATTGTGCTCAAGGCGTAAGCACCTAAATAAAGGGCTAAACCATCGAATTTTGCTATGGCTAGTGTAGGGAGTATAGCCCAAAGGTGAGTTCCTCCAGCTGTGCCATGTAACAATCCGATTCCTAGTGCAGCATGGGAATGTTTATGATTTATATTCGCTTTTTCAGATAAGCTAATATGTGAATGAATATGCGAGTGTCGAATTCCATAATGACTATGCTCGTGAGAATGAATTTTCTCTTTTAATCCATTATAGAGGCCTAATGTTCCAATGAGTATCAAGAGTAAACCCACAATATATTCTGCCCCGGAAGATAGGTTCTCAATGTATGCACTATCCTTTAGTAGCCAAAGTGTTAGTCCGATGAAGGTAGCTCCAATCGCATGCCCAATACCCCATCTTAAACCGAGTTGCCATGGTGAAGTTGTTTTGTTTCGTGAAGCAAACGGTACTAAAGCAGCCAGATGATCAGGGCCAGTGAAAACATGAACCAATCCTGCCGCAAATCCAATGAGTAGCAATTCCATGGTCCTTGTACTGGTCTTTAAATAACATAAATTACTATGCTCTTGGAAGCGTAAAGGATTTTTTTAATGAGCCCCAGTTCCTTTAAAAACTACTGGAATAGTCCTAATTAGAATTTTTATATCGAGCCATAAAGACCAATTATCAATATATTCTAAATCAAGTCTTACCCAGTCAGAAAACTCTTTAACCTCATTACGCCCGCTAATTTGCCAAAGGCACGTAAGACCTGGTTTGACGCTAAGGCGTCTTCGATGAGATAAATCTTCAAAGCGTTTAGTTTCATCCTCTGGTAGTGGTCGTGGGCCGACAAGGCTCATGGAACCTTGAAGTACATTAATTAATTGTGGTAGCTCATCCAAACTATATTTACGAAGAATTTTACCAATAGGAGTGATGCGAGGGTCGCTGGATACTTTGAATACGGGGCCGCTCATTTCGTTCATTGCTTCCAATTCATGTTTGCGCTGTTCAGCATTCGTATTCATTGAGCGAAATTTAAACATAGTAAAAGGTCGTCCATTGATTCCGCTTCGTTTTTGCCTAAACATTATAGGGCCTTGTGATGTCAATTTTACAGATAGAGCACAAATTAGAAGTAAAGGACTTAAGATTAATATCATCGTGAAAGCCGCAATATAGTCAATCATTTGCTTCGTTAGACTCTGTAATGAGGGAGCAGGTGTGGTTTGAAACACCAATAAAGGAACTCCTTGAAAATCGTCAACTGTAGTTCTGGCGATTTGTGTGTTAAAAAAATCGGCTGCTAGCCAAACTTCTACGCCTTCAAGTTCACAGGCGTTGATAACTTTTTCGATCAAGTCAAATTTTGTATGTCCTGCATTAATAAGAACAACATTTGCAGAGTGTTTATGTAAATTTTGAACAAGCTCATTGATAGGATCACGATTGATATTAAATTCCATCATGACGCGATAATTTTTGTTTTTCCCATCGCCAATTCGCTCAAGCATTTCTCGAGTTTCTGATTCAGACCCAAGAAGAATTAGTCTTTTTTGTGAGTCCGGTCGGCCCATTCGTTTGTTTTGGATGAATTGCCAAATCTCCTCCTTAATCAACATTAGCATAATGCAGATTATTGCAAAAAGTATGATAACTGATCGGGTTAGCTGAATCTTTAATGCGAAAATTCCTAAAATAATTCCTAGGGTAACGATCATCGTTGCTTTTGTTATTAACCAGAAGACTTGTTTTCGACTCGTCCAATAAGATTGTGAGTAAAATCCCTGAGTATTTAAAGTGATCGGTGCAGTAAATAACAAAAGGAGACTGATCCAGATATAAGGACGACCAGATGGTTCTCCCCAAAATGATGCAATTTCTGATTCGGCTCCAAAAAGATCAACATTCAAAAAGCCGCGAAGACCATGAGCAAGCCATAGACTTAATGCGAAAAACAGTCCATCAATGAATTTACTGATGTTGTTTTCAATTTGGCGCTGGTTTCTTAACATAATTAGAACGGAATATAATCTTAGTGGACGAGTGCCTAATTCTTAAATGGATTTGCAACAAGCTAAAAATGAGTTATTGCAATGCCCTTTGACTCCTAAAGGAAAAGGAAGTTCAAATTGTTTGGTTAAGTGTTACCACTTTTCCTCAATTTTTTCCCCAAAAAGGCTGTTGAGCTCTTCTTTAAGTCTTTCGACTGGCAGGCCAATTACATTTGAAATTGAACCAGAAACTTTTTTTGAAATTAGTTCCTTATATTCCTGAATTGCATATCCGCCGGCTTTGTCGAGTGGATCTATTTTGTTAAGATATTCGCTGATTTGTTTGGAGCTAAGTGTAAGAAAGGTGACATTAGTAATTACTGACAAAGACCTGTTTATTTCTTCATTATGGTAAATTAAGCTAACGCCTGTACTAACTTGATGAGTGCGTCCTTGGAGTTTAGAAATCATTTGGTGTGCATCCTCTAAATCAGTAGGTTTACCATAAACAATATCCTCTAGATAAACCATTGTATCGGCTGCTAACACGAGACACTCGGGATGGAGCTCGGCAATTGGTTCGGCTTTGATGCGAGCGTTGGCTTCACATAGATCTGGGATAAAATCATATCCATCTAAAAGCTCTTCGACATGACTAGGGACTACCTCAAATTCAATATCCATTGAGGTCAATAATTCTGAGCGTCTAGGAGATGCTGATGCGAGTATTACTGGGGGAAGATTATCCATTTTTTAAGTTCCTATAAGACATAAAGATTCACACTACACGTTTCTATTGCGATCGCAAGCAAGAGCCGCCTTTATGAAACCCTCAAAAAGTGGGTGAGGCTTGTTAGGCTTACTTTTGAACTCGGGATGAAACTGGCTAGCTAAATAAAACGAGTGCCTTGGTACTTCAATGATTTCTACTAAATTCCCATCCGGTGATTGGCCGCTAAATAATAGGCCTGCCTTTTCAAATTCTTCTCGGTACGAATTATTAAACTCATAACGGTGTCGATGTCTTTCATTGATTTCATTTGAATTATAAAGTTTTGCAGCAATAGATTCTGGGGTCAGTTTGCAAGGTTGAGATCCAAGGCGCATGGTACCGCCTTTGTTAGTGATGTTTTGTTGTTCGTCCAAAAGCGCAATTACTGGATGGGGTGTTTCAGGGGAAAATTCAACCGAGTGAGCTTCTTTTAAATTAAGTACATTCCGGGCAAACTCAATAGTTGCAATTTGCATGCCCAGACAAAGCCCGAGAAAAGGAATATTGTTTTCTCGGGCGTATTGAGCTGCGAGTATTTTCCCCTCGGTTCCTCGTTCACCAAATCCACCTGGGATGAGTATGCCTCCGTATCCATGAAGAGTTTTTATAGCTCCTTTTTTTTCTATATCTTCCGCTTCAACTCGCTCAATTTTAACTCCGCAGTCATTGGCTATACCACCGTGAATAACAGCTTCATAAACTGACTTATAAGCATCTTGAAGTTCGACATACTTGCCTACTACTCCAATACGCACTTGATTTTTTGGGGTGACAAGTTTTCGTATAATATCTTGCCAGTCGCTCATGTCTGCAGATGGAGTTTTAAGTTCTAATTTGCGGCAAATTAAGTCATCTAACCCTTCCTGTTGAAGCATAAGAGGAACTTCATAAATTGAATGCTCAACATCAATTTCCTCGATAATTCCTTCGTATTGAACATTGCAAAACAGGGAAAGTTTTTGACGTAATTCTTTATTTAATGGTTTTTCGCAGCGACATACTAAAATATCTGGCGTGATTCCAATCTCTCTTAGCTTGGCTACGCCTTGTTGAGTGGGTTTGGTCTTTAATTCTCCTGCGGCTTTAATGAAAGGTACGAACGTGACATGAAGAAAAAGAACATTATTCGATCCCGCATTGAGAGCAAACTCTCTAATTGCTTCAACAAATGGTAGCCCTTCTATATCACCTATAGTACCGCCGATTTCTGTAATTACTACATCAGCTTCACTTTTCTCTCCAATTTCTCGAATTCGATTTTGTATTTCATCGGTAATATGGGGAATTACTTGGACTGTTTTCCCAAGGTAGTCCCCGCGTCTTTCCTTATCAAGTACTCGTTGATAAACTTGTCCACTAGTTAAATTGTTAAAGCGCGTTAGTTTAGAGTTAGTAAATCTTTCATAGTGTCCAAGATCGAGATCTGTTTCTGCTCCGTCATCTAGAACATAAACCTCACCATGCTGATATGGACTCATAGTGCCCGGATCGACATTAAGATAAGGGTCAAACTTTTGTATTGTTACCTTAAGGCCACGGCGTTCTAGTAGTGTTCCAATAGCGGCTGCTGTTAGGCCTTTGCCAAGGGAACTAATAACGCCTCCTGTTACAAAAATATGTTTCACAATTCAGCCTTTAATTGTTCTTTAAGTTTTTTTAAATCTTCTGGAGTATCAATGCCGATACCATCATGATTCACTTCTGCTACTTCGATCGGTATCCCGTTCTCTAAGGCTCTTAATTGTTCTAGCTTTTCGGCCTTTTCAAGTGGAGAAATTGGATAATTGACTAGTCTTAAAAGAGTTGCCTTCTGGTAGCCGTAAATACCTATATGCTTCAAATAAGGGAATGCCATTAATTGTTCTGTAATAGTACAGTCAGTTTCGTCTCGTAAAAATGGAATCGGATACCTTGAAAAATATAGAGCTTTGTTGGATGAATTGATAATTACTTTAACTGTATTTGGGTTTTTCAAGTTTTCAGGTAGCTTGATTGGGGTTGCGGCCGTAGACATTTCGTTTTTATTTATTAAATCAGCAACTTTATCTATTACATCGGAATCTATCATTGGTTCGTCTCCCTGAATGTTAACTACAGCTTCTAAATTGCATCTATCGGTTACTTCTGCAATTCGATCTGTACCGCTTTGATGATCGGGACGAGTCATTTCGACTCGACAGCATTTTTTTGCTATATCTGCAATTCTTGTATCATCTGTAGCAACGATCACATCACTCAGTATTTTAGATAGAAGACATTTTTCTATCACATGCTGAAGGATTGCCTTGCCCTCTAACTGCTCTAGCAATTTTCCAGGAAAACGAGAGGACGAGTATCGGGCTGGTATGATACCTGTAATTGTCATGTTGCTTTGCCCGATACAAAGGGTTTGTGGCTAACGCCTAATCCAAGCAACACCCACGCGGACAGGGATTGATATACTAGCTGTGGAACTAGGTCAAAACTTCTCCAACAAAACTACTCTTTATGTGAATAAATTCCCTTAATTATAAGAAAATGAAGTTGAACAGCTGTAAAGCTACTGTTCAACTGTTCTCTTAACAATTCATGAAGGATCAGTTGGCAAATCTTTTGAATATTGGCTCTCTATCTGAAAAGGATAAGATTGCCTTGGTTCGTTTGTTGTCAGATCCAGATCCAGATATCTTTAGTGCAATTCGTCAGGTTTTATTGAATTGTGGGATTGAGGTCCGATCTTGTTTGAGGTCCGGTTTAGATAGTGATGATAGGCTTGTGCGGCAGCGTTCTTGGAAGTTAATAACTCTTTTGGATCGTAAGACGGCTAATGCTGATTTTATTTCATTTTGTAAACGAGGAGGTGAAAATCTTAACCTTGAAAAGGGAGTGTGGTTACTAATAAAGACTACTTTTCCCCATATTAACCAAGAATCTTATCAAAAAGTTTTAGATGGGTATGCCGAAAGAGTTAGTAAAGACTGTAATCCACAACAAAGTTTTCCATCAACACTGATGGCTATAAACCGTGTGTTTTTTAATGAGGAAGGTTTTCTGGGGGATAAAACAAATTACTACGATCCTCAAAATAGTTATCTTAACCGAGTAATAGATCGGAAACTCGGCAATCCGATTAGTTTATGTCTTTTATACATTTTTATTGCTAGTAGATTACGCCTTCCTTTGGTGGGTGTGGCGATGCCTGGTCATTTTATACTTCGACTTCAATCCTCGACATTCAATATTTTTGTAGATCCATTCAACATGGGTAATTTGCTTTCACAAAGTCAGTGTGAAGAGCGGCTTAAGGGTTGCGGCTTCGGATTTAAAAGTGATTTTCTTTCTGCTGTAAGTCCTAGAAGAATTCTTTTGCGGATTTGTTCCAATCTGCATCAAATTTACCAAAAGGCGCAGAATTTTGGTGAACGAGACCGTATTCAGGATTATCTCATTACCCTTGCAAATTAATCACTAAGTAGCGTCACAGAGACGTGAGAAATATATAAGTCTTTATTGCTAAGCATACTAAATTCTCTTGATTTAATGTATTGACGAATTCTCAGATGTATATTCAATTTGTATAGGCTCTTAACTAAGAGTTCTTTATGAACCATTCTTGTTTTTTGACTTCGTATTTTTCGATTCGCTGTATGGCAATTTTGACATTCTGTTTTCTGTTAAGTATTTCATCAATTTTACCGATTTATAATGCTATGGCCTCTCCAGAGGATTTAGATTCATCTGAGTTGTCAGAGATAGTCAGCATAAATTTTGATGGTGATGAAGTTGTAGTCATTGTAAATGTTCAGATAGGAATTAAGAAGGTAACCCTTGAAGGTCGTCCTCGATTAGATAGTGGTAATTGGACTCCCAGAGCAATCAAGAGAGTTGATGGGACTGGAGGTCAATTGGTCTTCCGTATTACTCGGTCTAAACTAAATGAGATTCTTCGTGTTCGGGGCGATGCTAAGGAGGTTTTGCCTGCATTATTTTATAAGGGTGCTACTGAGTTTAGTGAGCAAATAGACAATAATGAAAATCCAAGTCTGATAGAAGATGGAGGGATTCCGATTCGTGAGGACTTAAATGATTTTGACTCTGCAAATAAAGTTGATGATGTAGGTGATAGCCAGTCGCGAGAGGTTGTGGAATCTGATATATGGAGTATTCATAATAAGAAGCTTTATTTCTTTAACCGCCTTCGAGGTTTGCAGATTATAGATTTGGAGGATAAGGCAAATCCGGTTCTTCGAGGTTCATTGTCAATGCCTGCCTCAGGGGAGCAAATGTATATGCTCGGGGATGATCATATTGTTCTTCTGGCCCGTGATGGTTGCAACTGGTGGAACAATCAAGCCGAGAGTCAGGCTATTATTGTTGATATAAGCGATGACACGCCGTTTATAGTCAGTACTATTCCAGTTAGAGGTTACATTAGAGAAAGTCGTTTAGTAGGATCCGCCCTTTACGTTGCTTCTCAAATCTATCGGCAAAAAGAGGTTCTTCAAGATGATGGAAGCTTATCCAATCAATGGGAGTATGGCACAATGATATCCTCATTTGATTTAAGCAATCCAGTCCGAACTATTGCTAAAGATTCGCTTTTTTATTCCGGTTATAACAATGACATATATGCTACTGACAAGTTTCTCTTCATATCTACTACGGTCACAGGGAACTATTATAAGACAGATTTACGCTGTATTGATATTTCTGCGGCTGATGGGGCGATGAAAGATGCAGCAACTATTCGTACTTCTGGTCGTGTAGTGGACAAATTTAAGATGCGATTAGCTGATGACACTTTGACAGTGATTTCCGAGACTCTTAATCGCAATCAAGCGGATAATCGCGTTAGATGGGAGACAACCCTTGAGACGTTTAGCTTGGCTGCCCCTTCCAAGCCTGATCGTCTTGGTGAGCTCAGCTTGGCTAAGGGGGAGAGGCTGTTTGCTACTAGGTTCGATACTGATCGAGTTTACATCGTGACTTACGAACAGATTGATCCTCTCTGGATTGTGGATCTTTCTGATCCTAGGAAGCCGGAAATAAAGGGTGAATTAAAGGTCCCAGGTTGGTCGACTTATATTCAGCCATTGGGTGATCGTTTGGTTTCTATCGGGGTAGATGACACTGACAATAAACGGAGGGTGGCTGTCTCATTATTTGACGTCAGCGATGTTAATAATCCCAAATTATTTGATAAGGTTTCGATGGGAGAAAGTTGGTCATGGAGTGAAGCTCAATATGACGAGAAGGCATTTACAGTTCTTCCACATGCTGGATTGATACTTGTTCCATATCAGGGCCATGAAGCTGGAGGTTACGCCAAAAAGGTGCAGATCATAGACTTGGGTCAGAAGACTTTAAAAAAACGTGGAGTCATTGAACATTCGATGCAGCCTCGTCGTGCTACAGAATATCAAGATTTTATTATGTCGATTTCGGGACAGGAGTTACTTTCAGTGGACGCCGCTGATCGGGATCGCCCTTTGGTAAAAGGTAAGCTTGAGTTGTCTTATGTTGTTGATCAGATAATTCCTTTTGGTGATTATCTATTGCAATTAGCCCGAGGAGCTAATTGGTATTATGGCGAGCAACGAGGCCCTTCTCTCCGTGTGGTTTCTAAGTCAGATATTGATACTTCGTTGAGTGATATTACTTTAAATAAAAAGGCATACCTTTCTGGAGCATCAATTCGTAATGATAGATTGTATTTACTTCAAACTAAGGCATATCAAGCTGTTAATAATGAACCCGCTCCGGAAAAGAGTAATAAAGAAAAGGAGGATTCTTCGAACCTTTTTCTGACGGTATTGGATCTGTCTAAGTTGCCGAAAATTTCAATCATTAGTGAACTGTCTTTGATAGATGAAAAAATGGGTTGGAACAATCAATTCAAGGCCAATTGGCCTAGTGATGGTAAATTGCTTTGGTCAAACAAGGGAGGGAACCGTAATTATGGCTGGAGTGATCACCTAATCGAAGATGATGGAATGAGGGATATTTGGTGGCCAGGTTATGGAGGTGGAGCTGGGCAGTTAATTTGTTTTGACGTTAATGATCCTGCTAAGCCGGTTTTAGCTTCTAATATTAACCTCTCTACCAAAGAGAATGATGAACAAGATGAGAATAATAAACGGTCATGGCATTATATCAATCGATGGAATTTTAGTGAATCTTTTCACACTAAAAACGGGCTTGTTTACCTAAGTAGTCAGCATAGCGAATACTTTGATCAAAAAGGTTCTAATGACGACAGTGGTTCCGAAGAAGAGATTCCTGATGATGAAGAACAAAAACCAGAACCACAACCGCAGCCACGCGGTTATTGGGTGACTCGATATGAACTCCACGTTGTTGATTATACTGATCCATTAGAACCGGTTGTGCGTGAAGCATTGGCGATTCCGGGTTCATTGATTGGTATATCTCACGATGGAGCGTTAGTTTATACATATGGGACACATTGGACGGAGGATCGAAAATGGGACGGTGATTGGTTTGATGCTATCTCATACGATGGGCTGCAGGTTCATTTGGTTGATTCAATTGAACAACCCAATTCTTGGCCAAGGTCTCATGTTTTGACTAAAGATGGTACATTGTTTCTAGCTTTTACAGAGAGGATTAAAGTTTTAGATGATGAAGGTTTTGTTGAATACGAAAACCAACCATTCTTACAGTCTTTTGCTTTGGATGAGACGGGTAGTTACGCCATGCTTGATGAGGTTAAGTCAAAGAATGAGATTCAGCAGTTGGCAGGTGTTGGTGGAAAAATTTTAGGTATTGATAATCAACGTAATATTTACTTTCTTGAGATTTCTAAACCTTCTTCAATCGGTTTTTCAGGGAAGGGCAGGGTGGGGGGGTGTTTATGGTTTAATCTTGATGCCATTTCAAGCGACTCTGAATCTGGTATTTGGATACCGCTCGGTCAATATGGGGCTTCTCAATTGGGCTTAGAAGATTGACCGGTTTATTTTGCAATAAATTGGTTAAATTTTTCTCCAAACAGACCATCTATGTCTCTCTGAATTTCCCTTTTGCTGGGCTCCCAACCAGTTGAAGCCAGATTGAGATATTTTTCTGTTAATACTTTAGTGATGATATCGCGTGAGTGATCCCATTTGTAGATAATCTGGTCTAGTACTCGTGCGTCCGAATGCTGTACTGTGAAACTCATTCCTATCAAATCAAGTCGCATTCGAGTCATATCCTCTATTATACTTGGAATGTTGGTAAACCACCAGCAGCCAAAGACATGGAGATTACGAAATTTTCGTGCTACTACACACAATTCGTGTTGGCTTTCTCTGGAAAGCAAAGTACATAAAAATTTATTATTAGGATTGTTTGAGCAGAGGTTTTCGAGGCTATTAAGGCTTGGCTTGCCAAGGCCATCACCGGCTAATTTCATTTCGGTATTTACTCCGCGTTTAACGCCAATCATTAAAGCAAATGCAAGTCCACTTTCACGGCAAAATGGAAGAATCGCTTCATCGATCAATTTTGAGCATTGATTATCTGCAGGGTACTCAAAGGTTGGGGGCAGAGATACCATAACGTAAAGCGCATCCATTCGATTGGTCCAATTTCGTAAGAATCGCTGCACTTCTTCCATTGTTTTTCCTGAGAGATCTGATTGTACTTCATAGCCTGATTCTATTAATTGAGGAATAATAGTATGCCATTCCAAAAGAAGTGGATCTATGCGAAGTGCTGATGTAAAGCGATCATCTCGTTCAAATCTAGATTCCCACTTTGAAGTCTCCAATTTGTCGAAAGGCGAATTGGTCATGCAAATTTTGCTGACCTTAGCTAATTCCATGCAACGTGTGATGTATTCGCTGGGGTCCTGTTCTTTAAACCATTTCCTTATGTTTGGTAGATCGCGTTGGTTGGTATCAAGGCCTAGTCGGTTTAGTGCAGTTAGTACGCCGCGGCAAGCTTCTGAGAGAGGCGAGTTATTAATAAATAGCACGTCCCATATCATCTGAGCCTGATTCTCTTTGGGCAATTTCCAGAAATCATTATAATCAATTTCAAAGTGACGGAATGCCTCGGCAACGAGGTAATGATAGACCAATTGGTCATCGATCCCCCAAAGTAATAGTTCACCGAATGCTGGATCGTAAAGGTGTGTGTGAATATCGTAGACGTTTGTCTCTAGAACAGAACGGGTGACCATAGCGGTAATCTCGTTCCGCTTAGCTTCAGGAATATTGAAGCTCATTTTTAAACGTCGCAAATACGAACCCCTTGTTCGAGCGAGGCGAGTTTGTCCGCGCGCTTAGGGATAAATTCTTGGCCGACATGACCTTTGTACCCAGTTTCTAGGATAGCTCGCATAATGGCGGGATAGTAAAGCTCTTGAGTTTCGTCGATTTCGTTTCTTCCTGGATTCCCCCCGGTATGGTAGTGAAAAAGATGCTTATGGTGGTCTCGAATCGTTCTAATAACATCCCCTTCCATGATCTGCATATGATAGATGTCGTAAAGTAAACCAAATCTTTCCGAGTCAATCGTCTTGCATAATTCAACACCCCAGTTTGTATGGTCGCACATATAATCCTTGTGATTTACCTTACTATTGAGCAACTCCATGACGATATTAACTTTGTGTTTTTCAGCTATAGATAAAATTTTCTTAAGACCGATAGAACAATTTTTTAGACCGGTTTCATCATCCATTCCAGCTCTGTTCCCTGAGAAACAAATTAGGTTTTTGAGGCCAGCGTTAGAAACCTCCTTTATGCGTTTCTCATAAATCTCAATTAATGTGTCGTGATGTTCAATACGGTTGAATGCTCGTGCAATGCCACCCACACGTGTTTTATTGTCTTTAAGGGTGCCAGTAGGGAAGCTGACAATTGCACAACTCAATTTGTGTTTTCGCATGGTCGGAAAATCAGGTGGATCAAGTAGTTCGACTGACTCCATTCCGAGGCTGGCCGCTTTCTTGGCAAGTTTTTCCAATCCAATGCTTCCGTAACACCACTTGCAAACCGAGTGGCGAATATTACCCTTCAGCTTGCTTTTTTTTTCTTCAGTCGCGCCTACAAGTGATTTGGCGTTTAGTGTGATTCCAACAGCAGCCGTGCTGCCGGCGAAAGATTTGATAGCCGTGCGGCGAGAGAATTTTTTGTTCATAAAAGAAAAAAGAGAAGCCCCAATAAATGTTAAATTATCAGTTACGTCAACTGTCAGCTTAATCTAAAAATTAGTTATTTTGATAGCTGCTTAATTATGGACTTGGTTGAGAAACTTTGCCGTATGGTTTCCATAGTCGACTGTTTCCTTTTTGATAACCAAATTTAAGGAATTTTTGTTTGGTCCATGGTTCAACTCGAGCATCTCCCATTAGTATATTTCCGAGTCCAGCAACTTCTTTTCTGTCTCCTTGACCGTTAACTCCCCAACCGTTTCCTTTTCCTTTATGGCGAGTGGCCAGAACATCCCAAGTATTCGGCCACATGTGACCGTCGTTGAGAGGAGCATCTTGAGCTTCTTCCATAAAAGTGAATGATTTATCAGGTTCGACCCAACTAGAGAATTTTGCATTGTAAACCCGTGGGTTACGATCATCCATTGCGGGCCCGCTTACCGCATAACTGAAAGCTTTGTTTACGGCCCCATCAAATTTCCATTGCCCCGGTCTTTTAAATGCTATCTTATCTGTTGGGCAAAGATAGATATCTTGATTTTTTAAATAAGGATAAAGGGTGCCAGTAGTAATATCTTGTCCCCTCCGATATCGCTGACCATTAGGCTTCTTACCGTCGATTACGTTTTGGGTGGACTTGTTTCTACCCACAAGCCATTCATGCATATGAGGTAACCGGTCATCATTATCGTCGGTATAATAGATCATTGATAGACCAAATTGCTTCAAGTTGTTCAAGCAAGCCGTTTGACGTGCTTTCTCTTTAGCTTTTCCTAATGCTGGCAATAACATTCCAGCAAGTATTGCTATAATAGCTATTACAACAAGTAATTCAATTAGGGTAAAACCAGATTTAACTCTTGAGTTTTTCATTATAAAGGCAAAGTGATTTGGAAATATATTCTCGCAAAAATCTGGTGTCAACCCTTGCAATATTAATTAATACAACACAAAAGCGGTTCGTTCTTTCCACCATTGAAAATCTTTTTTCCCATCGACATCTAGTGGTCGAGTTCCCCATCGGTACTTTACCGGTATTTTAGTAGTCGAGCTAAGCCATTTTTTTATTTCAGAATGCCCATCAGCGAATGAGAATGAACATCCCCCTCCGTGATTTGACCCAGGAGTATCACCCCATTGCGAACTATTTGGATTATTTATAAAATAACCATCATTAATACTGTCTGGATGTTCATCAAGAGTAACCCATGTGTTACTTGGATTTGGAACATCGGTCGTTTTCATGAACTGTTTATACTGCTGTAAGAGAGCATTGCGACCAAACCTTGTTGGGTCGCTCAGGTTTGCAGAATTAAATCTGCCAAAGAATGCATTCATTACGTTACTTCGAATTCTTTGACCAAATCCTGCACGCTTTTGGTTAAGGCTTAGGTATTGATCTGCTGGACAGCGATATATATTGAATGCTGAAGCGGTATATCGAGCTAGAACACCATTTTTCACCCAGTCGCGATTCGTAACACTCTGGTCCGCGATGCTATTTCCGGATCCCCATGTCATGACGTTGTTAACCCAGTTGTCGAATTTTTTTGTTGATATGGAGTTAAGGGTTTCGCTAACTCCAAAGTTGTTGCATACGCGTTCGTCAAAATCACCGGAATACAGCTGCCATGCTTGCATCAACTGTCGGCAATTATTGAGACAGGCAATTCCCTGACCTTTCGATTTTGCTTTAGCCAATGCTGGCAATAGCATGCCTGCGAGTATTGCTATTATTGCAATGACAACCAGCAATTCAATTAGTGTAAAACCAGATTTAGAGCTTAAGAGCTTCATAGTTAAAGAAATTTTAAGGAAAGAGTTTTTATAAAAAAATATTTTCGACTTAGCATCTGCTGTTTGTCAAATCATTGAGCTTATAAACTTTAAATATTTTGTCTTTTATATAGTAACTCCGGCTTGGCAGCATGAGGTGCCTCTGTTTTACTAACAGCTATTAGATGTATCTTCGTTGGATTGCTTTATTTCTGTTTTTTTGGATTGCTCATTCAAGCAATGTGTTCTCTGTTGAACTTGATAATAAGGGCGATTCAGTGTGGGAGATTGAATCTCTTGAGCCTGGAGATTTTGATTATGATATTAACAAGGGAAAGGTTGTTTTAAGTGATCGCTTTCGTATCACTTTTAAGGAGCGGGGTGAGAGTGTATTTGTTATTGCGGATAAGGGTCAATTAGATCAATCAACTGGTGAGGTTTTTGCTGAAGGCAATGTAACTTTGCAGAATGAGGATAGAGTATTTAGATCGGATAGGCTTTATTACAACTTTCAAACAAAATCCATGCAGACGGATAATTTCCGTGCCGGTCAGGCTCCTTTTTTTGTAGAGGGAATTAATATAAAAGGAGATGAAAATAAGAATGAGTATTCAGCCGAGCAGGTTATAATTACATCCGATGACCGACCTGATCCTTGGATTAAATTGCGTACTAGGAGTTTAAGTATTAGTCCTGGTAAATATTTGGAGGCTAAAGGTGCAACTTTTTATGCCGGTAATGTGCCGATTTTTTATTTTCCATATTACAGGCGAAGACTTGATCAACCTCCAAACCATTGGAGCCTTACTCCTGGTTATCGTAGTCGGTATGGAATGTTTCTTGAGGGGTCTTATAATTGGAATTTGAGTGATCGTTTAAACGGGGCAGCTCATTTAGATTATAGATCTCTACGAGGTTTTGCTGGGGGGCTGGATGTTGATTATGATCTTGGCTTTTTGGGTCAAGGTGATGCATCAGTTTACATTTTGAATGATCGCGATCCTCAGTCTGGAGCTGGGAGCCGGTCAGCTAGTACTGAATTTACTGATCGTACTGATCGCCATAGATTAAGTCTTTATCACTCTGTAAATATTGAAACTAATTTTACAGCTAAGCTGTTGTTACAAGATCAGAGTGACCGTTTCATGAATAGAGACTTTTTCGAGAGTGACTTTCGCCGAGATCCACAGCCAGAATCTCATGTTGAGATTGCTAAACATTGGCAAAATTTCAGCGTTAGCCTTTTAGCTCAACCTCAGGTGGATGAGTTTTATCAGACAATTGAGAGGCTGCCAGAGTTGAGGGTTACAGGGTTGCGTCAACGTCTTGGAGATTCGCCAATATTTTATGAAAGTGAAGCCTCTTTTGGTTATTTTAAATTTAGCCCTAGTTCTGATCATTTAGATTTGAATGGTTACGAAGCTTTTCGAGGAGACACTCATCAGCAGTTATTATTGCCGAAGAATTATTCTGGGTGGTTAAATGTTGTTCCTCATGCAGGATTAAGGTTTACGCATTATGGATCTCGATCGAGTGATAATTCAGGTTTTGTTCAAATGAATGATCTGAATCGATCAGTTTTTAATACTGGTGTTGAGTTTTCATTCAAGGCTTCGAGCACTTTACCAGATGCCAAATTATCACTCTTGGATGTTAATGGGTTGAGGCATGTGGTGCAACCGATGGCTAATTATTTGTTTGTTCCTGAACCAAACAAGCGGCCATGGGAGCTACCGCAGTTTGATCGTGAGCTTCATTCGCTTCGTTTGCGGCCAATAGATTTCCCTGATTATAATTCAATTGATACTATTGACTCTAGTAATGTTATTCGTATTGGAGTTAGGAATAGGCTTCAGACTAAGCGTTTTGGTTTGGTAGATGATGTTTTAAATTGGGAGCTTTTTACTGATTGGCGACTAGATAACGATTTGTATGAGGCCCGATTCAACGATGTATACTCTGATCTGGAAGTTAAGCCTCGTTCGTGGCTTCTTTTGGGGTCGGAGTTGCGTTACGATCCTAATAATAGATTGCTAAATGAGTCCAATCACACAATCTCATTATTGCCAAATAATAAATGGAGTCTAACTCTAGGGCATCGCTATTTGCGTGATTGGACACAGGATGAATTGAAAGTTCGTTATCCATATGATCCTTTTTTTGAAAATTCCTTGGGGCAGGATTGGCGTTGGGGGAATAATTTGCTCTACAGTCGTTTGTACTATCGATTCAATGAAGAGTGGGGTTTTCGGATGATACATCAGTTTGAGGCGAGCGATGGTACAATGGAGGAACAGAGTTATAGTCTATATAGAGATTTTTCGAGTGTAACCTCAGCACTTCGATTTCGATTGCGTGATCATCGTGGTGGGAAAAATGACTTTAGCGTGAGCCTTCTTTTTTCCCTGAAAGCAATTCCAAGAATTAGTTTAGGCGATGATAGTAACCGCCTTGAAACTCAACTCTATCGTTAAACGGATAGTTGTTATGCCTTTAATTTTTCTTTCCTTTGTTTTTTGTTTTCGTTTTCGAAAATACTTTTTCTTTTTTATTTTTCTTTTCAATTCTTCATCCGTTTTTTCCGATGAAAAATTGGAGTTTAATCGCGATGTGCGATCAATTCTTTCAGATAATTGTTTTGAGTGCCATGGCCCCGATGCAGCTAATCGCAAGGCCGATTTACGATTAGATACTAAAATTTTCATTTCTAAAATAGTTAATCCTGGCAACCCAGATTTAAGCGAATTGTTTTTGCGCATTACTAATCCGAATGCCTCTGAAAGGATGCCTCCTGAGGGTTCGGTAAAAGCTTTGTCTTCAGCTGAGATTGAAAAATTGAAACATTGGATTGAGCAAGGTGCTCAGTGGCAAAAACATTGGTCATTTATTCTGCCTAAGCGCCCTCCGTTACCGATTATTGAGGATTCAATATGGCCAAAAGGTGCCATTGACAAATTTGTTTTAGCTAAGCTTAGATCAGTTGGATTGCAGCCCTCTTCACGAGAGGAAAAGGAAACCCTTTTGAGGCGTGTAAGTTTTGATCTAACTGGGTTGTCGCCATCTCTTGCAGAAATAGATTCATTTATTTCAGATTCTTCACCTCGTGCTTACGAGAAAGTAGTCGACCAATTATTGGCGTCTCCGCGTTATGGAGAAAGGATGGCGCTCAATTGGCTTGATGCTGCTCGCTATGCTGATTCGCATGGGTATAGCCTCGACCGTAGGCGTGTGATGTGGCCATGGCGGGATTGGGTTATTGAAGCTTTTAATAAGAATATTTCATTCGATCAATTTGTTATTGAACAATTAGCCGGCGACCTTTTGCCAGAACCAAAACTTGGTCAGAAAGTAGCAACTGGTTTCAATCGTAATCACTCTATACAAAGTGAAGGGGGTGTGATTGATGAGGAATATCGAGTGGAAACCGTAGTTGATAGAGTCGAAACAACTTCGGCGGTCTTTCTTGGGTTGACTTTCGGCTGTGCCCGCTGTCATGACCACAAGTATGATCCAATTTCTCAGGAAGAATTTTATCAGTTTTATGCATTATTTAATAATGTGCCGGAGCGTGCACATGTAGGCAACTCTGATAAGCAAGCAGACCAACCTTTTCTAAAGGCTCCATCAACATTGCAGTATGAACAATTGGTTAGTCTTCGCGTTAATGAAAAGCAGTTGAAAACTGAAATTGATGCTTCATCGCTTTCTCATAAATTGATCGAAAAGGTTTGGATTGATGACTATTTGCCGGAGGGAGTAAATGCGCTTGGAAATGGAAGTGGGGGGGATGTTTTTGAGTTTGTTAGTAAACCTAAACATCCGGTTTATAGTGGTAATCGCTCACACAGAAGGATTAGTCAGGGAAGAGGTCAGCATCTTATACAAAATGCAAAGAAAGGTCTTCGTATTGACGAAAATACAAAGCTATTCTCATACGTTTATTTAGATCCTGATAATCCACCAAAACAAATCATGCTTCAGTGGAATGATGGCAGTAGTTGGGAGCATCGCGCCTATTGGGGAGAAGGTAAGATTGAATGGGGTAAGGAAAATACTTCCAGCCGCAGAAATATTGGTCCGATACCAAAGGTGGGAGAATGGGTTAGGCTTGAAGTTGAAGCTGAAAAAGTTGGTTTAGACCCGGGAAAAAAGATAACGGGTTGGGCTTTTACGCAGTTTGATGGAACGGTTTACTGGGATAAATCTGGACTATTATTTCCGGAGAAATCAAATAAGGAAAAACAACTTGAGGCTGTCCGTTATAAAATGGCTAAGATTGAAGGGGAAGTCCCTACAACCATGATAATGGGAGAGAAAAAACCACCACGAAAAACATTTGTGTTGAACCGCGGGCAGTACGATCAGCCTAGTAAGGTTGAGGTGAATGTTGGATTGCCTTCTGCCCTTGGCCAGTGGCCTGAAAACACACCTCGCAATCGTCTTGGATTTGCCCAGTGGCTAGTAAGTAAAGATAATCCTTTGACAGCTAGAGTTACTGTAAACCGCCTATGGCAAATGCATTTTGGGGTCGGCATTGTAAAATCTTCGGAAGATTTTGGTTCTCAAGGTGCATGGCCAACTCACCCTGACTTGCTTGATTGGTTGGCTTCTGAATTTATAATTTCGGATTGGAACCTCAAGGCAATGCATAAGCAGATTGTGATGTCAGCTACATATCAACAAACGTCACGAGTAACACACGAATTGCTTGAGGAGGATCCTATGAATCGGATGTTTGCGCGAGGGCCCCGCTTTCGTTTGTCAGCTGAGATGATTCGAGATCATGCATTGTCTTCTAGTGGCCTTATGGTGTCTCATATTGGGGGTGAAAGTGTGAAACCTTACCAGCCTCCTGGACTTTGGGGTGAAGTAGTGTTTACCAATGTTCCACGTTTCCAGCAGGATCATGGCGAAAAACTTTATCGTCGAAGTATGTATACTTATTGGAAGCGTTCGGTGCCACCGCCAAACATGCAGGTTTTTGATGCTCCTTCGCGTGAGGTTTGCGTGCTTAAGCGGCCAAGTACTAATACTCCTTTGGCAGCATTGGTTTTAATGAATGATCCGACTTTCGTTGAAGCATCGCGAAAGTTGGCCGAGCGTGTGTTAAGTGGATCTAAAACGAATTCAATTCGAGTTTCTCGGTTATACCGACTGATTTGTGGCCGCCAACCTAAACCTGAGGAGCATCGCTTATTGCTTGGTTTGTTAAATGATATGTTAATCGACTTTCGTTCCGATCTGAATTCAGCAGCTGATCTAATGACTGTTGGAGAATCAGCTTATGACAAGTCGCTCGACTTGGCGCATCTAGCTGCTTTTACTTCATTAGCTAATGCTGTGTTCTGTACTGATGAAGCGATAACACGAAACTAATATGACTACTGAAGAAAATGCAGTACTTTTTGAGACTCGTAGACAATTTCTCGGACGTACAAGTGCTGGTATTGGTTCTGCAGCCTTGGCATCAATATTAAATCCTCGTTTGTTATCTTCAATCAGTGATTCCAAAGTTAGAGGTGTGACTGATTTCCCAAATTTTGCGCCTAAAGCCAAGAGGGTGATATACCTATTTCAAAATGGAGCTCCATCGCAATTTGAGTTATTTGATAATAAACCAGAGGTTGCAAAACGGCACGGTGAACCACTTAATCCTTCCTTCTTCCAAGGTCAACGTTTGACTGGCATGACATCTGGGCAAAAGGATAAGCTAATTTGCAAATCTATTTTCAAGTTTAAGCAGCATGGTCAAAGTGGAATCGAATTAGGGGAAACTCTTCCTTATCTTGGTAAAGTTGCGGATGAGATTGCGGTTGTGCGTTCGATGCAGACTCAGGCAATTAATCATGATCCAGCAGTAACTTTCTTCCAAACAGGGTTTCAGCAGGCAGGGAGGCCAAGCGCAGGGGCATGGGCCAGCTATGGTTTAGGAAGTGAAAATTCTGATTTACCGGCTTTTGTTGTTATGCTTTCGCAAGGGAGTGCTAAGCGAAATTCACAGGCACTTTATGCTAGATTATGGGGTAGTGGATTTTTGCCATCAGAACATCAAGGTGTTCAGTTTAGATCCATTGGTGATCCAGTTCTCTATTTGGCTAATCCAAAAGGGATATCCTCTATGCGTCGACGTCGTATGCTTGATCTTGGCCAAGAACTCAACAGAAGGCACTATCAGCGGCTGGGTGATCCGGAAATTATCACTCGAATTCAGCAAGCCGAAATGGCATATCGTATGCAAGCTTCGGTACCTGAATTAATGGATACAAAATCCGAACCCGATAGCACTTTTTCACTTTATGGTGAGCGAGCACGCACGCCTGGTACTTTTGCTGCAAATTGTCTTTTAGCTCGGCGTTTGGCTGAACGAGGAGTTCGTTTTATTCAACTTTATCATCGAGGATGGGATCATCACAGTGACACTCCTCGTGACATGCCATTACAATGTGGTGATATTGATCAGCCATCTGCCGCTTTAATTAACGATTTAAAGCAACGAGGAATGTTAGATGAAACACTAATAATCTGGGGGGGAGAATTTGGCCGAACTGTATATGCGCAAGGAGGCTTGAATATGGATAAATATGGGCGAGACCATCATCCCAGATGCTTCAGTATGTGGTTGGCTGGAGGAGGAATCAAGGGAGGAACTACTTATGGAGCAACTGATGATTTTTCTTTCAACATAGTAAAGGATCCAGTGCCAGTTTATGACCTTCACGCTACCATGTTACATTGTTTGGGTATAGACCATGAGAAATTGACATTCAAATTTCAGGGGCGTCACTATCGTCTTACCGATGTCCATGGAAATGTAGTAAAAGGATTGCTTGCATAAGCATTTGAGAAAATAAGTTTTTCTAGTTATTTTTTCAGTGCTTTTTCAACCATTTGTTTCATCGTCTTTTTAGCTGAATATGTAATTACTTTGGGACCTGTAGCTTTAATAAAGACCGCACCTTGTTTACCTTCGATAATAGCGGCTAGAAGACCGCTGTTAGGAGCCGCAACCTTTTTACCTCCAAAGGGGGATCCTTTCATAAATGTGCCTTCAGCTGTGACATAAGTGACTTTGGTGCCGTTAATTTTTTCGTCACTTATTTTTGCTTTTACTTGATTAATAGGTTCCTTGAATTGTCCTAGCCAGCGATCCACGTTAGCTTTCACACCTCCCGCTGCACCAGGTCCAAAATGGAAGAATACAACTTCTGCAGTGCCGTTTTTATCCTTGATTATAAATTGAGCTTTTCGCATTGAGGATGATGGTTTTTGCGATTGCCATCCTTTAGGGCCTTCAAAAGAAATGCCGCCAGCTAAGAATTTATCTGTTTGGGCATTTGTTGTTAATGCGAACGCTATTAAACAAATTAGACTTGTTATGTTTTGTTTCATAAAATTTAGTTTTATTTATTAGTTAAATATTCAAATAGACCTGCATCCTTATAAATTTTTATAAATTCAGAGTTATTACGAATTCCATCAAATATTGGCCAGTGATACATATGGAAAAAATCAGTGTCTTTTTCTTCTCTCGAAATTTTTAACCACTTGAAGGCTTTCTCTTTATCGTCTATTACAGTGAAAAATCTTGCCAAAATTCCGCCTTTTATATATTCGGAATTTCTTCTGTCTAATAATTCAATAAGGAGTTTATATGCTTCCTCTTTTTTACCTGATCGCCAATAAACAATACCTAGCGACATCATAGTGACAGGGTTTTTGTCATCATTCTGAATTGCCTCTTTTAATAAATTCTCAATTTCAGTATATCTATTTTGTTTCATCAAGATTAATGATCTAATGTGAAGGACCATTTGATAATTAGGGCTTAATTTCACAGCTTCAGAATTATGCTTTTCAGCAAGATTGATGTTTCCTAATATTAAATATTGTAATGCTAATCTTGCATGAATAGAGGAGTTTTTCGGATCTAAGATAAGGCTTTGATTTAGAATATCGATTGCTTTTTTACTTTGGCCGGAATGAATGAATACATCTCCAAAATCACCTGCTACAAGTGGATTATTTTTATGCTCGGCAAGGATGGACTCTATACTTTTGTAAGTGTTTTTTGTATTCCAGTCAGCTTTTAAAGTTAATATGATTTTGAGAACTTTGGACCTAAGGTGGTTCGGGTTTATCTCTAATGCTTTTTTTAAATACATTTTTGCTAACGGTATGCTGTCTTTAGGTTTCTTTAGGCTTAAGTAAGATAAATCATATTCGCCTTTCGCTAATCCATAATAAGCATCACTATAATTTGGGTCTAATTCAATTGCCTTTAAAAAAAGATCAATCGCCTTTTTATTCTCATTTCTAGAGGATCCATTCAGGAGTTCATATCCTCTTTTAACAAAGCTGTAGGCCTCATTGTTGTTAGTGTCACCAATGTTTAAAGATCCAAGTTCTTTCTGATTAAGTAAAGTGCCTTTGGTTTTATTGACAATAGATTGGATAATTTTCTGTTGGAATTTACTTCGGTCTGATTCGCTTCCACTTAAAGAGTTACCCCATATGTTTTCGGATGTAGTGGTGTCAATTAGCCGAACATTGATTTTTAATTTAGAGCCAGATTTTTGAATACTACCTTGAAGTAAGGTGCCAGCGTTGAGTTCCTGTCCAATCTCGCCGGGTGTTTTATCGCTGTTACGATATGTTTTGGCAGAGGCTGAACCTATCACTTTTAAGCCGTCTACATTGGTCAGCATGGTATTCAAGTCATCTACGATTCCTTCGACGATATGATCATTCTCTCCGGGGGTTCCAATATTTTTGAATGGCAGAATAACAATCCTATTTTTGTCTAATGGCTTAGTTTCTTCTTGCGAATTTGCTGATATTTCTTTTGTGGAGGTCTTTAGTTTGTTTGTTGTTTCTTGATTACTCGGTTTAAGAAAAAATATTAAAGAAATTATAGCAATCACGGCTGCAGCCGCGATAGCGAAGCTGGATGGCTTGCTTTTGCCTTTAGGTTCTATGGTTTTAGTGGTTACCGTTTGGCTTACTTCTTTCTTTTCGGTTGAGATGCCCAAGCGGGAGAGTGCGCGAAGAACGCTGTCTATGGCTTGTTCTTCATTGCCAGTAAAGTACTCCACACGCTGTATGCCAGCCAACTGGTACTTCATTGATTCTGGGATATCAGTTGGTTCAAGGAATATCGGCAAAATAGTTTTTTCTCCTTCGCTAGCTAATGCAAGTTCGCGAACGACATTTTTGGATTTGGTAGAGTTGGGAGAAATTGTGAGTATAAGCACCTTACAATTGTCGATGGCGCCGACAATTTCTTCGCTCCACATTGCAGCACCTTCGATGCCAGCTTCATCTATCCAAACGGTTATACCTGCTTGCCGAAGCCGAGAGACTAGATCTTGAATTTGTTTTCGGTCAGCGGAGCCGTAACTAATGAATACTTCTGCCATTTATTTTTAATTATTGTATATGAATATAATGCGTGAATTGAAGCTTTCTTATTAAGGTGCTGGTTGACGAATATATTCTATTACATCGCGAAGATTAGACGGGGTCATAGTTTTTTCAAGGCCCATAGGCATTAATGAAGATCTTATAGACTTCAACTCCTTTATTTCTTTTCGATTAATATTTTTGGATACGCCAAGGGGCATACTTATTGTAATTGAATTGGCGCTTTGATTTGAGAGTATTCCTACAAATGTATCACCGTTATTTGTAATAACTGAGTAGGATGCGTATTTTGGATTAATGGCCATATTTGGATCAATAATATTACTAGCTAAGTCTTCTATACTTCTATGATTTAGCCCTTCCAAATCTGGGCCTAGATCATAGCCTTCTTTATGGCTTTGATGGCAATTTGAACACAATGCCTTAAATGTTTCGCTACCTTTTGATGCGTTACCTTTTTTTGGTAATAAGGGAAGCCATTTATCTACTTCAGCATTGCGGTTACTATAATCCTCATCACCGAAAAGTTTTTTTGCGCGATTGCCTATTTTAGTTCCAGAATATCTTCGCAGTTGGCGCCTATGTTCAAGATCGAGATTTGCTTCTCCAAGTGTTATCTCTTTAGATTCAAGAGCAGTTAAAAATGGAGTCCTAAAACGACTATTATATACAAAAGTATTGATCAATTGTGGGCGGACTGATGGAAGAAAATAAGGCCAATATGAGACTAATGATTTAGGCAGTTTAGGGTCCTTTATATTTGATAATTCGTTTAAGGCAGTGATTTGAATATCATTATCATGAGTAGATTTTATGAATGATGACAATTTCTCAGCTACTACTGAAGGGTTGCCTGTGAGGCTAATGAAACGAATATATTGTTTTATTTTTTCAATATTTGAACCCTCTAATTGAGGTGGCTCATTAAAAATTTTCTGAATTTCTGAATTTTTTAAGAAATCACTGATTCCTGCAACAAGAAATAATTGATGGATTTCTATTTTTAAATTGAGATCAAGATCGTCTGGTCCTGAAATCAATGAGTTAGCATTAAGTGATTTAAAGGAGCTAAGATTTGATGAACGAGCTAGGCCTTTGCGAAGTGATTTTAGAAGACTTATTTTTTTATCATTTTTCCAATCAGAATTTAGTATTGATCTAATTAGAATGTCCAAATCCACTGGCTTTGATATGCGGCTGGCAGTAAGTTGAAATAATTCCTGTAAATATGTTGGAGGAACTTTCTTGGATATCGCTTTTATAAATGAAACTTCATTTGTTCTTAAGGAGGATAGGACCGCTTTGCGAGTCCATTTATCTTTATGTCCATTGATGTAAATTTTTTCTAATGCTGTATTTACGGAAGTTGTTGGTTTGATTTCACCTAAGGTTAAGGCGATTTGAAACCGAACAGTTGAATCAGTGTCTTCTGCTAAATCTAATAGTCTTTGGATTATGCTTTGGTCTTCGATCTTACCAATTGTTTCAGTAATACGAATAGTATTTTCTCGAATCCTAGGATTTGAATCGGTGAGGCCTCTAAGTATATCGTCGCTTTTGATTGCTCCAAGTCCTTGGAGTGACCATAACGCGTGAAGTCTTACGAAGTGATTGTTATGTTTAATTAACTTTCTTAGTTTTGGAATAAGTGATGAGTTTTGGCCTTCATAAATTAATCTTTGTGCAGTCCATCTCCGCCATTGATTAGGGCTAGCGAATTCGGTTTCAATATTATCTAGTCTAACTGGTTGAAGTTTGGTGATGTTCTCAGAAGTCTTGGATTTAGGTGTGATTTTGTAAATGCGACCGCGTGACTCTCCTCCACGGATTCTCATCTTTTTTTTCAATTTGCTGGGAATATAATCAGGATGTTCGATTACTTCTCGCTGCATGTCCGCTAAATATAAAGCGCCATCGGGGCCGAGCTCAATAGCTACTGGTCGAAAATAGTTGTCACTACTAGCAAGGAATTCAGATGTTTTTTCTGTGGGGGAGCGCTTTGCTATATAAGCGCCTCCTTTTGATTGAAGTAAGTTTCGATGTACCAAGTTACTTACGACATCGCATACAAAAATACTACCACTTAAATCTTCTGGATAACCGGAAATTCCAAGATAACCCATGCCGCCAGCAGAGGAAAAATAACCTGCTTGTTCAGGGTGATTGACTCGAGTTTCCGCCTCGGCGATTGGAAATATGCGAGCCATTTTTCCATGTGTCGATATGTTCGTCGTTGCTTCGAAGGATGGTAAATCTTTAGCCCTGTCTATGTACTTCTGTTTTATAATTCTTTGTTGAAGATAGTCTATATTATATGTCGTAAAGCTATGTCCCCATTCATTGAATATTAGTCCAAATCCACCTCCGGTTTGACTAGTAGTTTCTAGTTGTAGGATGTTTGGTTTAATTCGAAAATCAAGGTTTCTAAGTGAAGTTGATGGTTTGTTTTGTTCAGAGAATCTAATGTTCCCCCCGTTGCCTCCATTAGCTCCGTGGATCCAATTATCAATACCCCAACGTAGGCTATTGAAATTACTGTCTGTCACTCCAAGTTTGAATCCGCTAACAAGAGTTTTTCTGATGTCACTTACGCCGTCTCCATTGGTATCTTTTAGGTAAATTATATTTGGAGGAGCAGCTACTAGTACACCACCTTTCCAAGGTGTGACTGAAGTAGGGTAGGATAGTTTGCTTGCAAAATGAGTAATTCTGTCATACTCGCCATCTCCAGTGGTGTCGGTAAGTAATTTAATCGCTCCGCCTTTATTACTATTAGGAACACCCGTGGGATAGTCTCGCATCTCTACAACGTATAGTTGGCAGTTGTGATCAAAAGCTAGTGCGACTGGATCTTTGATGTTTGGTTCAGAAACCAGAAGTCTCATTTCCAAGGCTTTATGAATCGAATATGAACTTTCTTGGGTATCTGAATAGCCCTTTATAGAGCTGATAGTACTACCAAGTACAATGATGCAATCCAACAAAAGAATAGAGAGAGGATTGTGAAGCTTCATATGGTTTTATTATATTAATTAATTATTCTTTATTTCTTTAATTATAGCTTCGAGTCTTCTTCCGTACTCGACATAATTGTTAAACATATCTTCTTCGTTTGCTTCGCTATCTTTATCATGAAAGACAACAGCCATATGTGGTTCAATTGAGATTCCGCCGTCATAACCACTATCGATTGCATCTTTTAATATATCACGAACGCGCCCGTCTCCTTCTCCGGGAAAGGTGTAGTCAGCGTCATTCTTCTCCTTCATCCAAATGCAATCTTTGATATGGATATGTGATGTGTGCTCTTTGACATGTTGCCAATATTCCCATGGGTCTTGTTTTGGCCATGGTTGAGGTTTAGATCGGTCTGCGTTGAAGATTGGGTTGGCGGTATCAAAGACCCACTTGAGGCCAGGAACTTTCTCTAATAACTCAGTGCCATGTTTCCAGCTCATGCCTCCGTGATTCATACAGTTTTCGTGCACTGGTTGAAGGCCTTCATCAAGGAACCGTTGGGTGACCTCCCGCAGTCGCTCAAAGACGATGCTTGGAGTTTGATCAGTGTCATCGCTAGGTTTGAAACTCATGATGCGAACATACTTTGTTTTGAGGCGTTTCATTCGAGGGATTGCTCTATTGATTTCCCCTATTGTTATTTCCCAAGGAGTTTCAATGGTCTTTGCCCAGTTACATATGGTTGAGCCAAGGGCGTAGATGCCAACTTCGGCTTCCTCAAGTTTATTTACGAAGACATCAAAGGCTGCATCTGGTATATCGTGCACAGGGCCTTTTTCGAATCCATCCACTTCAGCAAATCGAGCTTCAATCCATTTCCAGCCGAGCTTTTTGGTGGCTCGGATTTGACCTTCAATCGAGGGGGAGGCCTCGTCTGCAATTCCCATTAGTTCCATATTTTATTTTCTATTAAATTATTTTCGAAAGCTTGCTGCGAAGTCTTCATTACTAACCTCAGCTGTCTTTTTCTCATGGTTTGAATTAACAATTAAATCATTGAGTTTTGCTTCCCAAGCAGCCCCATCCAAAGGTAGATCTATGGCTTTTTCAATAAGGCCAGAGTATACCATTACATTAGCTAATTCGACTGATCCGATTCCTTCAGAACCAGGTGCAATGAGGGCTTCACCATCTATGATGGCATTGACAAAATTAGTCATCAACTTTGCATGAGGCGATTCGGATCCAGGAATAGGGATTTCCTCTTCGGTAGTTTCCGGTTGTTGAAAACCGATCTTTGATGTCTTGCACCATTCGTCAGAAGGGACTGCATTACGGGTTAATAAAAGTTTGTCATTTTCCAAAATTAATCTGCCCTTAGTGCCAGCAATTTCAAGCCGATTACTTCCAGGGGTTTCGCCACTGGAAGTAATAAATGCTCCAGTAGCCCCGTTTGGAAAATCCATATAACAAGTGACATCGTCTTCAACTTCTATGTCGTGCCATTTACCTATGCCGACATGGCTGCTAACTCTGTTGGGCATTCCAGTTATCCATTGCATAGCATCAAGTTGATGGAGACATTGATTAAGTAGTACTCCACCTCCTTCACCTTTCCACGTGGCTCGCCATCCTCCGCTTTGAAAATAAATCTCAGATCGAAACCAATCAGTCATAATCCATAGTACTCTCATTAGATCACCTAGTTGACCATTCTGAACTATTTCTCGAATTTTCTGATATCGAGGCTCAACTCTAAGTTGAAACATTCCTGCAAACACTTGATCTGGATGTGCTTTAGCTTTTGCAATAAGTTTTTCAGCATCAGCTTTGTGTGCGGAAATAGGTTTTTCAACCATGATGTGAAGGCCGGCTTCTAGCGCTGCTATTCCCAATGATGTGTGTTGATAGTGAGGAGTTGCAATAAGGAGCGCGTCAATGTTTCCGCTGGTGATCATTTCCTCTCCACTTCCGTAAACTTTAATGCCTTTCTTTTCGAACTCAGCAAGTTTGCTAGGAGATGTGCTTCCGACTGCAGCTAGCTTTCCACGAGCAACTTTTCCTTCAATTATATCTTTGGCATGGAATTGTCCCATATTGCCCATGCCAATAATGCCAATGCGTACGTTATCCATAAACGAGAAAGCCAATAGTGCCATCGGCAGGGCACTTGGCCAAGCGTCAGATTTTAGCATTATCAAAACTGTTGAACATGGGTCATTAAGACGTTACTAACTTTATGAATCTGAAAATTATTAATTGGTTTGCCCGATTTTTAGTGTTTATATTTGAAAAAATGTTTTCCTGAAGTTTTGGATTGGTTTATTGTTACTCTAATTTCCGTCAATTATATAAATAGAAAGATTTTTATATGAAAAAGGAACCTTATTTATTGTGCTCAAAGTCAATGAATCGTAGAAGTTTTGTAAAAAATGCAGCCATAGGTTCAGTTGCACTTACAAATACTTCAAATGTATTGCCAGCTAAAGAAAACACCAGTTCTGAAACATTAGTTTCTCAGCTATATACAAGCTTAAATGAAGAACAAAAAAAAGTGGTGATTTTTCCTTTCGAGCACCCTTTGCGTGAAAAGGTCGACAATAACTGGCAAATTACCAAAAAAAGCATTGGTGAAGTTTTCAATAAAGATCAGCAGGCTTTAATCAAAGAGATTTTCTTGAAGCTGCACAGTGAAGAGTATGCTGAGACTGTACTTGGACAAGTATTGCACGACTCTGAAGGTGAGGGATTCGAAAGCACATCAGTAGCACTTTTTGGTAAGCCTAAAACAGGCAAGTTTGAGTTTGTATTAACAGGTAGGCACTGCACTCGTCGTTGTGATGGTGATTCCGTCAATGGGGAGGCTTTTGGTGGGCCCATATTTTACGGCCATGCAGCACGCAGCTTTAACGAGACTGCGGCGCATCCAGATAATGTATACTGGTATCAGGCCAAACAGGCCAACAAAGTCTTTTCCATGTTGGATGGTAAACAACAAAAAATGGCTCTATTGGGTGAAAGCCGACAGGAACAAGGCAGCAAAACTGTTAAATTAACTGGTAAAAAAGCGGGATTACCAGGAATCCCTTTGTCGGAGATGAGTAATGATCAAAAAGGACAAGTCCGTAAAACAATGAATGACTTACTCTCTATGTTTAGGGAAAAAGATGCAAAAGAGGCAATGAAAATGGTCGAAATAGCTGGGATTGACCACCTTCACATGGCATTTTACAAAAATCATGATATAGGAGGAGATAAA
>SHAK01000012.1 GCA_004213515.1 Limisphaerales bacterium | reverse complement strand
TCTGAGAAACATGAAGCAAGATGCTGTAGCCGCTGCACCTGAACTAGTAAAAATAATCGAAATCAAAACAGGAAGTAATGAAGCAAACGCAGCCATTGCTGCCCTCTCAACAATGGGTATAAAAGCAGCGCCATCTGTAATTCAACTGGCTGTTAGTGATCGCTATGAACTTCGCTTAGCCGGCCTCAATATCCTTTCACGATTGTTTCCAGCGGAACATGAGCTTTGGACTGATTTAAAATCCCGCATTCAACTGGGACACAAAAATGAAAAAGAGATTCTTATTGCATTACAAAATGTCTGGGGACACGCGGATGAAATTTACACATCCTTATCAAATGCCATATTTGATGGGACCCCTCGATCTTGCGAGGCCGCGATCATCCTGATGGGCGTGGCGGCAAAGCCTGGCAATGCTTATGCTAGAAAGTTGGATAAACTACGGACTAAAACTTTGAAGGCAGATCCAAAAACACTTCAAGCCGCACTAAAAAAAATTGATGCTTTTAAGGGCGCTTACTCGAAGTAGGAGTAGGAGAAAAAGATTTTAGAATAATTCCTTGCTGTTTCCGCTCTATACCAAAAACAGCAAAATCAAAAATGTTACCCATTTCTTTACCCGAAGGAAGCAATGAACAATCAATCCAATCACTGGCACTTAATTCGCCGATATCATCCATAAATCCATTAAAAACTTCTTCGAGTATTCCGGTTTCACTTATCCATCTCGCGATATGTTGAATCGATGACTTACCATCTAAATAACCAAATAATCCCGATTTTGTTCCGCCAACTTGTTCCGCAGCTTTAACCAAACCCGTGCGAGCACTCAAAGAACCAATCGCTGAACCATCTAAGTGCAACTGAAGCAACTTAGAATTAGTTGACCAAACGAGATAACCATCTTTAGCCGCAAAAAGAATTTCTGATCTCGAATCAACTTCAGCATCAGGATCCAAAACAAAATCAAAACTGTAAATCGAGTGGTCCCCTAATCTTCGCGGCAACATTGTTGCTTCGTTTAGAGGAGGGGGAAGAATTCCAGGGATTGCTCCAATCGCCTTGATTAACTCATTGGGATTAGGACTACTAACTAATCCTAAAAGGGGGCTAACCCCTGAAGTATCTTGATTTATTATCTCACCTTCCAATTGATAAAGAATCATATCGTCACCAAGATTATTGAAAAAACTTTTTTTAAAGTTAAAGTCTTGATCTTTATCCTTACCTAACAAATTAACTGTAAATTCTACCATACTTCCAATATCTGGAGCCATATCATTTAGTAGTTTTTCAAGATTCCTCCAAGTAGCTGCAATATCTATTCTCCAACGTTGAAAAGATTGGGTGTTAGTTGGCACGAATTCAGTGGGAGCGCTATCTATCCGCTTCATCTCCAATAACCCAAGAAACCCTGTTCTTTTTTGTTCCGGTAAACCAATAAAAAAATCAAAATGAGCACCATCATTTTGCTCTTTAAAAACAGCCGCCATGGATTTAAAGCCATCAAGACCTAAAGAGTTTAAAATATCCTGAATGTTCAACCCCAAATCAGCGCCATTCGGCGCGTTGCTAATTATCTGAGGGAGGACTTGACTAAAATCAACCCAAACAAACAAATCGGCACCTTCAAGCACCATGGCTTTGTCGGATGCGAATGTGGGATTAGTAGAAAGCGAACCCATTCCCTTACCGCTATTTCTTTCTATCAGATCTTCAAGTATGTCCTTGTCATTTCCTGCTAAAAACAATCCCTTTTCCCTGCCCAAATGAAGCACCTGTTTCCCACTAGATCCAATCAATGAAATAAATTTTTTCCCCCCTACTGAAGTCCGGCTAACCTTGCGACCATTCTTTTTCCAATTCCTTTCAAGTCGAGAAATTGTCCGACTTAAAGTAAAAGTTTTTTTTCCTGCATCGATTAATACTAGAAATCCTGGCTCTGCCTCGGGGCTCTTTCCTTGCACTATTGCAAACGCCACGGGGCCATTTGCGATCTCTTCAAATTCTTTAATTTCGAGCCCGAACCTCTCTTTGATATTGCCTAATATATCATCCTCAAACCCCTTTTCTATTTTTACCCGAAATGATTTCATCTCGGCGCTATTCCAAAGCCCACCTATTACTCCAGATTTTAAATTCCTATCTGCTGAAGCATAATCAGGGAACGCGGCTAAAAAGACAGTTTCAGCAGGCAACAGATCCTGCAGCGCCGGGGCCGCAAAAATAGCCTGCATTAAAGAAAAAGCTATTAGGCTACTAAAAAGTAGTTTTTTCATTTATCTCAGCAAAAGGCAGTCAAAATTAGACTAGGCTTTAATACTACGCCCCAAACGTGCAGTAAGTTTCAATCCCTGTCATGAAAAAAGTCTAAACCGGTTCTCGCTTGGCCAACTGCTTGTCTCGAACTAAATTGAAGCCCGTTAGTAAATTGGACTTAAAAATACAAGGCTACCAGCTCCAATTTAATCAAACTACTAGCCCTAGTTTTTCAAAAAAGGCTAAAAAGAAAACTAAAGTTTAATGAAACAGATCTCGGACTACCTAGAAACTAACAATCAAAAATTCGTAGAAGAACTAATTGAGTACCTCCGTTTCCCAAGTGTCTCTGCCCAAAGCAAGCACAAGATTGATATGACAAACTGTGCTCAATGGCTAGCAAGTCACGGAAGATCGATCGGACTAAAAACTAAAGTACACAAAACCTCGGGGCACCCGATTGTTACACTAACAACCAAACAAAAAACCAATGGAAGCAAGCCTCACTTTCTCGTTTACGGACACTACGATGTTCAACCACCCGAACCACTTGAACTATGGACATCATCGCCTTTTGCTCCAGAGGTTCGTAAGGGCAATCTTTTCGCACGTGGAGCTAGCGATAATAAAGGGCAGCACTTCGCACATCTCAAAGCAGTTGAAGCTTATCTGAAGACAAATACAGAATTGCCATGTGATTTAACTTTTCTGATTGAAGGTGAGGAAGAAGTTGGGGGCGAAGCATTAGTAAGCTTTCTCAAAAAGAATAAGCGCGAATTAAAATGTGAAGGGGTTGTCGTCTCAGATACAGGTATGCCAGACCTCAAGCACCCGGCACTAACATATGCACTTCGTGGAGTAGCCGCTCTTGAGGTCCGAATCGAAGGCCCGAATCGAGATTTACATTCCGGCATTTACGGGGGGGCAATCGAAAACCCAGCAATTGCATTGAGTAAGCTCCTTGCAAAAATGATAGACAAAAACGGACGCATTACGGTTCCTGGTTTCTATAATGATGTTATTAAACTTAGCGCCTACGAAAGAAAACAAATGGCCCGAATCCCATTCAACGAAAGGAACTTCAAAAAGCTGCTGGGTGTTAAATCACTTTTTGGTGAAAAAGGATTTACTCCGAACGAACATCGTGCTGCTCGTCCAACATTTGAAATTAATGGACTCACGAGTGGATACCAGGGAGAAGGAAGTAAAACGATTGTTCCAAGTTACGCTAGTGCAAAGATAACCATGCGCTTGGTTCCAAATCAGAACGCCGCTAAAATCCTTCGAATAGTAGCGCAGCATATTAAGAAGCTTTGCCCTGAAACAATGAAAATCAAAGTAGAGCTTGGTCACGTAGCAGATCCCTACATCGTTTCGCCAAAAGGAGGATTAGCCAAAGCCGCACTTAAATCTCTCAAGTCTGCATTTGGTCATGAGCCTGTGTTATTGAGAGAGGGGGGATCGATTCCTATCGTCGAACACTTTGCCCAAATCCTAAAAGTTGACACTTATCTGCTCGGGCTCGCTCTGCCTGATGACAATCTCCATTCCCCAAACGAAAAAATTGATTTAGAGGTATTTAAACGTGGCATCAAAATGAGCGCTCATCTCTGGAAAAATTTTGCCGAAGCTTAATATATGATCGTATCATCTTTAGTTTTAAAAACCTATACGACTATGTGCGGCAAAGTCGCCTTACACTCTCCGCTAAATACCTTTTGTCTTTTGACCGAGGGCAAGTATCCCTCTTATGAACAAATTAAGGCTAATTTTTTAATGAAAAACGATTCATATAGTGTCATTAGGGATAAAGCCCAATGCATATTTATACGGAAAGATGCTTTCCAATGAAACTCTCCGAAATCAGAAGCATTCTTCATGAGAAAGACATACAACTCACTAAATCGCTGGGACAAAATTTTTTGCACGATCAACATCAATTGCAAAAGATAGTGGATCTAGCCCAAATTGAGCCTAATGACAAAATACTTGAAATCGGGCCCGGCCTTGGCCCTTTGACAGAGCCTCTACTTAAAGCAGCAGGGCATGTGACCGCTATCGAGAAAGACCGGAGATTAATCAATGTATTAAAAAAGAAATTTGAAAATTTTAATAATTTTCAACTTCAGCATGCGGATGCGCTTCAACTAATTCGAAGATCAGAACTCAACTGGTCTAATTACAAACTGGTTGCAAACTTACCCTACTCCATTGCTTCTCCTCTCATGATAGATTTGGCATGGGGAGAACATCGCCCAAGCGCAATGGTTGTGACACTTCAACTTGAAGTTGCCCGCCGCCTCATGTCAGAGCCAGGCACAAAGCAATACGGGGTCCTCTCTCTTCTAATCCGGCTTCATTACTTAACTGGTCAATCGTTTGAAATTCCGCGCGGTTGTTTTTTCCCTGAACCAAATGTTGATTCCTGCTGCATTCAATTAATTAGGCGAGATAGGCAATTGCTTACAATTGAAGAAACTGTCGTCTTTAAAAGAATCATTAAACGAGGCTTTTCTGAAAGACGAAAAAAACTTATGAAACTACTCAAGCACGACTGGCCTAAAGAAGAAGTTTTAGCAATTTTTGAGAAGCTCAGACTAGACGAAAAAATTCGAGGAGAAAAAGTATCCCTAGAACAATTTATTGAAATGACTAAATATCTACATCAAACAAAACAAGATGACTGAAGAAATTTTTGATGTTGTAAACGAGTGTGATGAAGTTATTGGGCAGCAAACACGCAGCGAAGTTCATCGGATGGGCTTGAGGCATCGTGCAATTCATTTATTAGTATACAATTCGATAGGGGAACTCTTTCTACAAAAACGCTCTATCAAAAAAGACTGCTTTCCAGATACTTGGGACTCATCAGCCTCTGGACATCTTGATTCTGGAGAGGATTACGACAGTTGTATTCTTCGTGAACCTAGGGAGGAATTGGGCCTTAAACTTAAACAACCTCCAGAGCGCTTGTTTAAGATTGATGCCTGCGTGGAGACTGGTCAGGAGTTTGTGTGGGTTTATAAATTATTTCATGAAGGTCCATTTCAGCTAGACCCTGAAGAAATCTCTGATGGCGGCTGGTTTTCAATAAGTCAAATTGACGATTGGATTGCAGCATCCCCAAAGGATTTTGCTCCTGCATTCGTCCTCATATGGCAACTTCTTAAAAAGAATTAACTTTTGTTTTTACTTGCGAGTCTCGAATTAGCATGCGTGAGTAATAAAAATTTTTAATAAGAAATAATAAAATGCATTATAAGTATTTCATGTTAATATCCAATATAGCTGTTTGGTCTTTTGGAAAGATTAAACGCATAGTTTATATTGGATTAGTCTTTGCTAAGTTAATGACTGTGCAGGCTGATTGGTCCCAATTTCGTGGCCCACTCGGAACAGGGTTCATTCCAAATGGAGGCAAATTGCCAGCCGAATGGAACGAATCAAAAAATATAGACTGGAAAATAGCTTTACCTGGCCGAGCTTGGTCTTCTCCGGTGGTTTCTGGTGATACTTTGTGGCTAACTAACGCTGACGAAAAAGGTCATGAACTTTCAGTAATTTCTATAGATGCAAAGAGCGGAAAACTCGGTTTTACAAAGCAGTTGTTTCACGTTGACAAGCCACAGTACGCTCATAAATTTAACACATACGCCTCTCCAACGCCTATTATTGAAGGCAGCTATGTGTATCTTACTTGGGGATCTGCTGGAACTGCCTGCCTAAATACCAAAACGAAAAAAGTGCTTTGGACCCGAGATGATTTTGTATGTGATCACTTTCGAGGCTCGGGCTCATCTCCAATTCTTTACAAAAATCTTTTAATACTAACTTTTGATGGCGCAGATTTTCAGTATGTTGCTGCTCTCGATAAACGGACAGGCAAAACAATCTGGAAGACGAATAGAAGCGTTGATTTCCAGGATCTCGGAGCTGACGGCAAACCTTTTCGTGATGGAGATGTACGAAAGGGGTACTCTACGCCGCATATCATCAAACATGGAGGCATTACACAATTAATTAGCATTGGAGCAATGGCTTGCTATTCATACGACCCACTCAGTGGAAGGGAAATCTGGCGAATCACGGAGAGGGCCCAACATTCAGCAAGCACACGCCCTGTTTACGGACAAGGGTTGGTTTTTTATCCTACTGGTTTTGCCAAGGGACAACTACTTGCGGTCGATCCAGGAGCAAGGGGAGAAGCTGCTAAAACACATATTAAATGGAGACTGAAGCGAAGCGTTGGTAACAAGCCTTCTATCTTGTTGATAAAGGAGCACATTTACATGATTGCCGACGGCGGAGTAGCCTCATGCGTAGAAGCAAAGTCTGGCAAAGTTTTATGGAGTGAGCGCATAGGCGGCAACTATTCCGCTTCTCCCGTCACGGATGGAAAGCGCATTTTCTTCTTTAGCGAAGAAGGCAAAACTACAGTGGTCGCAGCAAAACCAGAATATCATGTGCTAGCCATTAACAAACTAGATGATGGATTTATGGCTTCTCCAGCAGTTCACAAACAGACATTCATTCTCCGAACGAAGTCTCACCTCTATCGCATCGCAAATTAACAAACAAGTTGGTAGAACAAAAAAAAGGGACTCTATAAGAGTCCCTACAAAATTCTAAGATAAGTGCCAGGCTTCAGGCTTCAGGCTTTTTCCAGTTCCTTTTTAGCGGCTTAGTCACAAGCCCTTTCTTTATAGCCTTGGCTGTGACGCGGATGTATTTCACTTCACCGTCTACTACCGCCTTAACGCGCTGCAAGTTCGGAAGGAAACGACGTTTCACAACCTTTGTCACATGCATACCAATACCGCCCTTTTTCTTGGCCTTACCGCTACGTCGGATACGACTCCCTGTAACGGGCGCAGTCCCTGTTAATTCACAAACTCTAGACATTTGTACCTCTCATTCCCTATTTGGGGGGGAGCAAACTACTGGAAAAACTATCCCTTACAAGCCTTTTTTCATTTTTAAAAAGGGAGCAGCTACTGATGAAAATATTAATTAAGAATAATTATCATTAAATTTCTTTAAAAAACGCAATGAATATTCCCTACCCAAGTTGTAATAAAAATGTGGAAATACCATTAGACTAGCCAAACAAAGTAATTTGGTTGCCCGGCCGGCAACGTTAATTTGATAGCACCAGAAGCGACCGGCAATTCAATATCAAATCCCTTGAAAAAATCGATTTGAGAGATAAAAAGAAAAGTACTAAACAACTAGATAGAATTTATGAACTGCGAATAAAAAAACAGGACGCTTAAATGAGGTATACGAAAAACAACTTGAAGTCGTGACCCCTCTTCGGTTTTAAGCAATCATCTTCCACACATGAATTTAAGGCTATTAGCATTAATTATGCTCTGCTTTTGTTCTGGCCAAGCAATTGGGCAGAAAGAAAAGCCCTTAAATCTTCAAGTACTGAAGGGAAACCAAAAGCAGACACTCTGGAATACTCTCATTACTGAGAGTCATTGGCTTGACCAAAAAAGAGCAAAGCGATTGTCCAAAGCCCTAAAGTCCCCCGAAGACCTTCGGCAACACCTAATCGACCTAAACAAAAAATTCCGCAAAACTATCGGAATTTTTCCAGAAAAAACACCACTTAATGCCCAAGTTACTGGAAGTTTAAACGGGAAAAGTTACCGAGTGGAAAAGGTGCTTTTCGAAAGTCTCCCCAACCATCACGTCACCGCGCTTTTATACCTGCCATCAAAAGGGTCCGGCCCTTGGCCAGGGGTACTATTTGCCTGTGGACACTCTGCAAATGGAAAAGCATATAAAGCTTATCAAACCGCCTGCGCTTTACTTGCGCAAAACGGTTTTGTCGTTCTTAGCTATGATCCAATATCTCAGGGAGAAAGGACGCAGCAACCCAAAGCTCGGCGCTACGGAACGACTACACACACACTACTAAACCATGGTTCACAGCTAGTGGGCCGTAGTGTTGTTTGGTACTCAGCTTGGGACGGAATTAGGTCGATCGACTACCTACTATCTCGGCCTGAAGTTGATAAATCAAAAGCGATAGGCATGACAGGGACAAGCGGTGGAGGAACACAAACCACATTCTTAATGGCACTAGATGACCGTATAGGACCTGCTGCACCATCGTGTTACACAATGCAGCGAACAGATAAATTTTTGGGCCAAAGCGGCCCGGCTGACGGATGTCAACACTTGGCATCTGAGGGACTGCACGGAATAGATCATATTGACTATACATTGATGCGGCTTCCTCGCCCAACCAACATCCTCGCTGCAACTAGAGATTTTTTTGAAATCAACTCAACTCGAGAAACGATCCTCGATGCAGTAGCGGCATTCTCGATGTTGGGTCATCACAAACGTTTTTCCTACTTTGAATGCGATGCGAAACACGGCATGCATATTGGTCATCGCCAAGAAGCCACACGCTGGATGCTGCAATGGCTCTACAATGACCCATTTTCTATAATCGAACCAAGGAACATTCAATTGTTCACAGATGCTGAATTACAAGTTACGAGTAGCGGGCAAATTTTTAAAGAATTTCATAATGAAAAAGACGTTGTCGATATCAACTTGCAACTAGCCAAGAAACTAAACGAGAAAAGAAAAAAGTTTTGGGAAAATAATAACCAAAAAACTTTGAGCAAAGTCCGCGAGTTGATCGGCCTTGCAGAGTCACAAGGTATAACGAATGTTCAAATGAAAAATCGAACACTCACAAAATGGGCGCAGGTCGATGAATTTGTTTTTGAGCAGCCCGATGGCATGCCTGTACCTGCACTATTTTTCCAGCCATTAGATCATGACGGCATAAAACTAGATATAGTCATAATTGCAAATAGCCTCGGAATGAAACACGTAGTTAAATCTGGCGCAGTTCAAACATTAATCAAAAAAAATACGGCAGTTTTGACTGTTGATCTGCGTGGATTCGGCGAGACAAAAGATCAGGGAAGCAATCAGAAATACCAAAGCCATGCTCATCGGATTGCTAATGTTGCCACTCATATAGGACGACCTTTACTTGGACAGCGTGTTAGCGATTTGCTCTCAGTAATTGATTATATCGATAATTTTAAAGCTACAAATAATATTAAGCTTATTGGCCTGCAAGCTGCCGCTCCGGTGGCACTTCATGCCGCGGCATTGAATAAAAGCATATCGAAAGTAGAGCTTGAAGAATCTCCTGTGAATAGTTGGGTAAAAGACGTGGTCGCAAAACCGCTTCGAAGCAATATGGTTGATCATATTATTCCAAACGCGCTACTGTGGTATGACCTTCCGGACCTTGCCCACTATCTCGATAAGCGATTACAACACTGATTAGATTTTTGAGATTTATTGGGTATTTTTTTATTTCCTCTTAACGAAAAATAATTAGCAAATTTAAATAAAAAATAATTGGCCATAAGCTAAAATTAGCTAATTATATCCGTACAAACACTGTCTTATGAAATTTTCCAATCACGAACTCGCCGTACGACGATTGATGCGAGCACCCAAAACACGCCGTGAGATGCTTAAGCAACTGGGAGCAGGATTTGGAACCATCGGCTTAGCAGGATTAATAGGTGAAAAAACCGGCTTTTCTTCATCATTGCATGGCTCTTCCTCGCCTCTAGCACCTAAAGTTCCCCACTTCGCACCTAAAGCGAAACGAATTATTCAATTATTCATGCCTGGAGGACCCTCACAGGTGGACACATTCGACCACAAACCGGCCCTCAAAGAACATGCAGGAAAACGCCCTAGCTTGGTCGACCGGAAGACGCTTAGAAATACGAAGAACGGCTTAATGCCATCGCCTTTTGGCTTTAAGCAATATGGCCAGACTGGAAAGTGGGTCAGTGATATTTTCCCGGAAGTAGGCAAGATGGTCGATGATATATGCTTCATTCACTCAATGCATACGGACATTCCGGAACACGCCGGCGCCATCATGATGATGAACCTTGGCCACATACAGCCGAACCGACCCAGTCTTGGTTCTTGGCTGGCCTACGGACTTGGCAGTGATAGTGACAACCTTCCCGGATTCGTTGCAATGTCACCAAGAGCACAACCTAGGGGCAAACTCGCCAACTGGGGTAACTCTTTCTTGCCAGGGGCCTATGCAGGTTCGTACGTTAATATAAACAGCATGAAGCCAGACGCTGTTATTGCTGATCTAAAGAATGCAAATCTGAATCGCAACGAACAACGAAAACAAGCAGATCTTCTCACTAAACTTAATAGTGAATTTTTAGCACGACGTGAAAAAGATGCACAGATTGAAGCTGGCATTGAAGCGATGGAGATGGCCTTCCGGATGCAGTTCAGTGTGCCAGACGTTTTTGATGTTTCAAAAGAAAGCAAGACGACAAAAGATCTCTATGGCGACAGCGAATATGCAAAGGGCTGCCTGATTGCTCGGCGCCTGATCGAGCGGGGAGTTAGGACTGTTCAGCTTTCTCACTCTATAGATGGGTACGATATCGCTTGGGACACTGGGCACGGCGATATCAAAGGAGGCCACGCCCGTTTAGCAAAAGCCTGTGACCAAGGTATCTCCGCACTTCTTAAAGATCTGAAAACCCGCGGCTTATTAGATGAAACGCTTGTTGTCTGGGGCGGGGAATTTGGTCGTGCTCCAACTTCTGAAGGAAAAAATGGACGCGACCATGATCACTATGGATTTACGATGTGGATGGCAGGAGGGGGAGTCAAACCCGGCTATAGTTACGGGGCTACAGACATATTTGGCTGCTCTGCTATAGAAAACCGCGTTCATGTCCATGATCTTCATGCGACCATCCTTAATCAGATGGGGCTCGATCATGAAAAACTTACTTATCGCTACAGTGGTCGAGACTATCGACTTACTGATGTGTACGGCAAAGTGGTGAAGGATATCATTGCATAAAACCCTCAAATGATTGTCGGCCGTGCAATTTTAAAAACCCCTTGGCTAATCACATTTTTTATAATTGAAATCACGGCTTGTGCCATACCAGACTTTCAACGTGACATCCGCCCGATTTTAGCCGGGCATTGTTTTAAATGTCATGGGCCAGACAAAAAAACAAGGGAGGCCGATCTACGACTGGATATACCCACTGAAGAAGCTTCGTTCGTTAAATTAGTTGAACGAATTAATCACAAAAATCCTAATGATATAATGCCCCCGCCATCGGCGAAGAAACCTTTATCAGAAGCTCAGAAACAATTATTAAGTGAGTGGGTTCAAGCTGGGGCTAAATATACGGATCATTGGGCCTTTTTAACCCCGAAGACCGTTTCTTTACCCAAGATTAATCAACCCGAATGGGCTAGGAACGAAATAGACTATTTCACACTGGTCCACCTCGAAGCGAACGGACAAGCTCCTACTCCAAAAGCCAATCGTTTTAAATTAATTCGAAGGCTTTCCTTAGACATAATAGGGCTTCCTCCAACTCCTGAGGAAATACGATTGTTCGTGGAAGACACAAAGCCAAACGCCTATGAAAGATTGGTGGACCGACTGCTGGATCGACCAGAATTTGGCGAACATTGGGCATTACCTTGGCTGGATTTGGCTCGATACGCAGATACAAACGGATATGAGAAAGACCGACCACGATCCATATGGCCTTGGCGAAACTGGGTAATCAACGCTATCAATAATGACCTTCCATTTGATCAGTTTACCGTCGAACAAATCGCTGGCGACATGTTACCAAAAGCAACACAAAGTCAACGTATTGCTACAGGCTTTCACAGAAATACGATGGTCAATGAAGAGGGCGGAATTGATCCTTTAGAGTTTCGTTTTTATGCCATGGTTGATCGAGTTAACACAACAGCCACAACTTGGCTCGGACTAACACTTGGATGCGCACAATGTCATACTCACAAATTTGATCCAGTGCCACATCGCTCATATTACGAAATGATGGCGTTTCTAAACAACAGTTCCGAGCCTGAATTATCACTAATAACCCCAGAACAAAAGGCTCAGCAGCAATCAAATGAAAGTAGAATCGTAACACAACTCCTTAAACTCCCCATAGATAAAGCAAAGTACGATACTTGGATAAAGACTCAAAAAACTAATGCAGTTTCATGGATCAACATAATCCCCAGCAAGATGAAAACGAGCATCGGCTGGCTAGAGTTACTCGAAGATGGCTCAATTTTTGCTCGAGGCGATACTAGTAAACACGATGTTTACAAGTTTGAGTTTACAAACCTGCCAAAAAATATCACTTCAATTCGTCTTGAAGCCCTACCAGATGAAAGACTACCTAAGGGAGGCCCTGGCCGGGCTTATTATGAAGGACCAAAAGGAGACTTCTTCTTGAGTGAAATTTCACTTACCTCAGATGGAAAGCCGATAGAAATTACTTCTGGCTCCGAAAATTATGCTAAGCAGTGGATAGGAAGTAGTAAGCCTAGCGCGATGGCGGCTGCAGATGGAGACTTACAAACTGGGTGGTCAACCAGCGGACGTGAAGGAAAGCATAGCCAAGCTGTATGGCAATTATCTGAACCTCTAAAAACTAAAACAATCAAACTTCAGCTTGATTTTAGCCGCCATTACTCAGCAAGTCTTGGCAGATTTCGATTATCTGTAACTAGCCAAAAGATTAAACCGAAAGCAAAAGAATTGCCGGGTGACATTGAAAAACTTCTTGTCCAAAAAGAAGAGGATCTCGATCAAAAAGCACGTAATAAGCTTCGACTTTACTATATTAATACTTCCAAGAACACTGAGGTAGCCCTAGCAAAAATTGCAAAATTACAGAAAAAAACACCCCCCTCTCCTACTACCCTTGTAATGCAAGAAAGGCCTGAAGCACATTTGCGCTTAACCCATCGCCACCATCGAGGCGAATTTCTATCTCCGCGCGAAGTAGTAAAACCCAAAGTTTTACCTTTTCTTCCTCCTTTAGAAAAAGACATGCCTCGCAACAGACTTGGCTTTGCTTATTGGCTAATAAACCCAAACAATCCTCTTACTTCAAGAGTAGTAGTAAACAGATTTTGGTCTGCATTATTTGGCGAAGGAATCGTGCGCACTACGGATGACTTTGGCTACACCGGGGCTTCTCCAACACATCCAGAGCTTCTAGACTGGCTAGCAATTGAATTTATCCGCCAAGGTTGGTCTAGGAAAAAAATTCTTCGCCTTATAGTTTCGAGTTCTACCTATCGGCAGAACTCGCAATCAAGCTTTCGATTGAGCGCCGAACAAATTCGTGATTCAGTCTTAAAAGTAAGCAATTTGCTTAATCAAAAAGTCGGTGGCCAAAGTGTGTTTCCACCTCAAAATAAAAGTATTGGAGAGGGCATATACGGTGGCGGAAGCTGGCAAACTAGTTCTGTAGCAGACCAATACAGGCGAAGTCTATACACATACCGTAAAAGGTCTATGCCTTTCGCAATGCACAATACTTTTGATGCCCCCAGCCACGAGACCTGCATTGCTCGCCGAGAAATTTCGAATACTCCACTTCAAGCCCTTACTTTATTGAACGACAGCTTTTTCCTAGATGCAAGTCGGACACTCGGAAGATGGGCCGCACAGCAAAATAATGAAAATGCTTTTATTATAGATACACTCTTTCAGCGCTGCCTCACTCGCCGACCTAGTCCTATGGAGCAAAAAGCAATGCTCAGTTTCTATAAAAAAACATATGGTCGATTTAGCAATAACAAATCTGAAGCATCTAAATTTGCCGGGGCCTCAAAAGGAGATGTAATAAAACAAGCTTCTTGGACAGCACTTGCAAGAGTAATACTTAACACTCATGAATTCATCACCCGCAACTGATGGTAAATCAATAACTCGTCGTCACTTCTTTCAAGAATGCGGGTATGGAGTTGGGAAAATTGCCTTGGCCGGATTGTTAACCAATTCACTTGGGCGAGCCCACACCAGGACTCATTTTGCTCCAAAAGCAAAAAGAGTGATTCACCTTTTTCAAGCTGGCGCCCCAAGTCAGTTAGAATTATTTGATAATAAGCCACACTTAAAAAAACTTGAAGGAAAGCCTTTACCATCATCAGTAATCGGGGACCAACGCTACGCTTTTATTCAGCGCAATGCGGCAGTTCTCGGCCCCCAATTCCCATTTGAACGTCATGGCCAGTGTGGGGCAGAACTTTCAGATAAATTACCGCATCTAGCTAAGGTAGTGGATGATATTGCCATAATACGCTCCATGCATACTGAGCAGTTCAATCACGCTCCGGGTCAAATTTTTTTTAATACTGGCTTCTCTCAACCAGGAAGGCCATGCCTAGGCTCTTGGCTTAGCTACGGCCTTGGTGTTGAAACGGACAATCTTCCGGCTTTTGTAGTTCTTTCTACCGGAGGGGGTATTAGTGGAGGATCAGCTCTATGGTCTGCCGGATTCATGCCAGGGAAACATACTGGAGTACGATTCAGAAACTCGGGAGATCCTATCTTAAACGTCACCCCTCCAGCTGGGGCAGACAAAATACTACAAAGAGATTCTTTGAACTTAATTCGTGAACTTAATAGCCAACGGCTAACACTAGAAAATAATCCGGACATATCAACTCGCATAGAAAGCTACGAAATGGCTTTCAGACTTCAAGCCAGCGCACCTGAATTAATGGATCTGAGAAGCGAAAGCCAAGAAACACTTACCCTTTATGGCGCTAACCCAAATAAACCCTCTTTTGCAAGAGCATGCATACTCGCTCGGCGCATGATTGAAAGAGGGGTACGTTGTGTAAACATATACCACTCAGGTTGGGATGCTCACTCTAATGTTGCAGGTAATGTAATCAATAATTCTCGCTCTACGGATCAGGCAAGTGCCGCCCTAATACTCGATCTAAAGCAACGCGGACTACTCGAGGATACTCTTATAATCTGGGGGGGGGAATTTGGTCGAACACCAATGGTTGAAAGTAATCCTACTCTCAATAGATCTCAGGGCAGGGATCATCACCCTCAAGCTTTTAGTCTTTGGCTTGCTGGAGGTGGGATAAAAGGTGGTATTACTTTGGGCTCTACCGACGAGCTGGGCTTTCACATAGCCGAACGCCCAGTACATATTCATGATCTCCAAGCAACAATTCTTCACTTACTTGGGCTGGACCACGAAAGACTTACATTTACACACGGCGGTCGGGATTATCGCCTAACAGATGTGCATGGGAATGTTGTTCAAGAGATTATTGCCTAGACCTTTGACTCTCTCCGCCAAAAAAATATTTATATATTCTCTTTTGGTGCTTCAGGGTCCTCTTCGGGCGACGCCCCCTGTGAACTAGCTTTCTGTTGAGGTTCCACAACAACAACGGGAATAGGGTAGCGCAGTTTCATGACATCATCTACGACTACTTCAATAGTATAAGTACCGGACGTTTCAAACTTTGTTCCTGCAAAGACAGCTACATTGGTCGCACAATGTGACGGATCTCGCAGAGCAAACTTTGTTTCGCACTTTCGTATTACGGTTTCTTGATCAGAGCCAATAAGTTGAATGTTTTCGTGAAACTCTCCAACCCCAGCTACCCATCGCGTGAAGACGCATAGTTTACCCGCAACAATTGGAACCTTGGGGACTCGGATTGCGCCAATTATTCCTAGTGCAATGAAATTACCTGTTATCTCTTGGCGTACATCTTCGCACAAAACAGAACATTGAAGATCGGGGAGGATTCTAGATACTTGCATTTAAATTATTTTTTAAAATTGACGGCTTGTTGTTCTGCCGCAAGGACTGTATTGCGCATTAGCATGGCGATAGTCATAGGGCCAACGCCGCCGGGGTTAGGTGTGATTTTACCAGCAACAGGTTGTACCCCCTTAAAGTCAACATCTCCTAAGAGTCGATAACCTTTTTCATGAGAAGGATCTTCCACTCGATTAACTCCTACATCAATAATCGTCGCTCCTGGCCGAACCATGTCTGCTTTGACGAACTCAGGCACTCCAATTGCTGCAATGATAATATCTGCTGAGCGACAGTAACGCGCTATATTCCGAGTTCGAGAATGACAGATTGTCACGGTAGCATTTGAATGAACTTTCTTTTGGCAAAGGATCGCAGCCATCGGCTTGCCAACAATATTCCCTCGGCCAAGTATAACAACTTCTGATCCTTCAACTGAAACACTAGAGCGAATAAGCAACTCATGAACCCCTCCCGGTGTACAAGGCACAAATCCCCCTTTCTCTCCTAACATCAACTTCCCTGCATTAACTGGGTGGAATCCATCAATATCCTTTGCCGGCGATACCATAGAAAATACTTTTGTTTCGTCGATATGCGATGGTAAAGGAGCCTGAACTAGAATGCCATGGACACTATCGTCATCATTAAATTGCTTTACTAAATCAAGTAACTCAGCCTCAGCGGTTTCATTTGGTAGTACAACTGTCTCCGATCGAATTCCAAGTTTCATCGCGCTACGCTCTTTCATTCCTACATAAACTCTGGACGCAGGGTCCTCCCCTACTCGAATAAATATAAGGCTAGGAACAACTCCTCCAGCTTTTAAGGCGACTACACGGGAGTTCGTCTCAGCGTGTACTTCTTTGGCTATCGCCCTCCCATCTATTAGATTACCCAAAGACATTATGGGACTGTCTTTAAGGTGCGAACATCAAGTAATGGCAATGTGGGCCATCGAGGATCTAAAGCCTCAACACCCGTCAATACAACTTTACGGTTTCGAAGCATGTTCATTAATCGTTCAAAAGTAATCGGGGCATCCTCATCATCAGCCACTTTTAACGGACCGCTTTCTGATGAGAAAAGATAATTTAAAGTACGACCATTTTCATTCACTAACTCATAACGGCTTGGAGCTTTTGGGCTTCGAAAAAAACGCCTCTTAATTTTACCTTGGCGAGTAACAATTCTAGGCGGAGGCACAGGAAGTTCTTTTTTCTTGGCAATGGGAACAACTTCCGGCTTTGGTTCTTCCACGTCTTCAGGATTCCCAATTGGATTCTTTTTGTTATCTGCATCGGGGCCATCCTCAACCACAACTAATTCGGGTTCAGGCATATCAGGCAAATTCACTAAATCGGTTTTTTTCTCAAGATCACTTACATCAGTCTCAAGATCAGAAGCCTTATCCTGAACTTCTAATTCGTCCTGAACAATTTCAGTATCACTACTACTTTTCTTACTCTCTTTTTTTATTTCAGGCGTATTATCCAGACTAACTTTCTTTTCTGTTGAGCCTTTCGAAGAATCACTTGATTCCTTAACCTCAATAGATTGCACCTCCTGACTGAAGAGGTTCTCTGGAATATTCTCTTCAGACTCAGTTGGTTTTTCTTTGCTTAGTATGTCATCACCAATTTTGATGTACTTTGCCGATACAAATGCATATGCCCCATCTGGATGCTCTACCTCAATCCAGTCACCCGAAATACGCTTTTCTTTTACAAAATCACCCTTAGCCAAACGCCCTACAATGCCAAATTGCTCACTGCCGCCAGCTCGAACATTAAGTCTGTTAGCTGTGATCTTGCCGTCTTTTACAAAAGCCATATATACCCAAGTTTGTCCCCCGGGAGGCATGGCAATTTTAAGCCACTCCAACGGCTCTCCTTCTTTAGAAGGATTTACTTTTACTTTAGCCAAAACCTTTACCGAGTCGCCTTTTCTAAGCTGGGTCACCCTTTCTCCAATCAAGCTAGCGCGAGCTCTTACATTTACACGATCTGCCGATACTGTCCCTGCTTTTGCAGGGTTAATTTCACTAACTATATTTTTCGCTGATATATCTGCGAGGGGTATCAACGATATCAGTGCGATTAAACGCAAACGGCTATACAAATTCATTGAGGCACAAGTGTGAAACTTACAGTAACCCGTGTCAATTCCTGCGAACAACATCCTGTTATTTATCCGCCAACCGAAGACATGAAGTAATTTCTGGCTGACTCAAGACTCGCCATTTACCTATGGGAAGCTCACCTAACTTAACTGGTCCGACCGCAATACGTCTAAGGCACAAAACTCTATAGCCTAAAACCTTGAACATGCGTCGGATTTCACGATTCTTTCCTTCTTTTAATACGAGCTCCACTTGGCTACGGGTGTTGTTGGCATGAAGGAGTTTGGCATGTTTTGCCTTGAGCAAATCCCCATCGTCATTAAGTCCATCCTTCAGCCGTTCAAGTTCACCAGAATCAACCCGTTTAGCGAGAGTAACATGATAAGTTTTAGGCATGCCGTTCCGCGGATGGGATACAGTCTGACAAAACTCACCGTCGTTAGTGAGTAAAATTAGGCCCTCACTGTCAGAATCGAGCCGGCCAACAGTAAATAAATGCCCAAAATTATGGGGCAAAAGATCAAATACCGTAGGCCTTTTATGAGTATCATGACGGGTACAAAGTATTTTAGGTGGCTTATTTAATGCTAAGAATCTCTTAGCCTTGGCACGAATTAGTTTGCCGTTAATAGCTACTTGGTTTTTTGCTGGATCCACTTTTGTCCCGAGTAGTCGGACAACTTGGCCATCAACTGTAATTTTTCCGGAAACGATCAGTTTCTCGCCTTGCCGGCGTGAAGTAACCCCGGATTCTGATAGAAATTTTTGTAAACGAATCATCACCGCTTGAAAAAAATGGCGGTGGTTTGAAAATTAAAAAGGGCAATAAACCGGCGAACTATTCCTCCGGCTTTGTCTTTTTCAGACCAGTGATGCGGCCGCCTTCTTTGAATTCACCACGCTTACGTAACAATTCTACCCGCTCGTATCGCTTAAGAACCGTGCGCTTGGCCGAGGTGCCTCCTCCGGTTTTGAGACTGGGATGTTGTGACATATTATCTTTAGTTTAATGGTTATAACGCTCCATATCCGTGAAGCGGGCGCGGGAAACTATCATAACCAAATATGATTGCAACCGGTATTTTTACTCAAAAAAATCTCCTTTTATCCTAATATTAGGAAGGCATCATTCCCCGCTCGTGATTTTTAAACAAATTAAACCGACACTAAGTCTAGCAATTTTTTTGTTTTCTAAATATTCAGGATATTCAGAGGCGCCTGATTTTAACAAAATCAAACCAGACTTAGTTATTCCTAAAATTGAATCAGGCCCAGTAGTCGCTGGTAAACGGATCAAGCAAATACTCCCAAGTTATGAGCAAACCTCTGTTTATCATGTTGTATATTTACCCAATGACTGGCAACCAGACAAAAGTTATCCGCTGTTAGTCGAATATGCCGGCAATAAATATAGTGGGGCTAACGGAGATATCAGTTCTGGTCGCCCTGAAGGCAGTAAAATGGGATACGGTATTTCAGCTGGGCAAGGTTTCATATGGGTCTGCCTGCCTTATTTAAATGCCTCCGGAAGTAAAATATCATTAACCTGGTGGGGCGATAGTAAAAACAGAACAATAAAACCAACAATCGATTACTGCCTTAAAGCCATCCCTTGGATATGTAATAAATACGGAGGGGATCCGAAAAAAGTTATTCTATGTGGATTTTCAAGAGGGGCTATAGCTTGCAATTACCTGGGCTTAAAAAATGATCAGATCGCCAAACTTTGGCGAGCTTTCATAGCTTACAGCCATTATGACGGTATCGCTCCTTGGCCTTACCCTCAATCAGAACGAAAGGCCGCACTTGAGCGTCTTGAGCGATTAGGAACCCGTCAGCAATTTATCTGCCATGAGATTACTGAATCTAAACTAAATCTCGCTGCAACAAAGAGAATGCTCAACGCCACATCCAAGGAAAAGCAGTTCACATTTGCTGAAACTGGTTTCCGTAATCATGATGATGCGTGGCTTCTTCGGCCAAGTTCAGCCCGGAAAAAATTACGCCAATGGCTCGAATCAGAGATTCAGCAATGACACATAGGTTCGAAGTTAAACAAGCGCGGCTTGCGTACATCTCGTTGAAGACTACACTTCTCCGCGGCGCACATAGTATGGAATGAGTCCAAAAGAAAAAATATCGCAAGATGATTTCCCTGAAGATTTGCAGAAACAATTCATTCTGGTAGAGCATCGCCTTTGGCGAGTTGAATCTATTATGGCAGTATGCATTGCCGCAGCTGGATTGATTGGATCATATTTGATTTTGTTCTTTTCAGATCGCCTTTGGGACAGTCCGGGGTGGCTTAGGCTTAGCCTCTTGGCCAGTGGATTAGCTATTACCATCGGTGCAGTATTTTGGTGGTCATATCGTTGGATTCTCAACAAAAGAGACACTCGAGATATAGCTAGATTAGTGCAGCGCCGTTATCGCCTGCTTGGAGATCGGCTGCTTGGAATAGTCGAACTGGCAAACGAAGAAAAGCGTCCTTCCGTATTTTCACCAGCTCTCTATCGAGCTGCTATCGGACAAGTTGCTGAGGAAGCTCTCAAACTTGACTTCAAGCAAACTATAAACCCTCGCCCAGCACGCCACAGAGCTACCATTGCTATCGCACTCATTATTCTTGCAGTTGCCGGATGGATAATAATCCCTGAGGCTGGGCTCAACTCGCTTCGCCGCTGGGGGCTGCCCGGGGCAGACATTTCCAGGCACACTCTTGTTCGACTAGATGGATTTCCAAGCCAACGAATCGTTGCTAAGGGAGAGCCATTTGATGTAAACGGCTCAATCGAATATCGTTCATTTTGGAAACCAGAAACCGCCTTCGCACAATTCCGCAACAACAAACCGCAAACTGGCTCAATTAAAAATGGAAATATTAATTTCAAGGTGCCCGGACAAGTTGAAGATGGTAATCTCACTGTTACGGTCGGAGACGCAAAAGAAGCCATAAAAATTAGGCCTCTTCAGAGACCTGCAATGCGCGAGTTGCTTGTAGAAGTTAAGCTTCCAGACTATCTCAAATATCCACCTCAAAACGAAACAGTTCAAGCTGGGTTCTTACCCGTGCTCCGCGACAGTAAAATAGAATTTCGTGGTCGTGTATCTCGTAAACTTAAACAAGCCCAAGTAACTATTGATGATTTAGCCGCTCCTATGACAATTGACCACGAATCGTTCTCTACCAATGAACATAAAGTAACCGATACTTCAAATTTTGCATTTACTTGGCTTGACGAACATAACCTCACACAAGCCGCCGCTTGGCAATTAAGCGTAGAGCCCATTGATGATACTCCTCCTCGGCCAGATCTTACTTCGCAAGGCCGCAGTATGGCTATACTAGAAACTGAAGTTCTAGAACTTAAAGCATCCGTTAATGACGATTATGGCATTAAGGCTGCCGGCATCGCGTGGAGAGCACTTGGGCAAGCGGAAGAAACCGCTTTAAAAACGGTCGACTCCCTAACTGTTTCTGGCAACGGAACACAGGAGAAAGAGATGTCGCCCGAATTCTTTTTTAGCCCAGCCGTGTTGGGTATTAACCGAGACACAACTGTCGAGCTGACGGTCTGGGCTACGGACTATTTACCTGGACGCGAGCAAAGCCGGACTTCTCCTATTCAACTTCACATCCTTGGTATAGAAGATCACGCTGAAATTGTTCGTCAGAAGCTTGAAGAAGTCCTACAAAATCTTGAAGAAGTCTCAAGGGCTGAGGAAAACATAGCAGAAGACACGCGAGAATTAGCCAACTCAGATAATGAGAAACTATCTGAAGCTGAAACAAATGATAAAATTAAAAATACTGCAGATGAACAAAGCGACAACGCGGATGATTTAAAAGACCTAGTTAAAGAAGGTGCAAATGCACTGATGGAAGCCATGAAAAATCCTGCATTTGATGAACAAACCCTACGGGACTGGGCCCAAAACCTTAAATCAATGGATGAACTTGCGGATCAGCAAATGAAAGCCGCTCAATCAAAACTAGGTCAAGCCTCGCAAGAAGGGCAATCGGACAAGAAAAAAGAGAAGCTTGCCGAGGCTCTTGAGGATGAAGAGGAAGCACTGGAGGAATTGGCCGACTTACAGGAAAAAGTAAATAAAGATCTCGACAACCTTCAAGCTCTAACTCTTGCCCAACGGCTGCGTAAGCTAAGCAAAGAAGAACTTTCACTTCGCAAGAAAATTAAAGATATCATTCAAGAAACAATTGGATTGACGCCAAAAGACTTGCCATCAAGGTACAGTAGAGCGAACGACCGTTTCACTAAATCACAAGGCCGCACGCAGGAAAAGGCCGTAGAGTTACAAGGAGAAATAAGCCGTTTTTATGAACGGACTGCTAAAGGTCAATATGGTGAGGTGAGTCGAGAAATGGAAACAGAAAAAACCGGTGAATCGCTCAGTGAAATTGAAAGCCAAATTGACTCTAATATCTCGATGTTAGCCATCCGTAATCTGGGAGATTGGGCTGGTAAGTTTGAGGGTTGGGCAAAAAAACTTGAACCTCCAAAACAGGAGTCTGAGGGTGATAGTCAAGGTGCAGGCCAAGGCGGTGGTGAAAAAAAAGAGGATAACCTTATGAAGTTACTATTCTCCATGCTTCGTATGCGGGAAAGCGAACTTCGCCATCAACAACAAACAATGCTCATCGAAGAACAAAAAAGAGATAGCGACGTTTATGATAAGGGGGTTAAACGTCTTTTAGAAATGCACGCCGACTCGATGCTAGAGCTCAATCGGCTACAGTTCGAAAACTCAGAACCCTCAATGCTAAACCCATTGCAGGATACATTCGACTCGATGGAGATCACTGACAACCTCCTTGAAAAACCACAAACTGACACTGCCACATTAACTTCACAGACTGAAACTATTCGCCATATTTCTGATGTTATAAACCTTATAAACGAAGAGATTAAGCGAGATCAAAACCAGCAAGGCCAATCAAAGTCACAACAGGAAATGAATTTCATGATGGCTATGATGGCTATGAAACAGCAAATGGGGCAAGGTATGCAACAGGGACAAACCGCCGGCGGCAGTCAGGCTGGTGGCACAACTAACCGAACAGCTACTGGGTTGAACGGTGACTCAGCCGGAAAAAAAGATTCTAATCGAACTATCAGCAAGGGCAGTGGTAATTCTGCTAAGTTGCCTGAAGAATTTCGTGATGCTTTAGAGGGATACTTCAGAGCCGTAGAAGTCATCGAGGAAGGTAAACTTCCATGAAAGCAGTCCCCCTGATTTTGATATTCCTAGTTTATTTAGCATTTACGTCCACAGTTCAGGCACAAAAATTATTTGAAGAAAGTACGGATGCCCTCCCAAAGGAAATTGAACGAATGTATGTCAAGGGGCTTCAGTTTCTTGCAAAATCACAACTAGCCTCTGGGGGGTTTAAAGATAATCCTTACGGAACATCTCCAGGAGTGGTTGGTTTAGCATTAGCTTCAATGCTGGCGCATGGAGATGATCCAAATCATGGGCCACATAGTAGCAATATTAAACTCGGCCTGAACTTTATAATGAGCCGCCAAAACAAGACCACAGGCTATATTGGCACCACTATGTACAATCACGGCTTCGCTACTCTTGCTCTAGCAGAGGCATATGGGGCCGTAGAAGACGATCGTCTCGGCCCTTCGTTAGAAAAAGCAATTAGCCTTATAATCACTTCACAGAAAAAAAACCCTAGAGGGGGTTGGCGTTATTCACCTGAAAGCACCGACGCTGATACCACCGTCAGCGGAGCGCAAATGGTAGCGTTGTTTGCTGCGCGCAACGCTGGACTATCCGTACCTGAAACAGCCATCCAAAAAGGCTTAAAATACTTCAAGTCTTGCCAAACTCCTGAAGGAGGATTTGGATACACTTCAAACCGTGGCCCAAATGCTGCGCGAACAGCTATCGCAACTTTAGTGTTCGCACTAGCAAAAGAAAAAGACAGCGCAACATTTAATAAAGCATTTAATTACCTCCGAAAGGCTCCTGAGAGTTCGAGCTACCGTCAGTACTATCTTTACTATGGAGCACAGGCTTTTTTTCATGCCTCACCGGAGGAGTGGAACAAATGGAATAGAAAAAATATCACTAAACTCAAACAAAGCCAAAATGAAGATGGCAGTTGGAGCGGACAATTTGGCACCACTTTTAGCACTTCAGCTTCATTACTTTCAATCGCCTTAAATTATCGGTTCCTCCCTATCTATGAGCGATAAAAATAGTCAGCTCAAAAGCAAAGCCATAAGAATTACAGTGTTAACTGTTTTTCTATGCCTTGGCGAAAGGCTCTGTCATTCAGATAGCGAGGAAAGTCTAATTAGGTTTATGGACGGATCAATGTTGCATGGGGAATTACAGCAAGTGAGCTTGCAACAAGGTATAAGATGGGGACACTCAGATTTGAGCAAACCAATAGATTTTATGCCGGATAATCTAGCTTGGATTCGCTTTGAAGGAGCAAGCCCAGTCAAGAGAAACAACGAACCAACCGTGCACATTCGCTTTCACAACGGTGACGAAGTGCTAGGTAATCTCATTGGCCTAGACACTCAGAATGTTCATTTTTCTACTTGGTTCAATGAACAACTATCTGCACCAAGAGGAGTTTTGCAATCTCTCGCATTTTTATCTCCAGGCTTTCGAATTTTATACGAAGGACCTACTAGCATGAATGGCTGGCAACTAGGCCGAGACCCAAAGGCGTGGAAGTACCGAGACGGTGTATTAATTTCTGAAGGAGTGGGGGTACTTGGACGAAATTTTGACCTCCAAGGATCTTCACGAATTGAATTTGACCTCCAATGGAACGGCACATTTAGTCTTATTGTTCCTGTTTATACTTCGTCACTAGATCGATTTGATTATCGGAGTAATTCCTACATGTTTTATATCAGTCGAGGCTACGTAAGTCTGCAACGCGTCCAAAGTGGAGCTGGAGTTCGCAATCTTGGGCAAGGCCAAATCCCAAAAATGCAAACCAAAAACCGTGTTAATGTTGAGCTTCGTATTAACAAGGAAAAAGCTGAAATGGAGATGTATATCGATCGTGAACTTGTAAAAAAGTGGCGTGACGCTAATGGATTCGCTGCTACCGGATCCGGCATATCATTTTTTTCTCAATTAAATGGCCCGATAGTAAGAATAAGTAATCTTAGAGTCTCTGCTTGGGATGGCTACTCAGACCCTGTTAAATTTGCTGAAGCCGCTAGTAATAAAGACACGGTATTCCTTAAAAACAGGGATGAAGTTCCCGGCCTTATTAAGAAAATGAATGAGAAAGTCGTGGTGATAAACTCATTAGGAGCCGATCTAAAAATACCGTTAGATAGAATTACTCGCGTTTCATTAGCAAAACCGAAAACAGAATCTCTCTCAAATCGGCCTTGGGAAGTCCGCGCTCATTTTGCAGGCGGGGCAGCCGTATCTTTTGACCTTAAACAATGGGAAGGAACCACCCTCTCTGGAAGCAGTCGTAACTTTGGGGCTGTAAAATTTGACTCTAAATTTATCCGCCGCCTACAATTTAATTTGTTAACTTCGCAAAAAACCAACGAAACCAATCGCGGCGGCGCAGATCAACTATGGCCTTGGGATGATTGAAGCAATGTTACAACGTTTCCCCTCTAATAGGAGCTTACAAAGTCTTGCAGGATTATTACTGGCACTTTGCCAAACCGGTTTGAGCGAACCAAAAAATTCAACAATACATTTCACTAATGGAGATTGGCTACGAGGGGAACTAAAAAATTACGATCAAGCCAATGGAATTTCATGGAAGCACCCAGATGCAAAAGAATTAATGCAATTTAAAATTGATCGCATTACAGAAGTTACATTAGCCACAATCACCCAAAAAAAACTGAATCCTTTAAGCCTTTGTGAAGTACAATTAATTAACGGGGATCATTTTCGAGGAAACCTTAAGGGAACAACAGACAATTCTTTTCTATTAGATACTTGGCACTCAGGGAGGATGACCATAAATCGACACAGTGTTCGTAAAATCGCTCCCTTAGCTAAAGGTCTTAAAACTATTTTCCAAGGTCCCGCAAGTGACTCAGGATGGACGCATGGCAAGATTGCCAACGAAATTCTTGGACAGTCTGGAAAATGGCGCTATCACAACGGTGGATTTCATGCCAAATCAGCCGCTTCAATTGCGCGAAATCTAAAACTTCCTGATCGGTCACGATTGTCTTTCGATCTGGAATGGAGCGGCTCTCTGCATCTAGCATTCGCAATATATACTGATACACTTCACCCCATTAGCCTATCAACAAAAGAGAACGAGCCAGATTTTGGAGGTTTTTACAGCATTCAACTTAATAGCTATTCCGTTAATCTCTTGCCCGTGAAAAAAAATGAACCTCTAACCTATCTCGGACAAGCTACACTCCCTGGCTTTCGTAATGAGTCGAAGTCACATGTTGAATTCTTCGCCAGCAAGCCAGATAAAATGATTGCCGTTTCTATTAACGGCAAAGTAATACGTAAATGGACAGACTCAGATGGATTTGTAGGTGAAGGAACAGGTATTAGAATAGTACATCAAGGGCGCGGCGCAGTACGTATTGGAAATCTTCGCGCAGAGGAATGGGATGGACGTTTTCAAGAAATTCCGACTAATCCGATTGGCTCCGAAAAGGATCTTGTTAAGTTGATTAACAACGATCGAATGGAGGGGGCAGTAATTGGTATTTCCGATGACAAGCTTTTAGTCAAAACACCCGAAGGAGAATTCCCTGTTCCACTTGATCGGGTAAAACAAGTAGAACCAGCAACGACCAAAAACAGCTTAAAAATGCCCCTCAAAGAACGCGTCATTGCCTACCTTAGTGATGGTAGTCAATTGACTTTTGTGTTGGATCAATGGACGAGTACAGGAGTAAAAGCAAGTAGCCCTAGCTTTGGAAACGCTACATTTGAACCCAACGCCATTATGCGCATGGAGTTTCAGGCTTACCTTGCTCAGCCAGATGTAAAAACTGTTTATCGAGTAAAAACAGGTGACACGCTTAGTAGTATTGCTCGTAAAAATAACTCATCTGTTCAGGCTATCCTACAAGCAAACCCCCCTCTACCTTCATCTCGCATAAAAGTAGGCCAACAATTAATTATACCAAAAAAGCCTTAATTTTCATTTAATTTTTTATACGCCGCATATCTTGTTAAAATCCCTTTCGAATTAAAATCTCTTTCGAAGTCAGTCGTAAACTTCTTCATCGACGCAGGTGTCTCTATTGAAGCAAATCCTTTCGCCTTGTCGAAAACTCTCAACATTTGTTCAAAATATTCTTTGTTATCCGTTCGCAGATAGATGACGCCACCTTTGCGAAGTAAAGGATTAATTATCGTTGGGAATAGTTCCCCAATAAGCCTATTTTTTTGATGGCGCTTTTTTGGCCAAGGATCAGGAAAATAAACATGCACAGCTTCAAAAGAATCTCGATCAAGTAAATACTCGAGGACGTAACCTGCCTCGGCTCGAAGTAATCTAAGATTTTTCAATTCAGCTCTATGAGCCTTACGGTTTAGCTTAGTAATGCGCCCTAGTAATCTTTCAAGTGCGACAATATTAATTTCTGGATTTTCGAGCGCGTACTGGAGCGTGAAAGAACCATCACCACAACCAAGCTCTAACTCCATCGGCTGGGGAACAGGAAATAATTTTTCAAGGTCAACAGGTTCTATCGCTGAAGTGATTGGGCATATTAAGGTTTCTGCTGCAGATAGGGGGCGTTTACGACTCATATTTCAACTGTCACTTAAACTACTTCACCTTTCCAATGCAGTAAAGGTGCTGATGAGACCGAATAAAAATCTGGCCCTGACTGATAGCCGCGCTGGCAGAGACCCTCTCTTTCAAATCATTTTCCCCAACAACATTAAAGGTCTTTCCAGGGCGAACAATCGAAGTTATGCCACTATCAGAAATAAAATAAACTAAACCATTAGCCGAAACAGGCGATGGGCTGTGCCCCCCAGGCAACCGCTCCTGCCATAGCCGCTCCCCACTCATAGCTTCAAAACAACTTGCAACACCACTGTCAGCAACAACTAACAAATATCGACCAACAATGATTGGAGAAGGCACATAGGCCGCCCCTCGTGTTGTTCTCCATGCTATGTGAGTATCTGTTACATTCCCGGTACCGTCTGGTTTAATGGCTAATATATGCCGCTCGGGATAACCCCCTGTTACAAAAACATATTCTCCATTATAAACCACGGATGCAACAAATTGTTCGGTTGGACCATCTACAATCCAGTGGCGACTTCCTGTCCGAGGATCATAACTTGCCACCGATAAACTGCCTGATAAAAGCATCTGTGTCCTCCCTTTAATTTCTCGAATAATAGGCGTAACATAGCTGCGCGTTTTGTTTTCACGAATTGTTCGCCATCTTTCTTTACCAGTATTGCGATCAAGTGCCACAAGGTAGGCATCACCATCATGGTCTCCATTAATTATAACAAGATCCTCAAATAACAATGGACAAGAGTTAAATCCATGTGCGCTAACAAAATCCCCAACATTGGATTTCCATTTTAATTTCCCATTAAAATTATACGCAGCAACGATAATTTTACCCGGAGTAATCATTCGATCTGACCCGACATTAGGAGCAATTACTTTTTTACCTTCTGCTCGCATGAATGTAACATAAATCTGTCTTCCATCAGTAGCTGGCGTACCTGAGGCACGGCTATTTAAGCGATGTATAGACTCGGGAAGAGATTTGACCACCAAGTTATTCCATAAAATCTTTCCCGTAAGTCGGTCAAGGCACAATAAACGTCTCTCATTCTGATCCGTTAAGCTAGTTGTAACGAAAACTCGATCTCCCCAAACTATGGGGGATGAATGGCCTTTTCCCTGAATTGGCTTCTTCCAGGCAATATTTTTTGTATTACTCCATTTCTTAGGGACTATCTTCTCATTACTGATACCATCTCCATTTGGGCCACGCCAACCTGGCCAATTTTCCGCACTCAGCGTTACAACAGCAAAATATAATGGAATAAAAATACGCACACCGAAATTCTAATTATCTTATTCTAGCACACAAGAATAAGTGTGTATTTTGATCTCAGCATATAAGCTTCTTCGTCTAAATTAAATCACTGACCTAAATAATTTTATACCATGTTAAATTATTTTTTAGATAAAAACGTTTTTAGAAATGACAGAGTATCGTTACTCTGAACGAGATGTCACACAGCGAAGTTAAATTAAATAAACTCTATTCTGTTAAACACAAAAAATATCAATAAATATTATGCTTGGCCTTAGAATACTTTTAATTCAAATATTGATAATATGCTCTGCTCAAGCCGCCGTAAAAGGGAATTGGAAAAGACATGTCATCTGGAATGGGCTTCACAACAATGTTGCAGTTGCTGCAGACTTCACTGGTGATGGTAAAATTGATGTGATTAGTAATGCCGGCAGTATAACAAGATTGTTCGTAGCCCCGGAATGGAAGCAGTTCATCATTGGAAACAATAAAGATCATACTTTTATTCATGGCGAAACTTTCGATGTAGATAATGATGGTGATGCTGATTTCATAGGTGCGCGTTATCAACCTGGGCTTATCGTTTGGTTTGAACAGCCCAACAAGAATTCAACCAGCACTCTTTGGAAGGCTCGAATTGCTGAGGACGTAATCATAGGGGTTCATGGCGTGCTTAAAGCAGATGTTAATAACGACGGAAAACTTGATCTACTCGCCAACAGCGCCCAGCCTAAGGGAAGATTCCCTGATTCGGCTGTGTGGCTAGAAGTGCCCACAAACCCTCTTACTGCAGACCGATGGAAGCGTCATGTGTTCGCAAAGAATGACGCTCCTGGTCTGAGTCATTACCTCGGGGCAGGAGATCTCAACGGCGACGGCCTCCTTGATATAACTCTTGCTGCAAAGGGAGGGGCTCAAGACAAATCTGGTAAAGGTGAATGGTTTGCTTGGTGGGAAGCAACCAAGGACTCAACAAAAACCTTTAAGAAACATCTCTTACCGGGCAAACATCCAGGGGCAACAAATATTATGCCTGCCGATGTGAACGGGGATGGCAAACTAGACATTATTGCTGGACGCGGTCACGGCGTTGGTCTCATTTGGTTCGAGAATCCAAATTGGAATATCCACGATATTAATACTGATCTTATGTCACCGCATTGCCTACAAGTTGGGGACATCGACGCTGATGGGGACATCGATGCTGTGACCTGCGCGTATGTCAGTCGAAAAGCAGCTTGGTTTGAAAATGACGGCAAAGGTAGTTTCACCACTCATATAATCAACAATGATCAAGCAGCTTACGATATACGCCTTGTAGACATGGACGCCGATGGAGATCTCGATACCCTCATCGCAGGCCAACAAAGTAAAAATATTGTGTGGTTCGAAAACCCTCTTCGAAACCCTTAAAGACCTTCTTTAAATTGTTCTATCTGAAAAGGTTCCATTGTGTTTCTCATCAATGTGAATCTTTGAACAGATAAACGAATCTGATAATTGGTACAGAAGTCTTCTGAACTCTCTCTCTACTCATCGATGTCTCTGAATCCACACCTTTGTGAGAGACATCAAAAAACTTTTTTCGAAAAAAGAAAAACTATAAAGGCATTAACTATCAGTTCAGGCCTGATTCGTATTGGGTGGATAAAGGCATTCGCCAATCAATACTGCGAGATGTCAAGGTTCCAAATGACGGTCCGCAAATTCCAAATACTTCAACCAATCAAATGCGGTAATATCGTGCCTTCCACTGCGCAAATGATACCCTACATGATCTCCAACAGAATGATTTAAAACAGGGCGCACATCTTTATCAAGCCCTTCAATCTCGTAGTAACGGTAAACTTCAGAAGCATAATAAGCAGATAAAAACTCACCAAATGGATCGGCCCATGTATCTTTTTCAGCACTGGCAATGTAAACGGGTCTTGGTGCTGACAAAGCTACCAGCATGTGCTGATCTACAGGTAGTTGATTTTCTCTATTTCCGTAAGCGTGAAAGCTACGGCAAAACCAATGTGGAAAAACTCGATTGATATGAGCAACCGTTTCTCCTTTCATGCGACGGCTGATTGCCGCACCACCACAACCTGAATTATTGGAAATCACCATCGCAAACCGCTCATCCTTTGCCCCTGCCCACAAGGCTGCTTTGCCCATTCTAGAATGCCCAATCACAATGACGCGCCTGGCATCGACCACTTCGAGTGTCTTCAATGCATCCAGAGATCGGCTCAATCCCCAAGCCCACGCTCCCAGTGTCCCCCAATCACCCTTTTCATGGGGTGCATCTTTTTCACTGTGAAACAAAGCGTGCAGGCCATTCTTGAATCCATCATGCTCGTCCGGATCCACCTCATTTGCGTCGATGGTCGCTAGTCCATATCCACGATTCAAAATCATCTTCAGCAATACTTCAGGTTCTTTTTTCGCTAACTTGGGAAATTGTCCTCGAGGACCGATCCACGGTTGGCCAATGACTGGAATTTCCCTGGAGGAATCGAATAAATGCATACCAAGAAAAACAGGTGACGGCTTGCCCTTTTCGATTGGAAGAAACAGCGTCGTCTTGATTGTTAATTGTCCAAGCCTCGTTTTGACATGTGTTGCCAATCTCAACCGTCGGGCGTTCAGATGTTCCAGCACCTTTTCCTCAAGACGCTCAAAAGCCAATTGAAAACCATCATCCGGAGCCTTCCCATAGATATGGTTTTCGAAGAGGTTCACAATTTCTGCTCGACGATGTGTTTCCCAAACTGTCTTTGGGTCCGAAACCTTTTGCTTCATGAAAAGTGGCCAATCCGTTTCACTCAGCGGCACCATCGAATCATCGGAAGCGTGACTCATCATTACCACGATCAAAATCAAGAACATCATCCATCGAGCAATCATACCCTGACTCTAACATTTACCATTTGAAAATTCATTCTTAAACTCGACTTTAAACTGCCATCGAACAGGAACAGATAACAAGATCGGAGTTACGCATTATCTCCATCCTGAATTAACTGCGGGGTTGGAAGAGATACCAAAAGATTCTCAACAGAGAAATACGATTCGATCGTAAAGATTGGTTGAAGATCGTTGATAAGATCAACGGAAAGAAAGTTCAGTTCGATGTTAATGAGAATGGTTTAGAGTTTCTCAACGTCACCATTAATGGACTTCAAAAGACCATAATTTACAATGAGATCAGAAATGACATCGAAGAACATTTCAGAAGTAAATCCATTATGAATACATCATCCAACATCCAAAGTTTCTTTCAGTACTTTTTAAACAACTCAACTTCAATCAAGGACAATGTTGAAAGACATCAATCGGAAATAGTGAAATAGATCTAAATAGAGAATTAGTTCAGTCACTGTGTTTATCCAAAAAGATGAAATTTTCATTCATATTTCTGAATCTTTAAAATTATTAAATAAGACAATCCTTTGGAAGTTTGGTAGTTAGATGAGTTATTCAAATCTCCACAAAACAAGATGGTTAGAATGTTAAAGGTTTTTAGAAGGTTAGGACTCTGCGAGTTCTTTAAATCCTTCGGAATCAAGGATAACCCGCGGGCAGAGCCTAGAGTTGAAAACCCTTTGAAGTAACAAATAAAACCGCTCGCGAAAAAGGCAAGATAGTGTTAGCTATTTTGAAGTTCATGAGGTTCTTTTTCTTGCCAATTTCGTGTGCGCTCCTATGCAGCGGCTTAGCTTCCGCCTTGGCCAAGCCTCAGAATGTTCCCAAGGCTCGCTTGGCGAAGTTCCAAGCGGATGTAGAGCCCGTGTTGAAGCGGGTGTGTTTTGGGTGTCATGGGCCAAAAAAACAAAAGGGCCAGTTTCGAGTGGACACATTGGATCCTAACCTGCTTAAAGGAAAGGATGTCAGCTGGTGGCTTGAGGTGTTCAATGTCATTAGCAATGGGGAGATGCCTCCGGAAGATTCCGAAGCAGAACTCACGAATGCTGAGAAGGAAATTATTGCCGAATGGCTTTCTAGCGAAATTCAAACAGCTTCACGAGTGCGCCGTAGCCAGAAAGGACACACATCATTTCGACGTATGACTCGCTACGAATACAAGTATGCACTTCAGGACTTGCTTGGGATTCCGCATGATTTTTCTCGTGACTTTCCCCCTGAGACAGCATCTGAGGATGGCTTTAAGAATAGCTCGGAGATGTTGCAAATGACAGCAGTCCAGTTTGATCAGTACCGGCAAATGGCACGAAAAGCTTTAGAAAGGGCAACAGTTCATGGAGAAAGTCCAAAACCAGTTTATTACGGAATTTCTATGAGAGCTGCTGCAAAACGAATCAACCCTAAATTCACTTCAACAATAGATAAAACTCGAAAGCGAATTAAGGAAGAGGGGCTTACTCTCAATGACGCAATTAAGAAACAGGAACAACAATTCTCATATGATTCTAATAAACTGCACTATAGAGATCTAATAACTGGTCAAGGCATAGCCCCGCGCTGGAGTTATAATGGAGCTAAGCACGCTTGGACTCCAAATCAAGTACGGCCTGAGATTCCAGCAGTCTCATCAGAAGTAATTATTATTCCTGAAAATGCTAGGCATATCGTCGATCTTGGAGACGGGTTGCCAGACGCAGGGAATATGCGAGTAAGTATTCGTGCAGCAAAGTATTCAGCAGATGAAATACATCCCCCAACACTGCGTTTATATTTTGGGAACCAAGCAAGCAACGATTCACGCGTGGCGGTAAGGGCTAGCAAGCGTGATATCACTATTACTGCACACCCGGATAAACCCGAGTTTTATCACTGGGATGTACGTCTTAGCGAAATCACTCGAAACGCCTACCGACACATCACGAATCTAGGCGATCTCCCTAATCCAGCAGAATTCCTTTCTTTTCATAACAACTCGAGCAAAAAGGTAGCCGTCAAGATCGACTACATTGAGATCACAGCTCCTACTTTCAATCAATGGCCCCCAGAATCACACGAACAGATTTTCTTTGAAGAAGACCAGAGCACAGATGAAAAAATATATGCCCGAGCTTTGCTTTCTCGTTTTATGAGCCGGGCTTGGAGAAGAGAAATAACAAAGGAAGAGGTTGATCAAAAACTGGATCTTTTTGCAAAACTACGTCCAGAGTGTAGGGATTTTCAGGACGCAATATTAGAAGTCTTATCGACCGTATTATCTTCTCCAAAATTTCTATATATCGTTCGAAATAGTGAAAAGAATAGAACTGAAGAAGGAGATAATATTTCTGATTTTGAGCTGGCAAGTCGACTTTCATTTTTTCTTTGGAGCAGTACGCCAGATAAAGGCCTCCTAGAACTTGCAGCTAAAGGCGAACTTAGTCATCCGGAAGTCTTGCAAGCACAAACGCTACGCATGTTGGCTGAACCAAAGGCAGAACGGTTTGCATACCACTTCACTCGCCAATGGCTAGGGCTCGAGCTGTTAGACTATTTAAAAGTCGATTCGCAAGCATTTTTGACAACCCCTGATGGCCTAACCAAGAAGAGAGGGCGATTTGATCCGATCGTATTGGAAGCAATGAAAGAAGAGCCCATTGCGTTTTTCTCTGAGTTACTTAAGCATAACCATAGCGTGGTAGATTTTCTTCAATCTGACTATGTAATGGTAAACGATCGACTCGCAGAGCATTACAAAATGTCAGAAGTAATTGGAAATGAATTCCGAATGGTGAAAATTGGAAGCAATGACAGACGAGGAGGTGTTCTCACGCAAGCAGGCCTGTTGGCAATGAATTCAGATGGCAAAGATTCTCACCCTCTTAAGCGCGGAATATGGTTATTAGAGAATTTACTAAATGATCCACCTCCACCTCCACCTCCAGCAGTGCCTGAAATTGACCTAGCAGATCCAGAAATTATGAAGCTCACTCTAAAGCAGCGTATGGAGAATCACCGTAATGACCCAGCGTGCTTCTCTTGCCATGCAAAAATTGACCCATGGGGGATTGCCTTCGAAAATTATGACGCAATCGGCCGATGGCGTAACAAAATTGGTAAGGCCAAAGTAGATGCAAGCAGCATGCTATTTAACAAATATGAACTGAACGGAATGCGGGGTTTGAAAGAATACCTGCTAACGAATAGGCAGGACCAGTTTGTTCGAGCATTAACGCACAAATTAATAGCCTATGCCCTTGGCCGACCATTAACATTTGGAGACAGATCTCAGGTTGCCCAAATAACCACTGATCTGCGTAAACAAGGCGATGGCCTAAGAGATCTCGTTATTCTGATTGTGAAAAGTGATATGTTTCAGTTAAAATGAGCTCTGTTGGAGCAAATGTCATGAATACTAAGTTATCTTCTTTAGACCGCCGAAAATTTCTACGAGGAACGGGAGTGGCGCTTGCATTACCTTGGTTTGAGTCTTTCTCTGGCATCGCTAAAGAAGCCAAAAAAAACATAAAGCGTAAAAGGCTTGCATGTTTTTACTTGCCCGATGGGGTTCCCATGCCATTAGAAAAAGATCCAGCTTTCAAAGATTGGAGCTGGTTCCCGCATGGACAAGGGAAAGATTTTACCTTCACAAAATGTATGGAAACATTATCTCCACTGCGAAATAATCTGACCATATTCTCCGGATTATCTCACCCTGCGGTTAGAAGGGTGCATGGTCATTCTAATGCAGATCAATTCCTGACCGGGGCAGATACAGGTGCGGATGGCGATTATAAGAATAGCATTTCACTCGACCAAGTTTTTGCTTCTCACGTTGGGATGGAAACCCGCCACTCATCACTTGTAATGTCTACTGATGGTGGGACCGGGTCCCCTCGAGGAGCACAGACCTTGTCCTTCAATAGCAGCGGCCGCCCAATTCCTGCAGAACATAAACCCAAACGAATTTTCGACATGCTCTTTGTGAAGAGTGGTCAAGATTCGGCTAAACGTCTCTCACTTAGTAAGAGTTCTCTCGACGACCTATTGGAGGACGCACGATCGTTACAACGCTCTTTATCAAAACACGATCAAAAAACTTTAGACGAATATTTGCAGTCAGTTCGCGATACAGAAGCAAAGATCGAAAAAGCCGAACGCTGGTTAAATATGCCCCTACCACAGATCGGCATAGACCATCTAAAGTTAGATATTACCCCAGAAGACCCACGTACATATTTACAAACTATGTATGAACTGATTTACCTCGCATTCAAAACAGATACCACGCGAGTTGCTACCTATCAACTGGGGCGTGAAAACGGGGTAGGCATTAGTGATTACCTTGGTCGAGCTGTTGGGTTTAAGCTTACTCATCAACTTTCACATACAACCAAAGAGCCAAATGGCTGGAAAAATTTTGGCACCTACTGTCGCTTTATTAATGAAGAACTCGGACGCTTTGCCCAGCGACTAAAAAGCACTCCCGAACCCGGAGGCAAAGGTAACATGCTTGAAAATACAGCTCTCTTATTTGGATCTGCATCAAGTGCCTTTCATTTATCTCGCAACTATCCCTTGATATTAATAGGAGGTAACAATATGGGCTTTAAACACGGGCAATATCTTAAATATGGCCAAGGCAATGAGAGTAATCAGGCCACCTCAGGTATATCCACTGATGCCGGCTGGCGTGCCGAAATGAATTACACGGAATTACCGCTATCAAATCTTTACTTAAGCATGCTTCAAAAACTTGGCGTTAAAGCTAAGAGCTTCGGGGGAGCTACTGAACCGTTACGCGAAGTTTAATTTTGTGAAATTGAAAAAACGAGTAAAACGCCAAAGTTCTATTTTGTGTTACATTCCATTCACTGGCTCAAGGCAAACTCCTAATAATTGTGACTTGATCAAGTTGCTCCACATCTAACATGAAACAAAAATCATATATCTTAGTGTGTGCTATTGCTGCGTTCTTAGTATCCGCTGTAATCACGCAAGCAGCTAAACCAAATTTCATAATCATCTTTACTGATGATCAAGGCTACGGGGACCTGAGCTGTTTTGGTTCTAAAACAATTCGCACTCCAAATATCGACCGCATTGCAAATGAGGGGCGAAAATTCACAAGCTTCATGGTGGCTTCCCCTGTTTGTACTCCCTCCCGTTCGGCTTTGCTCACAGGCTGCTATCCAAAACGGATTGGAATGCACCAACATGTGCTATTTCCTTCATCCAAAAAGGGACTGAATCCAAAAGAACACACTATCGCTGACCACTTAAAGTCAGAGGGCTATGCTACTGCATGTTTCGGCAAATGGCATCTCGGACACCACAAAGAAGTGCTGCCTACTGCAAACGGCTTCGATACCTACTATGGGATCCCCTACTCCAATGATATGAATCACCCAGACAATAAGGGCAAGCCTCGAGGAGGCTGGGAGGGTATGGATAGCCTCTGGAAAGATCCGAGATCTACCTTAACCAAATGGAAGACGCCGCTGATAGAAGACGAAAAAATCATCGAGCTACCCGTGGACCAGCGAACCGTGACTCGTCGCTACACACAGAAGTCCATAGACTTTATAAAAGCCAACAAGGACAAACCCTTTTTCGTTTATCTACCGCACTCTATGCCGCATATTCCTTTGTATGTTCCAGACGATGTACGTGATGAAGATCCCAAGAACGCCTACATCAACACTATTGAACATATCGATAATGAAGTAGGACGCTTACTTAAAGCTTTAGACGATCTAAAACTAGCAGGAAAAACTTACGTTATATATACGACTGACAACGGTCCATGGCTTCCTTTTCGACATCATGGCGGTTCCGCCGGCCCACTGCGTGATGGCAAGGGAACAACTTTCGAAGGAGGACAACGCGTGCCTTGCGTGATCCGCGGCCCAAACATTCCTGCAGGTACAGTGTGTGATGAACTCACAGGCACTATAGACGTACTGCCCACCATCGCAGCCCTAATCGAAACGCCTTTGCCCAAGAATAAAATCGACGGGCTGGATGCATCTGGAATCTGGAAAGGAACTGTAAATCAATCGCCCAGAAAGGAATTCCTTTACTATACATCTCGCGGAGCTATTGAAGGCATACGAAGCGACAACTGGAAGCTGTTAATTAAAAAACCTCGAGTTCGCCGTAACGGAAATGCTAATCGATCTGATATTCAGTCTTCAAAAATCTTCCTCTTTAACCTTGCGGCGGACATTGGTGAGAAGAATAATTTGGCTGAAAAAAACCCAAAAATAGTTAGGGACCTTCGTGGCAGAATGCAAAGCCTTGATTCTGAAATCACAAAAAATGCTAGGTTGCCATGGTTTCAGAACTAATCAGTAATTCTTTAATTTGCTCATGCAAACAAAGGACATAGTTCCCCCTTACAAGAGACGTAGCCATGCAATTTAGCTAAAACTTAATTAACGTGAAACTGCCAAAGATTGCGGTAACCATGGGAGATCCCGCCGGAGTAGGCCCAGAAATTTGTCTTAAGCTTTTACAAAACAAGGATATCGCGAAAATTTGCACACCTATTATTTTCGGTTCTTTCTCAGTCTTAACTCAGGCAGCTACACAATGTAACTTAGATAAACCAGAGCTAGTTATATCTGGCTTGAGTGAGGCAGATAAACCATGTGTCTTAGACATCGGCGGAATAGATCTAAATGAACTCACTGTCGGCACTGTGAATGCTAAATCCGGACATGCTTCATACACATATATTGAAGATGCTATTAATGCCGCACTAAGTGGGCAAGTTTCAGCCGTAACAACTGCTCCAATTAATAAAGAGGCGCTTCATGCAGCTGGAATTAACTTTCCTGGGCACACTGAGATTTTTGCAAGTAAGACACATGCCGAGCGTGTTTGCATGTTTCAATACTCAAGCGAGGTCCGGGCAGTTTTTGTGACTACACACGTAAGCTATGCCGAGGTTCCTTCACTTATTACTAAGGCAAACATTCTCAATACAATTGAACTGGGCGCTCAAGCCATGGAACGCATTAAAGGCAATAAACCAAAAATTGTTGTCCTCGGCCTAAACCCACATGCAGGAGAAAACGGCTTATTCGGAACGGAGGAGCAATCGACAATAATTCCTGCAATTGAAGCGGCAAAAAAAATTGGCCTGAATGTTGAAGGACCTGTCTCTCCAGACACCGCATTTCTTCCAACAAAAAGGCAAGAAACCGACTTGTTCGTATGTATGTACCATGATCAGGGGCATATCCCACTCAAGTCGCTATGCTTTGATGAGGCTGTGAATACAACTCTCGGTCTTCCCATTATTCGTACTTCCGTTGACCACGGTACGGCACTTGATATTGCCGGGCTTGGACAAGCTAACCCAGGCAGTTTGTTCGAAGCTATTAATCTAGCAGTAAAGTTCCTTTGATCTAAGATTGCCTGAAACTAAAGCTTCGGTAAGTTTACGACATGCTTTTTAAGAAAAAAGCCTTAGGCCTATTACTGATAGTCTTAAGCGCACAAGCTCAAGAGCATTATGCCGTTGAACAACTTACACAAGCACTGGCGAATGAATACAAGCTCGATAATGATTTTTATAAAAAATCGACTATGGTTCAGGGAATTCTGATTGCCACCTCTAACAAGGTTGGCCGCCTCGCGCACAAGGAAACGGCATATCAGTTTGACATGCTCATGCGTAGCCTTAAACCGAAGATCGCCGATCGTATTCGGAAAAAGAAAGTGCTTTGCCTTCTGATTGGACACGATGAATTAACTTCTCAGTTACCTCAGTTTTCTACTAACAAAAGTGGGGAGGAGCTGGATTTTTACAATTGGCGACAGCGGGGCTTTCTTACCTATATCGGCTCGCGACCAACTGTGGTTTTTGCAGAGGAAGACGTAATGGAATACGATGGTGGAATGCAACTTGAAAGCATATTGGTTCATGAGTTTGGCCATGTTGTACATGGAGCTGGTTTTGATGGAGCACTTCAAGACAGGCTTACTGCTGCATTTGAAAATGTTAAGAAAACTGGAATTTGGAATGACGGACGAGCCGCACAACGCTACCGTCGAATCAAAAATGAATCGCCGGTTCATCTACTTTCAGAACTTAAAAAAACATTCCATGAAGAATCCCCGATACTCCTCCGTAAAAGTCTTGAAGCGGGAGATATTTTAGTGAATGAGAAGAAGGTCAATGCAAGGGTTAAAGTCACTAGGAATGACAAAGTGCTAATCCGATTCGGCGGACCCAAGCAATGTTACGCAGCAAAAAACCGAGCAGAATATTGGGCCGAAATATATCAGTGCTGGTTCAACACCAATCGGACGATGGATCACGATCATAATCACATACACACTCGTAAACAGCTCAAAAAATATGATCCAGTTGGAGCTAAACTGTGCGAGGATGTTTTAGGAAATTCGAAATGGCGATTCGTTTCACCGAGGCTTCGCAAAGGGCAAGCGCACCTAAAAAACTATGACCCTAATTATCACAAGGTAAGAGAGTTAACGCATATCCAAAATGCAGCTTACGATTACTATGATTCTTACTGGAAGAACTACTGGCAACGACTTTACGAAAAACATGGGATTCCCCGCCCCTGAGCAATAATAGTATCCAATCAAGTATATAATTAGAATTATCCTACCGCCTATTAAGATCGGCTTGCAAATCGGGTTCAGCAATTCAAAATAAGACCTTCCGAATTTTTGTCATGTTGAGCATAAAAAATATTTCACGACGTTCTTTTCTAAAGGCTGGCGGCGCGACGATGTTGTTACCCATGCTGGACTCAGCTCCTGCTGCTATGGCGGCCCAGCGCTTAACCAAGCCGGACAAGAAGCTAGTGATCATGTACATCCCCAATGGCATAGTGCGGCGACAGTTTTTTCCGGGAGAAGTTCAGGCCGAAATTCCAGAGTTCATCGGAGGATTCAATGCTGATAAAACTAAGGAAAAACGGCGATTCAAGAATGAGCCGGGAATTTATGATTTGGAGTGGACGCCCACCATGCAACCTCTAAAAGAGCACGCCAAGGACGTTACAATGATCACCGGGCTGGATCGCACATTTAAAAATGGCCAGGATGTCCACGCGCAAGGGGCCTCCTGCTACCTAACCAGCCTCTCCCCGGCTCAGGCAGCTGAAAAAGGCATCCGCCATCCGAACGGCCGAAGCCTTGATCAAGTGATCGGCGACAAAATCGGACATCAGACTGTACTTAGCACTCTGGAAATCAGCTGCAATGGATTTCGTGCACCAAAAGAGCCAATCGAGTTTGACAACATTTCATGGTACGGCCCAGGTAAGCTTGCCCCTTCAATTCGCGACCCGCGAAAGCTCTATGACCGTTTATTCTCAAAGGATAGTCTTCGATCACATGTGAGTGAAGTGTCGGACCTCGTTCTTGCCGATGCCAAGACCCTTTCGCGTAAGCTGTCCAGCGAAGACCGAGCAACGATGGACGAGTACATGACCATGGTTCGCAACGTCGAAGTCCGAATGGTCAAGCTAGAGAAACTACTTGCTGATGCCGATATCGAAGTGCCTAAAGAGGAGATCCTGCCTCGCGGCGAATACATCAGGCTTCAAGCTGATCTTATGCTGCTAGGTTTTCAAATGGGTATCACAAACGTGTCCACTTTCATGATTGGCCCTGAACGCTGGGATGCTACGCTGATGTATGAGGGTGTATTCGACAAGCCGGTCCAACACCATAATATGACTCACAACCAGAAGGGAAATGGTTATCTTGAGCTCGCCAAGATCGACACCTTTCATATGCAGCAGTATGCCTACTTAATTCAGCGTATGAAGGAAATAAAAGAATCAGATGGCAGCTCAATGCTTGATAATTCACTAGTTACCTATGGAGCGGCATTGGGGGACGGCGCGACGCATCAGTACTACGATCTACCAATGATTTTAGCCGGAGGGGGGCAAGGACAGATCAATCAGGGTCGTTTCATAAGGATGAAGAGTGGCACGTTAAACTCGAATCTATGGCTAACCCTTGCAAACCTAATGGGAGTAGAGATGGACTCTTTCGCCGACAGCCAAGGGCTACTTTCCGATCTTTGGGCTTAACAGCCATGTTCCCAAAATATTTCATTATAGGAAGTATCCTGTTCCTTGCCTTCGAATGTATATCCGAGGCCCTAGCGGTAGATGATTTTAGACACAAGTTACAGCCGCTTTTTGCAAAGCACTGCGTCAAGTGCCACGGTGGAGAGAAGATAAAGGGGAAAATTAATCTTAAAGAAGTCGCGTCTGCCGGGCAACTCCTCGCGAAGCCACTACTCATCAAAGAAATCATCGACGTACTCGACGCTGCCGAAATGCCTCCCGAGGACGAGTTGCAACTCACTTCCACCGACCTCAAGGATTTGCTTAACTACCTCAGATTGATGTTGAACACTGCCACCAAAGGCAAGGGAACTAAGATCAATCCTCCACGCAGATTAAACCGTTTCCAGTACAACAATACCGTTCGCGACTTGTTCCAGCTAAACCGAGATATTTTTTCAATGTCGGAAAAGTTATTAACAAGGGAGACGATTTACCTTAATTCTCCGAAAATGCCTGAACGCATAAACGCTCGCTCACTTGCACTAAATCCCTCTGGCGGCATGCGTGACGTAAAACCTTTCCCTCAAGACCTACGAGCCTCGCACGGATTTGATAATCAAGCCGACCAACTAACACTTTCGCCATTACTGCTTGATGCCTTTTTTCGTCTGAGCATCTCTATCGTTGAAAGCCCGGACTTTAATAAAAACAGCGTTGGGATTTGGAAAACCTTCTTCGAGCCTCCCGCCGAGGGCGTGGATATTACTACCGAAACTCGCAAACGAATAAACCGCTTTCTGCGAATTGCCTTTCGTGGGCCGGTAGCAACGGAAACGACCGATCGCTACACTCAATATGCACTTGGAAAGTTGAAGGAGGGCATGCACTACAAAGACACAATGAAGAAACTCGTTTCAGCAGTGTTGTCATCACCCTTGTTTCTTTACCATTACCAGCCAGACGGGCCGAAACTTCGTTCGTTTGCCATAGCCTCCAATCTGTCTTTTTTTCTCTGGGGAAGCAGCCCAGACGAGGATCTGCTTGACCTCGCTGATAGCGGGGAGTTGACCAACACGGAAACGTTGGAGAAAACAATCAATCGAATGTTGGAGGACCCTCGCATTGAGCGCTTCCTCGACAGCTTCCCTTCGCAATGGATGCAGTTGGAAAATATTCTCGCCGCTACCCCAGATCCAAAGTTACACCGCTACTTTTCGTTAGACAAACAGCACCCAGCTAGTCTTCAGATGGTCATCGAGCCTCTACTGCTTTTTGATGCTGTTTTCGTAGAGAATCGACCTATCACTGAACTAATAATCCCAACTTTCAGCTATCGTAGTGACTTCCTTAATGACTGGTACTCCAGCGAACTGAAGCCTCCACAGATTGATCGAATTAAAATCAAGACGGAAAATAAACCAATCGAAGCCAAGCGTCAAAAGGCAGAGTCTGAAGTTCAAAAAGCTCAAATCGCGCTTGAAGAGTACACTCAATCTATACCGGGAATCATCGCTAAAAAAGCGGATACGCTCGACCTATCCCCGGGTCAAGTGCTCTGGGAGTCCTCCCGATTGATTGAGATCAGCAACAAAACAGCACTGTCTTCCTGGCATCGCATTGGGCCGTTCAAAGAAGACAATCTAAAGAAGGCCCACGACAGAGCATTCATCAACGAAACCAAAGTCGACTTAAAAAAAACCCACGGGAAACTGAAATGGCAAATCGCTGAAAAGCTAGAGGATGGTAAACAACATCAATTGAATGGAGCCAACTGTAGTACCTACCTATACCGCACTATCCACTCGAGCATTGAGCGGGAGCAAGAACTATCGATAGGCAGCGACGACAGTTTCAAGATTTGGCTAAACGGTAAAATAGTTGCAGATAAATATATCACCCGCGGGCTAGCGCCGGACCAAGACAAAATCAAGGTGGATTTGGTTAAGGGAGAAAACAAACTACTTCTCAAGGTTTCCAACGGAGGGGGAGGCTATGGTTTTTACTTCAAGACCGATGCTGTCCCGCTTCCCGCAGCTATCATAACAGCTGTGCAGCTGAAGCCTTTCAAGCGGACAGAGAAACAAAAATCTATTCTAGCTAAATTCTATCGCACATTGGCTAAAGAGCTAGATCCTATTCGTAAAAAGACAGCAGAAGAGCGAGATAAATTATCAATGCAACTAAAGCATGCTCAGGCCGTACTGCACAGCCTGCCCAAACCACGCAAGCCAGATGACGTACAGAGAGAAATGAACAAAAAGTTCGACGAGATGATCCAAAGCAAGATTCACAACAACGAGTTCGTCCGCGTAAATATTAAAAACCCTCAATACGGCGGAGTGATCACAAGCGCGGCAATGCTCAGTATGAATAACGGCACGCACCGTACCCACCCTATTGCGCGTGGGGCTTGGGTCATCGAAGTTATATTCAACGACCCTCCTCCACCTCCCCCAAATGATATACCGCCTTTGAACGAAGCCAGCGCCGAGGATCACCTCACTATCCGTGAAAAATTTGCAAAGCACCGTGAGAATCCGGACTGTGCCGGCTGCCATTCTCGACTCGACCCGCTTGGATTTGCACTTGAGAATTTTGACATTACCGGCCGATGGCGTGACAAGTACCCAAATGGCCGAAATGTAGACGTTACAGGTACGCTTCTAAGAAAATACAGATTCAATAATGTTGTCGAATTTAAGGAATCCATAGCCAAAGAAGATAAACGTTTTGCCAAAGCATTTACCTCTCATTTACTTCGATTTGCGCTCTCGCGTGAACTCACGCCTAAGGATATGTTCACTATTGAAAAGATTGTAGATCGAACAAAAAGCGATCGTTTTAAGCTAAAATCTTTAATTTCAGAGGTTATAAAAAGTGAATCATTTTTAGGATTATATGAAAATCAATAATAATATGTTAGATTTTTAAATGCTCACTCACAGATTAAGGTGGATTCAAATATTAACTCTTAACACTTGTGCTATGCATGACTAAATCAACGTACAAATATACTATTTCTCTCTATCTTTCATTGAAAAATATAGAGTTTTTTTGATTTTTCTGCTTGCGAACACCAATATCCGCTCGTAAAACGAACTCCGGGTAGTGCAGCACTACTTATAGTAATAAGCAAAAACCCGAATCAAAAATATCATGGCAGATAAACCCCTAACAAAATCACAGATCGCAGCAGCGGTTGCTGAAGCGAATGATCTCACAAAGAAACAAGCAGCCGATGTTTTGGCAAACTTGGCTGATTTGGCTATCTCAAGCACAAAATCGACTGGCGCTTTTACATTCCCAGGTATTGGTAAATTAAAACTTGTTAACCGTAAGGCTCGACAAGGTAGAAATCCTGCTACTGGAGAAACTATCCAGATACCAGCTAAGACTGTGGTCAAGTTTGCTGTTGCTAAAGCAGCTAAAGATTCTATAGCTAGCTAATTAAATTCTTTCTAACCGAAAAGCGCCCGCAGTTGCAGGGCGCTTTTTTTTTCTATATGGATCATAAAGACCATAACTTTAATAAAATTGCGGTGGTAGGATGTGGCGCAGTTGGAAGTTTTTACGGGTCGAAGATTGCTCAAAACGGACTAGATATACATTTCCTTCTTCGCAGTGATTTCGCAGCTGTAGAGGCTAATGGACTTCACATCCAAAGCATTGATGGAAATTACTCCCTTCGTCCGAAAATTTCTAATAACCCCCAAGAAATTGGAGAATGCGATTTAGTGTTGATAGCTCTCAAGTCGACAGCAAATCATAATTTCTCAAAATTACTAACGCCTCTTGTGGGAAAGCAAACCTCTCTTTTTACACTACAAAATGGTTTAGGAAATGAAGCAAAATTGACTAAGCTGTTCCCTCAAAATCCCGTTTTTGGGGGAATGTGCTTTGTTTGTCTTAACCGCATTGCCCCAGGAGTTATTAAACACATCGCTCATGGTAAAATAGTTATGGGGAAATATAATGGCCTTCCGGATAAACTAACAGAAAACATTGCACAACTGGTTCGCGACTCAGGAATTCAAGTTGAAGTAGAAACCGATCTCGATCGAGCAAAATGGGAGAAATTAATATGGAATATACCTTTCAACGGTTTAGGCGTTGCAGGGGCGGCAGGATTGGATGCCGTAAAGACCGGATCCTTAAAGCCTAATAACTCAATTGGACAGTGCCTAACGTCCGCTGACCTTCTCGATAAAGGAATATGGGAAAGCCTTGTAACCGAATTGATGGATGAAGTTATTTCTACCGGCCGCGCATTAGGACACAATATCTCTACGAATAGTGGAGAATATCAACGCAATCGTACTCGTGTTATGGGCTCCTATCGGGCCTCAACCTTGATTGATTTTGAAGCTGGCCGGCCCCTTGAATTAGAGGCGCTTTTTTACAGGCCTCTAGCAGTTGCTCGTGCCAAAGGGCTTGAAGCCCCACGCTTAACTAAACTATGCTCTATTTTAACACAAATGGTAAACCAAACTCAATCAAGCTCAACGAGCAAATAAATCAAAACAATGTACCGTTTTATTTCAATCTGTAGCTTAATAAGCCTAATAGCTCCCTTGCTCAGTCATGCAAAAGACAATCGACCAAATATTGTTTTCATAATAGCTGACGATTTGGCTTGGGACGATCTTGGATGTACAGGCAACCCTAAAGTTCGGACACCAAATCTTGATCGATTAGCTAAAGGGGGCATGAGTTTTACAAATGCGTTTCTTACCATAAGTTCATGTAGCCCAAGTCGTGCAAGCATTATTACCAGCACTTACCCACATCAAACTGATGCCGAACAATTGCACTGGCCACTTCCGCCGGATCGCCTGACGTTTGTTGAACTCTTAAAAGCTTCTGGCTATTGGACGGTGGCGGCTGGGAAATGGCATCTGGGTAATTTTGTAAAAGACCGATTCAATGAAGTTCGAGAAGCGGATGTTTCCGGCTTTCAGCTGCCAACTGGCCAAGCAGCAAAAGAAGGTAAAATTACTCAAAAGGTTATTGGTGATGCCCGAAGCGGCTGCGACCAATGGGTCCCTATTCTCAAGGCCCGACCAAAAAACAAACCCCTTTTCGCCTGGCTCGCAGCACTTGATCCTCATCGGGATTATGATGAAGGCATTCTAGATAAACCTCACAAGCCAGAAAATGTCAGACTCCCTCCATATGTAGCAGACACTCTAAAAAGTAGAAAAGACTACGCATTATATTACGACGAAATCACAAGACTTGATCGTTTCGTCGGCAACGTAATTGAGGAGTTACACGAACAGAATATCTTTGAAAATACTTTCATACTATTCATAAGCGACAATGGCCGCCCATTCCCAAGAGATAAAACGACTCTTTATGATAGCGGTATTAAGACTCCATTTATCATTCACTGGCCAAAACATGTTAAACCAAACAGCAAGTCTGACAGTCTAGTGAGCTCCATTGATATTGCTCCTGCATTTTTAGAACTGGCAGGCTTGTCAACGCCTACAATATTTGAAGGCCAAAGTTTTTTGCCTATTTTACAGTCTCCAAAATTAATGATAAACAAGTTTATCTTTGCCGAACGAAACTGGCATGACTACGAAGATCGAGTTCGTGCTGTTCGAAACAAAAATTTCAAATATATCAGAAACTTTTATAATGATCTTCCCAACACTCCTCCTGCAGATGTAGTTCGATCCATATCTTATAGAGAAATGATCTTGCTCCGCAAGGAAGGCAAATTAACTAATGCACAAAAAAATACATTCGTTAAGCCTCGCGAGATAGAGGAATTATATAATATCAAAAAAGACCCATTTGAATTAGATAACCTTGCATCCTCTTCCAAGCATCAAAAACAATTAAAAAAGTTACGACTTACTCTTTCCAGGTGGCAAGCCGACACAAATGACAAGCCCCCTCCTTTTCGAACTCTTGATGAATTTGGTCGAAAAGACGGCCAAGCATTGCCGGTTCGCGAACGCCCACGCCCAGATAAGGCTGAGATGACAAAACGGCTTCGTGCATATTATGAAAACAAAACGAAAACTCCTTAGGCTAAAATACGAGGGATTCAACTGGCCAAGTCTCGATATTTAAGAAATCATACTCTTTAAAATGAACTTACTAATTCGAACCTTAATATTTAGTAGTCTTGTTGCCGTCTTAGGAACAAACTTGGGATTTCTAGCACAAGTTGCTGGCACTGAAAGTAAATCTCCTAATATCGTTGTAATCTTTATGGATGATATGGCTTACGCGGACATCGGCCCATTCGGATCTAAGTCTTATCCAACTCCAAACCTCGATCGCATGGCCAGAGAAGGGCGTAAGTTCAGCGATTTTTATGTAACTCAGGCCGTCTGTAGCGCATCGCGGGCAGGATTACTAACAGGCTGCTACAATGTCAGAGTAGGTATTTTTGGCGCTCTTGGACCAAAATCAAATCACGGACTTCATAAAAATGAAGTGACATTAGCAGAATTATGTAAGCAAAAAGGATATACTACAGCTATTTATGGGAAGTGGCATCTCGGACATCATAAACCTTTTCTACCTATGCAGCATGGATTTGATGATTATTTCGGCCTACCTTATTCAAATGATATGTGGCCATATCATCCCGGCGTTCTCCATTTACCCATGCAAGAGCGGCTGAAGCGATGGCCCCATTTACCTCTAATATATAAAAACAAAGTTATAAATCCTCAGGTTTCTGGTAAAGATCAGGAACAATTAACAACACAGTACACTGAATATGCTATAAAGTTTATAGAAACAAACAAAACAAAACCTTTTTTTCTCTATGTTCCGCATTCAATGGTACATGTCCCTTTATATGTATCTGAAAAATTTAAAGGAAAAAGTAAATCAGGTCTCTTCGGAGATGTAATGATGGAAGTCGACTGGAGCGTAGGCCAGATTCTTGACACCTTACGTAAAAACGAATTAGACAAAAATACCTTGGTTATTTTTACGAGTGATAATGGGCCATGGCTTAGTTATGGAGATCACGCAGGATCAGCTGGACCTCTTCGTGAAGGAAAAGGCACAATGTTTGAAGGAGGCTGTCGAGAGAGCACTTTAATGTGGTGGCCAGGAACTGTTCCCTCCAATAGCAACTGCAGCACCCCAGCAATGACAATCGATATTTTACCGACTGTAGCTGAATTAATTGGAGCTAATCTTCCCGATCACAAAATTGATGGAAAAAGTATTTTAAACCTTGTTACCGGAAAGAATGACAAAAGCCCACAAGAGGCTTATTACTTTTATTACGGCCAGCAGCTACAGGCTATGCGCATGGGAAAATGGAAACTACACTTCCCCCACAACTATCGAACAATGAATGGAAAACCTGGAGGAACTGGCGGCATCCCAACAAAATACAGCCAAGCCAAAATTGAATTATCCCTCTTTAATTTACATCAAGACATCGGCGAAACAACCGACGTAAAAGCCAACTACCCGAAAATTTTGGCCAAAATGCTAAAGCTTGGTGAAGGAATGCGAAACGAACTAGGAGATCAAGGCCGAAAGGGAAAAGGTCAGCGCTCGTCCGGACGCTTAACAAATAATTAATCTTCTTATGAGTAAGCCTAACCCCATTCCTTTTGGCGCCCGCTTTTGGCGGCTTTGGAGCCCGGCATGGAAGTGGCGAAAAAAAGGCAAAGGATACCTTTATCCCGCACTCCTCCTTTTTTGGGTATTGGTACTAGCTAGTCCATACATGTTATTTAATCGTATGGCGTCTTGGCCGGATCATACGCCCCTCGATAAAGAAACAATAACAAAAAGAGACACACTCGCTTTTTCTCCTAAAGATGAAAGAACTGTTTGGGATCCAAAATCAATTTTTAAGGACAGTGAAGGGATGTATCTTGATTACAAAATTCCCGTTGTTGACTGGTCTATTTGGTTTTACATCTCCCTGTTCGTCTACTACTTCGGATTTTATGCAGCAAAAAAGAATGATAGAGGCCGTGCTGAATCTTTAATTATGGCACAGGGGTGGGTTATTTCGAGCTGGATTGCATTCCCTTTCTTTTTCTTATTTCCTGCTCATATTGATTTGCGATGGCAACTAAAAATCGATGAAATGTCAGCTTTGTATAAGTTACTTTTCAGCTCTTTTCATGCATTAGATAAGCCTTTTAATGCATGGCCTTGCTTACATATAGCTCAAAGCTTCATCATTGCTATCGGCGTAGCTCGGTGGTGGAAGCAAAGAGGCTGGGACTGGGCCGTCTGTCTTCTTTGGCCGGCATGGTTTGGACTTTTTATAAGCGTACTAACAACAAAGCAGCACTTCATCTGGGATGCTATTATGGGAACTCTATTAGGATTTGGTGTTTGGTATGGCATAATGCGCCCAGGCTTTAAGCATTTGGACGCCTTAAATAACAATTCTCTTCCAGTTAAAAATTTGGAATAAATAAAAAGCGGCCGCCGGCAAGGGGATGGGTGGGATATTGCCGACAGCCTACGACCCAAGGCTGGGATGGGAGGGATGCCAAGGGTCGATAGACGAAAAAGTTAAGCTTTTTTACAGTTAAAGCAATCCCTGAAAAATAAATAGATAAAGATGATTTTGATATATTGTCTTTATTTATCAAGCTGCTGAATCTTGTTCGATACGTCGCGGAGCACCTTGAAAATGAAGTGTCATTCCTTCAAAAATTTTTACCCCATCTTCCTCCCCTAAAACACTTTCACTAGCCCTCTCAGGATGAGGCATCATCCCGCAAACATTTCGGCTTTCATTACAAATGCCTGCTATGTTCAATAGGGAACCATTAGGATTAGATAAATCTGTAATTTCTCCATCTGGCGAAGAATACTGAAATAATATTTGATCGTTAGTTTTTAGTTTTGACAAAGTATCATCATCTGCAAAATAACATCCTTCACCATGAGCAATTGGAACCCTCATCACCTTCTCCATTCCTATTTCCCGAGTGAAAGGTGAATTCTGTGAGGGCACTTTAAGATATACATGTTCACATCGGAACTGTAAGGATCTATTCCTAACTAAGGCTCCAGGAAGCAACCCTGTTTCACACAATATTTGAAATCCATTACATATACCGATAACAAGGCCTCCTGCATCAGCAAACTTTTTAACTTCCTTCATTACAGGGCTAAATTGAGCAATCGAACCCGTTCGAAGATAGTCACCATAACTAAACCCACCCGGCACCACTACCGCATCCGTGTTGCCAAGTGACTCTTCCTTATGCCAAAGGTAATCGGCCTGCTGACCCAGCACTCCGCTCAAAACATGAACGCAATCCTGATCGCAATTTGATCCTGGAAATTGAAGTACCGAAAAATGCATGGTTACTCTATTGTAAAATTATAATCCTCAATAACTGGATTACTAAATAGCTTGTGGCATGCTTCTTCAATTTTTGGTTTCCATGCTTCAGCATCATCACCTTCCAAATCGACCTCAAGATATTTGCCGACATGGACATCACTGACGCCTTCATAGCCCATTTGCTCCAACGCGGCCTGTACTGTTTTGCCCTGCGGATCAAGTACCGCTTTTTTAGGTGTTATGACAATTTTGGCTTTCATTTCAATGCGCTTGACAAGCGCCTCACGACATCCTCAGGCCTATTGCGTCGCTGAACCAGTTTTTTTTATTCCCATCACAGAAAACGTTTAACTAAAATTTGGCTCTTATAGATATTTGAGCGATATAAAATTAGGCTATAAACATAGGAGTATCTATCCATTTTAAAATTATTATTAATTGCGCTGAATTGTCTATTTAGCCACTCTCTTTGTATGAAAATCTCCTTCCATGGCGCAGTGCGTACAACAACAGGATCTCAGCACTTGTTAGAAATGAATGGAATCCGATTGCTGTTAGATTGTGGTTTGTATCAGGGCAAAAGGCAGGAATCAATAGAGCGAAATCAAAACTTCCCATTCGATCCCAAGACAATAGATGCGGTTATCCTAAGTCACGCTCACATCGACCACATTGGCAACCTTCCAAATTTATACAAACAGGGCTTCGAAGGTAACGTTTATTGTACTTTTGCGACTCGCGACCTTGCAGCTATTATGCTTGAAGATTCAGGAGAAATCCAAGTAGCAGACGCCGCTTATGTTTCAAGGAAGCATAAAAAAAAGGGGCTTCCTCCCGTCGAACCACTTTATACCCCTGATGATGCGGAAAAGGCAGTTAGACAATTTGTAGCCCTAGGATATGACCGGCCTTTACCATTAGGAAACGGAATAGAACTAACTTTTCGGGATGCAGGCCACATTCTTGGATCTGCTCAAGTCATACTCGATATTGAAGAAAATGGTAAAAAACGCCGCCTCCTTTTTAGTGGAGATATTGGCCGTGGTAATCACGCCATTTTACGCGACCCACAACCGGTAGAGGACGTCGATATTCTTCTCGTTGAAAGTACTTATGGAAATAGAGAGCATACAGCACAATCTGGATTGTCGGATGAAATTGAATCTTTGCTTTCTGATACGCTAGACAAGGGAGGTAAAGTAATCATCCCTGCATTTTCTGTTGGGCGAACACAACTACTGGTCTACACCTTACACCAATTAGTAGAAGCAGGAAAACTACCCGATTTCCCTATCTACGTGGATAGTCCTCTAAGCGTTAATGCGACCGAAGTATTCCGTTTGCACCCGGAATGTTTTAATCGAGATATTTATAACTTTCTTCGAGAAAAAAATAACCCGTTTGGCATGGATAATCTTACTTATATTCGAAAGGCCTCCGAGTCAATCAAGCTAAACGATCTTGAGGGTCCAGCAATTATTATTAGTTCAAGCGGCATGTGTGAAGCTGGTCGTATCCGTCACCATCTCAAGAACAATATTAGTGACCCTAAGGATCTTATACTTTTCGTAGGATATTGCGCGTATAATACTCTTGGATCTGTAATTCGAGCCGGTATAGATCCTGTGTATATCTTTGGCGAGCCTTACAAGGTTAAAGCTAAAATAGCTAGCTTTGACGGCTTCTCTGGTCACGCTGACAAAAGTGAATTATCTGATTACATTAAGTCCCTGACTGGAAGCATAGAGAGTATATTTGTTGTACATGGCGAAGAAGATTCAAGTCTAACCTTTGCTGAAACTTTAAGAAAGATTAAGCCAAAAGCGGACGTGGTAGTTCCCCAATTAAATGAATCGTTCGATGTATAGACAGTGTCTCGGTAATATCTTTCAATTTAAGCTGCAAGTATTCCTATAGATCGGCGCTTATAAAGAAACTCAAACATATTTCCCTCATGTGGTTGGTCCCATGAGATTTTCATAGTTGATATCGGGCCAAGATTAAGCCGCTCTATTAGAGGAGAAGATAGCAGTTCTGCTTGGAAAGCTTTATCTTTGGTTATTGCAGTAACAACTAAAGACTCTCCCATTTGATTTAACATCTCTGATTGAGGCGCTTCAACGACACTAGCATAGGGACACAAAAATTCACGATTTGCTAATGGATGATCAAATGATTCACAGTAAACAATAGTCGGGCGGAGGTAAGTTCCTCCATCAGTGATTACCTTACGCTCTCCATCACGATATTTTGCGGTCATCTCCTCACAACCGGCCTCTAAAAGGTCGGAGTCAATGGCTCCATCAATCCATTCACCCATTTTAGGATTAGCAAATCCAGAAAGTTTCGCTTCAGGATCCTCAGCCGAAGTCGGCTTAAACGGGCCAAGCTTCTGCGCAAGTGCATCTGCAATTTCACGTCCATACTTAGGAACGACCACAGCCGAAGCGTTTACGCAAGAGCGCCCACCATTATCAGCAATGGACCCTGCAATAAGATCAATGTGGTCTCTCCAATTCTCAATTTCATCTTCGCCGATAAGAATTTTACTCCATCCTGGGCCATGAATTTGTATAGCAGGATTGTTGGCATACTGATCTGTAGTACTCTTGTCACCAAAAATCAGGGCTCGACCGCATCGATTCAAAATATCTGCCGCCCCCTCATAGTCGGTCGGATAAAAACTAAATGCCTCTTTTGGGCAACCAGCCTGTATGAAGGCTTGTATAAGCCTGTATGGGGTCCAGGGCTCTTCTCTTCCTGGCTTCATGACGATAGGCGTTTTGAGAGCAATAGCAGGCAACCACAGCGAGTTCACAGCAGGCGAGTTACTTGGCATCACTAGCCCTAGAGCCTTTGAAGTAGGGTAAAAACAAACCTGAGTTCCAAACTGCTCTCCAACTCCAGCATCAAGAATTGGTAAATCAATACCTCGTGTTAAACCATTTAAAACAAGCTGCATATTGGTCAATGCATAATGTATTTTAACCATATTACGTTTAACCATAATATGAGGTAGCCCACTAGTTGAAGAAAGTGTCTCAATGTATTGCTGCGGAGATTGCATTTCGCCATCAACGCCTATCTGGACTTCACCATTTAAAAAAATCTCTCCAGCTTTCGCTCCAATTTCAACAAGTTCAGCAGTTGTAAATTTGCGTAGAGCATCGCGAGCCTCATCAATGCGCTGCAAATCTCTTCGAACAACTCCAGCATTAACTTGACTAACCGTTGCCTTGGTAGCGCCGCTTCTGTAATCAGCCACATCTATTTTGTTGAGGCTAACATAAGGGTCTCCCAAGCGGAGACATGGAATGTGGGGGATTGCCATATTAATAAACTCCTTCCACAATTTTTTTCTCCATAGCTCCGAACGGACGAACTTCGGCTACCCCATCCCAAGGGCATTTTTCCCATCCTGATCGTCGAATTGCTTCATCCCTTTCAAGGAATCTGGGCATAAAAAACTCTTTAGTAAGAGTTGTTAGTTCAACCCTTCCCCATGAATCATATTCCACCAGATTTTCTGTCTTCTTGGGATCGACTACTCTCAAGACAGCTCGTGGTTGCGGAGCGTGGTAAGTGATTGAATAATCATTTTCTGGTCCAAATGGACGATGACGAGCTAATCCCATAAGCGTGTTACCATAAGTCGGAACAAACCCAATTTGATTTTCACAAACCTCCTCAACAAGAAAGCGCGTGTACTGCTTATCCATTGTTGTGCCGCCACAAAAAACACCCTTTATTCCTGCTTTTATTAAGTCCATTCGATCAGCCAAAGCCTCAAGTAATTTCGGGGTTGTGAATAGAGCACTGACTTTGCGGTTTTTAAGAATGGTAACGGCTTGATCGATCACATGATCCATATATGCACGAGCCTGATCGAATTGCTTGCCAGCTATTAGCCTCTTCACCCAGCGCGGATCAAGGTCAACAAAGTAAGTTGAACAACCTCGAACATTAGCAAGGTGCTCGATAGAAAGACGCAATCGACGCGGTCCTGTTGGACCAACCATCATCCAGTAATGATCACGTGGAAAATGATTGTCATTTAAGGTTTCTGAAAACTCGCTGTAATCTATTTTGTAGTCCTCCCAACCAATACGCTGCTTGGGCATCCCAGTAGTACCTCCTGTTTCAAAAATGCTAAATGGCTTGCCTTCGTAAGCCTTTGGCCGCCAGATTTCATTCGGCATATCACGTAGCCATTCATCCTGAAAGTGAGGAAATTTATTGATGATATCATCAAAGCATGAAATCTCCTCGGCAGGATTCCAGCCGGCCTTATTCGCCCAGTCCAACCAAAATGGCGAACCCGTGTCTGGCGAAAAATGCCATTTTACAACTTCAACAGTGTGCGCGTCCAACTGCGCCTTGGCCTCCTGAATATTTTGATCCAAGTTAGACATTAATTTTGTTTTTTAAATAAATAACCGGTTACGATTAGGCTTTCTTGATGGGAAAGAAGCGATCAATGGTAGCCTGACTGGGAGCTTTGGTTAAGAGTGAGACTCCTACCAATGCAATCAAGGAAGCTAAACAGATAAATGTTACGGGCATCACTCCTAAAATGAGATATTCCCCTGCATGAACTTCGCCGAACCACTTTTCACCTTTATTTCCAAGCGCGTCATAAATGAATAACGCCCAAGTAACTGCGGTTGATAAAACACTCGCTATTACTCCGCCCTTGGTCAAACGCTTCCAATAAACCGATGCAAATGCAATTGGAAAAAGTGCGGAAAAACCACTGAAACACCACACCCCTAGATTGAAGACACTTGTAGGTTTAAATATAGAAATTATGTAAGTAATTAGAACGATGAATACGATAAATCCACGTCCAAGCCATACCTTTTGCTTATCACTAACTTCGCCTTTAAGAGGCACAATAAAATCATTAGTAAACATGCTGCCTATACATACAAACTGAGAGTCAAGAGAGCTCATAATAGCTGCCAGCACCCCTGCAGAAAACAAACCTACAAGTATTGGACTATCCATGAAACTTTTGACCATTACACTAAGCACAGCATTGGCATTAGGCTTACCATTGGGCAATTGTGGAACACGAATTTCTCCTGCCTCATAAAGACCTGCAGCCCATATTCCGATCAAAATACATGGCACCCAAACAATCATAATACAGATAGGGTGAGCGATTACGGTCAACCTAAATGACTTTGCGCTCTTTGCCGTCAGCCAATGCTGAAATAAGTGAGGAAACATTCCAACACTTAGCGGCACTAACATGTAACTAATAAAATGGGCTGGTGTCATTAACCCTTCCCTCGAAAGTTTATCCGGAGCATGTTCCAAGGCTTTTTGCGAGGCCGCTTCAAGCCCGCCTAGCCCCTTAGCAATAACCAAGAAGCCAACTAATCCCATAACCATAAAAACAATGGTTTGGAAAGTATTCGCCCAAACTGCCGACCGTACCCCACCAAAAAACACGTAAAACAAAACCACCAAACATATAGTAAGACCCGACAACCAAGCAGGAACTGCCCCAGCTTCAAATGTGCCCGGGAACATTCCCCGAGTCACCCCTCCAATATAATTGCCTGCACCGATCAACCCAACCAACAAGTAGGGAATAATCAGTCCTACAAGAATCGGGAACATTAAATACCCAATCCCTTTGGATTCAAATCGATCGCGGAAGAATTGTATCTGCGTCACATAACCATATTTTTTTCCAAAGCTCCACATGCGAATGCCTACAAGAAAAAAACAGGCGGTATGAATGAGGCCAGAACTGGAAGCCATCAGGCCATAGGTGCCAATACCTAAACTAAACGCCTTTCCCGTAGAACCTACCAAAGCAAATGCTGTCATTGTTGTGCCAAAGACACTCATTAAGAGCATAAATGGACCAATTGATTGGCTTGCGACAAAAAAGTCCTTACTAGAACCACGAAACAGTCGACTTGAGATCCAGCCCAAGGCAAACAGCAGACACATGTACACCATAATAATGTACAAAGGTATACGACTCGCTGGCTCAGCAGTCTGCCCTAGTACAACTAGCGACGGAACATGTATCATTCTTGCTCTCCTCCTTGATCGTCATTGGATTCGACATAAGTCTCTTCAGCCCACGCCTCTATATCACTTGGCCACGCCCACTTAATTGCTAGAGCCCAAACTGCCGCAGCCATACAAGAAAACAGAGCATGATAAAATAAGCCAAGCGGCATGAACCCAAGGACAAGCGTCTTGTTATCCCACCACCATAGATCTTGATGAACTATGGCTAACAATACAATCAGTGCATAAACAAAATTCTTCATGTGCCGGCTTACAAGTACTATTGAATCCTTTTTTTAGTTTTTTTCAGATACCCGTCTATTTTGCTTGGGCTTCATCACGTATTGCATAGAGATGGGACTGAGTAGCAACATACAACACACCATTTGCCACTATTGGAGTGGAATAAATAGGCGCCGGAAAGTAAGTCTCGCTCAGTACTTTCATTTTTTTATCTGATGCTAAAACAACAAAGTCACCATCCTCGTCGCCAATGTAAACCTTGCCATCAGCAACAAGCGGAGATCCCCACATGTGTGCTTTCTGATCGTAAACCCAATTTAGCGATCCATTTTTCGCATCATAACAGTAGACGTAGCCGGAATAATCAGCTGCAAATAATAAATCGTTGGATGCGTCGATTGCACAGGTTGAAATACTGCGCTTAATTTTCTTAGACTCCCAAAGCTTCTTTCCAGTATCGGCATCTATACATGAAAGGCACCCGGCCCCTTCCCCATGCTCAGGGTCTTGGCCTATAGCAACGTAAACGTTGCCTTTGTAATATGTGGGAGTTGCTATCAACTCACTTGGACCTTCAGCGGCTGGATATTTTATCTCTTTGCCGTTTTTATCCTTCTTATAATCAGCTGGATTACAGTCATACTTCCAAAGTGCTTTAAAGATATCATATCCTTCTTCATCCTTCTTAAACTTGGTATCAAAAGCGTAAAGAAACCCGTCCCCGCCTCCAAAAAAGACGGCGTCTTTGCCTTTAACTTTCCCCTTAGCAGGGCTTGACCAGTTGCAATGTAAAATACCTTTTCCAATCCCCTCTGCTTCCTCCCCGGCGAGGGTGCCGTCCTTTTTATTTAAAGCAATTATACAAGGAGATAGCGGAGCAGGGATATTTATATGACTCCAATCTTGTCCGTTAGATGTAGTACAAAAAAGTAAATCTCCAACTATCAATATGGAGCTGCTAGCAATGTTATGCGGAAAGACACCAAGCTCTTTTCGCATATCGTATCGCCAGATTATGTCTGCGTCCAAATTGTTGAGCTCAAGAGCCCCCTTGCCTTTGTCCGCCATAAACTTTCCTTCATCTTGAAAACCTTGATTACCATTCTTTAACCCTTCTGTATCTAAACAAAGAATTTCACAACTGTTGGCAACTACATAGACACGGTTGCCCTCAACCGCTGGGCTTGAACAAATACCAAGATATTCCCAGTCGCTTACCTTCCCTGCTCCCAATTTGGGAACGACCAGTTGCCATTCAAAAGCTCCTGTTTTTTCATTGAGGCAATAAACGATTCCTCTATCACCTATGTGGCGTTTGTCTCGGGGGCTTTCATTGTTTGTGCCAATATAAACTTTGCCGTTTGAAACGGTGGTATTGCCGTAACTTTGGCTGCCCAGTTTGGATACCCAGAGCACGTTTTTAGTAGTACTCAAATCTATATCTTCGGTGCCAATTTTGAATTCACCGGGTTCAAATTTAGAAGGTAGATTCTTTTCTGCTGAATATAAATTTCCGCTACCATCGCGTGTCCAAACTGGCCAGTCTTGGCTGGCTTTCGAAGCGGCAACCTTGGAAACATTGTCGACCCCCTTGGAAGTTTGCTGCATACCACTAAAGGCAAATATTGCAAGTAGACTGAGCCCGCCTGAAATGAATAATGATTTATTTTTCATAATTTTATTGTTTA
>SHAK01000011.1 GCA_004213515.1 Limisphaerales bacterium | reverse complement strand
ATCCAATCGACAATCCTTGGTGTACCGATACGCTGATGACTGCTATGAAGCAGGAGTCGGCAATGGGATTCACGTCGTTGGTGCGAAAGAACAAGCCTTTGTCTGATTTGATCCAGTCCAAGACCACTTACGTGAACGAGGAGCTGGCCAAGTTTTATAAATTGAAAGGAGTGAAAGGGAATGAGATGCGTCTCGTTGCACATACTGACAAGCGCCGCTACGGTCTGTTTGGGCAGGCTTCTGTTTTGGCGGTGACTTCGTCACCCTATCGCACTAGCCCAATTCGTCGAGGTGAGTGGATACTTGATTCCCTCTTAGGAACTCCTCCTCCTCCTCCTCCTCCCGATGCCGGCGAACTGGATGAGGACATCGAGGAAAACCGCAAGCTCACTTTTCGGCAAAAACTTGAGATGCACAGCAAGAATCCGCGTTGTTACTCTTGCCATCGTGAGATGGATCCGCTTGGTTTTTCTCTTGAAAACTATGACTGGTTTGGTCGATGGCGTTCCGAGAGCCGTGGTCGGTCGATCGACTCGAAAGGACGGTTGCCTAGCGGCACCGAATTTGAAGGTCCAATTGGGTTGCGCGATGTAATCGTTGGCGAGAAACTTGACGACTTAGCTCGTCAGATTACGCGTAAGATGCTTTCCTATGCTTTAGGTCGTCAGCTTGAGTATTACGATGTTCCTGCGGTAAGAAAAATTTTAAAAGTGTTTAAAGAAGATAATTATCGTTTACAAACGCTTCTACGTGAAGTTTGTTCAAGTTATCCATTTAAATATCGAAAAAACCCAGAAAACGCTGAATTAGTAGAGCGAAAAATTTTGTCCGACAATGACTAAATCCTGGCAACTTTCACGCCGAACCATGTTGCGTGCATTGGGAGCTTCAGTTGCGTTGCCCTGGCTAGAAGCTATGCATCCATCTTCACCTTTGGCTGTTACTCCAAAACGTCCAAAATTGAGAGCGGGATATATATATTTTCCAAATGGTGTCTCCAAAGGAAGTTGGGAACCTGAAAAGGTTAGTCGTAAAGGAGAGCTTAAAGAGCTAAGTAAATGGATGAAGGACCTTGAGCCTTTTAAGAATGATATTCTGATTGGTCACAACATCTGGACCCCACGGGGCAACGGTCATGGAGCTGGGACAGCTACGTGGTTAACAGGGGGTTCCTACAGTGGTTCGAGAGTTAGTGCAGGTGGAGCATCCGTCGATCAAATCATCGCCAAGCATGTTGGCAAGGATACGATGCTTCCATCATTGGATATGTCGATGCGTGGTGAGGGTTATTTTTCAAATAGCTTGCCTCGCAATTCCATTTCGTGGGTAAACAGCAAGCTACCAGCTACGAGGGACACAAATCCGCGCACAATTTACGATCGGATGTTTCGTAAATCGAGTGAGGGTGTGACAGACAAGGGAGTGATAGATCTCGTGAATGACCAAGCCAAGAATCTAAAGCGTCGCCTTGGCCTAGCGGATCAACGAAAGATTGATGAGTACATGGAGGCGCTTCGCGCAGTAGAGCGACGAATGGAGTTTGCTGAAAAACAGACAGGGCAAAACTCGCTTAGCCAAGAAGAGGGGGTTGTGTTCAAACGCCCATCGGTGGGTATTCCGAAGAATCACGAAATCTACATGCGTATGATGATGGACTTGATGGTGCTTGGTTTCTGGTCTGGGGCGACACGGGTGGGCTCGCTGATGCTTGATCATGGACAGAGTAATCGCTACTTCGATTTTATCGATGGTGTTCGTGGGACATGGCATGCATTGTCGCACTATAGAGATGTTAGCGGAAAGACTGAGGACGATGATGGTATTAATTCCTGGAAAAACGTTTCTCAAAAGCGAGACATGTACAACACAGTTACGGCTTGGCATCACCGGCAATTCGCATACATGATTGGCAAAATGAAAAGCATCGACGATGTCAATGGTACGTTGCTTGACAACTCGATGCTGCTCTATGGATCCAGCCTTGGAGATGGCCATGCTCATGGTGAGGAAAACCTACCAATCATTTTCGCTGGCGGGGGAGGCGGGACGGTGCGCTCCGGTCGATATTTGAAATATCGCCGTAATTATTCACTCTCTAAATATCACCTCGCGACCATGCAGCGAATGGGAGTGCCAGTGGAGCAGTTTGCCGAGGTTGATTCGCCAATGAGCGGTTTAACCAAAAATGTCTGATTTTAATATGAAACAATTATTATTTTCCTTGTTTGTATTGTTGACCGCTACTGGCTGTGTGACTTCGAAAAAAAGCGCCGCTATTCCAATTATTGATACGCATATTCATCTGTATGATACTACTCGCCCAGAGGGGGTTCCATGGCCGCCAAAGACGGACAAGGTTCTTTATAAACCGATCCTGACCGAGCACTTCGATAAGGTGTCCGAAGAGAACGGTGTCAATGCCACTGTAATCGTAGAGGCGAGCAAGTGGATTCCTGACAATCAATGGGTGCTAGATCTCGTGAAGCATGATCGCGATCGGTACATTGGTTTGGTTGGAAGTCTTGAGATAGGTACGCCGGATTTTAAGGGGCACCTTTTAAAATTCTCTAAGGACAAACGTTACGTAGGTATTCGTATGCGTGAACGTCCGGGTGGTGACCAGTTTTTTAATAGTGAATTAGTATGGTCAGATCTTGGTTTGCTTGCTGACATGGATCAAACATTAGATGTCTTAATGTTCCAATTTAGTTTGGAGGATGTTGATATGGTGGCAAAACGATTGCCTAAATTAAAAATTCTTATTAATCACGTTGCAGGCGCAAATATCGAAGGAAAGACAGCTGATCCTGAGTGGGTTTCCGCAGTCAAAAATGTTGCGAAAAATAAGAATGTATACTGTAAAATATCCGGTCTTTTTCAACAGTCTAATCGACAACCGTCTCCTAAGGATGTTTCTTTTTATCAGTCGGAGTTAGATGTTTTGTGGTCGAATTTCGGTGCTGATCGACTGATATATGGAAGTAATTGGCCGGTAACTATGCGAGGGGGCACATATGCGGAATATCTTACCATAGTAAAATCTTTTTTTGCTGATAAACCGCGAACTGCTCAAAAGAAATATTTCTATCAAAATGCGTTAAAGTTTTATGGTCTTCCACCACTAAAACGTTAGTTATAATAGTTCATTTTCTAGAGCTTTTTTAAGTCTTTTTAGCTGCTTTGAATCAGTTAATTTTTCACCATCTTTGGTTCTGACATAAAAAGTGTCAATAGCAGCTCCTTTTTCTGTGCTAATTCGTGCAACATGAATACTTAAGTCATGTTGAGTTAATACTCTTGAAATGCGATGAAGTAATCCTATTTGATCTTCTGATTCCACCTCGACAATTGTGCGTGACTCAACCGATTGAGTATCAATTCTGATTCTAGTAGGAATTTTCCATTCTGCTGAATCTGGTTTTGAACGTGCAGGCTCAGTAAGTTGCTCAAATAATGCTTCACTATTAGGCAATAAAGCTTTCTTGATTAATTTGCTGAATTTGTCTTTTTCAGAGCGATTTGCTAAACCACCATTATTTGAGTTAATTACAAAAAAGGTATCAATTATGATTCCGTCTGTCCGTGAAAACACTCGGGCACTAAGAATGTTTAATCCTGCTGAAGCAAGAGCACCTGATATCGTAGTGAATAACCCAGGGCGATCCCAAGTGCAAATTTTTAGAGAAGTATAGCCCCGGGCAGGGCGGTTGTGCCAACCGATAACAGGCTCAAGTACTTTTTCATTTGTTGCAGATGCAACCCTTTTTAGGAAGATGTTTACATGAGTGAGATCAATTAAAATATGTTTAATAGAGTGTGCTCTAAAATACCGAGGTGTCAGATGTTTAAAGTGAGATTCCAATTCTTTTTCGCTAATTTCAGATGGTAAATTTTTGAACAAGGTTAACTTTAGCTCATTTAAGCGGTCTTTTTCTGCTGCTTCGAAAGATTCACCACTAATCATTCTTCGTCCCGCTCGTCGATAAAGCGATTGTAGTAGGCTGTTTTTAAAATCATTCCATAAATTATCACTTGTTCCTTGTGAATCGGCAAAGGTTAATAAAGTTAGCATAGCCAAGTTCTCTTCATCCTGAACAGTTTCAGAAAATTGTTTAATTACTGTTGGAGAATCAATATCTCGTCTTTGAGAAACTTTGGCCATGAGTAGATGGTTCTCAACTAGAAATTTTAGCCGGTTCAATCTGCGGGGTGATAATCCTAATCTTTTACCAACTTGAAGGCAGACGGCAGTGCCATCCTTTACATGATCACCACTCTCCATCCCTTTGCCGGCATCGTGCAAAAAAAGTGCTAGGTAGAGTAAGTAGGGCAAATCCATATCCTGAAGGATATGGTTGTAATCAGTAAAAGGATGTTTTGTCGCACCCCAGACTTGATCGAGTTTTTCTAGGCATATTAGTGTGTGCTCATCTGCAGCATAGGCGTGAAAAAACTCATGTTGAACAAGGCATGTCATGCGACCAAATTCTGGAATGAATCGACCAAGTAAATCGACTTCGTGCATAGTGCGTAATGCTGGTGCGACATTTCCGCGTTGGTTGAGAATCTCAAGAAATGTTTCATGGATATCTGAGTCATTAATGAAGCTTTCATTAATAAGTGATACATTGTCTCGTAAAAGCTGTATTAGATCTGGATGAAATTCGAGTCCGCGTTGTTGTGCGTGCAAGAATACTTTCATTAATCTTTTTGGTTTATCTTTAAAAATACGATTAGAACTTGGGACAAGCTCTCCGTTGACTATTATGAATCCATCAAGTTTTTCATTTTCTTTCATCCCTCCGAATATTGTTCTTAGAGATGGTATTCTTCTGATTGGTTTGGGTTTTAATGCAAGCCGCCTTTCTACCATTCGAGTAATTAAGTGTATGCGGCGCATATGAATATACAGATCACGCATAAATGCTTCTAATCTTCGCGCAGGAGACCTGTCTTTGTACCCTAATTGCCAAGCTACTTTTGGTTGTAAAGCTTTGGGAAGATCGTCGCTTGGTCTTTTAGTTTGATAATGTAACTCGTTTCGTACTCGTAATAGGAAATCATAACCCTCTTCAAGTTGTAATCGATTGTTTTGGCGAATCATCTCTTGTGTCTGGAGTTCTTCTAGGTTTCGGGTTCCATATTTAAAGTGGCTCATCCAAAGTAGATTTTGATAATCTCGAAGTCCTCCACATCCATTTTTTATATTAGGGGCTTGAAGTAAAGCGGAGTTGCCGAATTTTATGCGGCGAGCATCTTGGTCTTTTATTCGTAATTGCAAATAAGAATTTATATTGCCTCGAACACATTTCGATTCGATTTGAATTTGTAATTGTTGAAATAAATTTTCATCTCCACAAATAAGTCGGGCCTCTATTAATGATGTTTTTGTCTGCATGTCATCATTTGCGACATTAATCGCATCCTGAATATTGCGAGCGGAATGCCCTACTTTCATTCCTAAGTCATAAAGTGTATATATTAGTCCACCTGGGCCAGTGAATTTTTCGAGTAATCCATGCTTAAATATACGAGTTTGATTTGATGCTGAACCATTATGCAAAAGCATAATGTCAATGTCGCTATGAGGATTGAGTTCAGTTCTACCGTATCCTCCAACAGCTACAAGCGATATTTGAATTTTGCGTTCTTTTTTTTGAGGTTCAAATGTATTTAGAGTCCATTCAAAAATCGCTCGTAAAAGGGTATCTAGTAATTGAGAACGGTTTTTGCAAATTTCGCTACCGGATACCCCTTCGCGATGGCGATTTTGCAAACGTACTGACTCAGACTTGAGATAGCGTTTCAGACTTGATAGCTCATTGTTTAAGGAACTATCTGTTGGGATACTAAGTGGTGTGATAGAAAAGGAGTCTGTCTCTTGCACTAGGCAAGAATTCTAGCTTTAAAGGAATATTAAAACAATTCTGCTAGAGATAATTATATACTAGTAACCTTGCGACTTGTTTGAACGTTAATTAGATTTCTGCGAGATGGTTGATAAGAATGATCCGGACATTACTCTAATGCTGCGAGTGAAGGAGGGGGACTTATCTGCCTATGAGACTTTAATTGATAAATTCAAACAGCCAGTCATGAATTTGGTTTATCGCCTAATCCATGATCTTGATGAGGCTGAGGATATTGCTCAAAACGTTTTTATTCAAATCTGGAAAACACGCAATAGATACGAGCCTAATAGCAAGTTTACGACTTGGTTATTTACCATTGCTCGAAATATGTCTTTGAATGAAATCCGTCGTCGTACTCGGCATCCGGCTGATTCTCTCGATGAGCCGCACCCTGAAAGTGACAATCATCCGCGCCATGTAATAGAAGATTATTCAAGTCCAATACCCGCTGAAGCTGCGTTGAACGGTGAATTGCATGCTAGAATAGAAGAGGCAATTCGAGATTTGCCCGAAAAACAACGTGTCGCACTACTTTTATGCAGGGATGGTGGGGTTACTTATGATGAAATTGCTCAGGTTTTGGGTGGAATATCGCTAACTGCAGTAAAATCTATTATTTTTCGAGGCAGGGCAGTACTAAAGGGACGTTTAAAGCCTTATCTAAATTCTGGAGATTGGTATAATAAATGAGTTTCAGTCAAAACTTTTTTTCCGTTTCGGTTATTAATAATAATTAATTATGAGTCAATCTGATTACAATCAACTACTTCAGACGGCTATCAAGCGAGAGCTTAATAATAACGAGTTGGATCAGATTCAAGATCTGTTAGACAGAAATCCAAATGAAATGGCTGACTTTGATGCAGTTGATCAATTACTGACTGAATTGCCCAATGTTAGAGTTTCAAATAATTTCACTAGTCTTGTGATGAATGAGGCTTGCCGAGAGATAAGTTTAAAAGGTGGGGCGGATAAATTTGCTAGTCTTAGTTGGCTGCGGTTTTTCACATCTCAATATCGTCCAATTCAGTGGATGGGGTTTGCATCCTTATGCTTTTTTATGGGGATTTTAATTTATGAGTCAAGATTAAGCCAAGATCGCTTAAATATGTTAGAAAGCGTCCAGTTGGTTGCTAATTTAACTGAAATAGCACCTGAATTGTTAGGTGATTTCGAGATGGTTAACGCAATTAATCATTCGGATCCTATAGATGAGGAACTATGGGCAGCACTTAAATAAGTAATGTTTAATCATTTTATATCTCAACGAATTATTTTTGTGCCTGCTTTGTTGTTGGCTTTTTGTGCTAGTGCTCTTTGTGAAGATTCACCTTTTGCAAAATTTAAAAAGATTTTTGATTTACCAGAAGCCAAGCGTGAAGCAGCCATTCAAAGTATCAATATATCTTCGGAAAAATATCGTGCAGTTATTAGTTCAAAGGTTAAAGAGTATGAAATTATGCCTGAGGAGGAGCGAAATCAAAAACTCGACATTTTAGACTTTCGTTGGCATCTGCTACCACTTCTGAAGATGGAACCGGAAAAAAGAGCTAGCCGATTGATTGCAGTGCCAGAACGGTATCGTGAAAGTATTCTTCGTCGACTAGATGGATGGGATAAACTAGATATTCAGGAACAGGGGATTTTAATTAAAAATGAATCATTTTTTCGTTATCTTTCTAGTTTTGGACGAGGACGAAAATCTCGTACTGCAATGACTAACCACATTGCAAAAATGCCAACTAAGTTGAGAGAGAATGTTGAGAAAAAAGTAGCCGAATGGAGAGGTAAGCCTAAATTAGATCGCCGTGAAATGATGAGGCAGTTTCATCGTTTTTTTAACCTTAAGACTGCTGACCAGGAGAAAGCCCTTAGTCGCCTTTCTAATCTTGAACGAACTAAAATGGAAGCCAGTTTGCTAAGGTTTAAGTCGATGACTGTCGAACAACGAGAAATCGTTCTTAAATCCTTTAGTCGTTTTGCTGACATGTCCCAGATTGAACGAACAAGTTTTTTTCGTAACTCGCAACGTTGGAATGAGATGAGTAATGCCGAGCGTAAGCAGTGGCGAACAATGGTGACAAAGATGCCGCCTTTACCTCCTGGTTTTGTTGAAAAGAAAATGTCTCCGCCTTTACCTCCTGGGATGAGGGATGCGACCTCAGGGAAGACGGTTGTCACTAACTCACTTCATTAATAGGGAGCATGGATCCTATTGCCTTTAAGATTGGTGGGTTTGCAATTTATTGGTATGGAATCTTTGTTGCTGGTGGTTTTTTAGTAGGCCTTTGGACAGCTAGTCGTAGATCATTTTTTGATGGCCTTGATGGAAAAGTAGTCTCTGATTTAGGTATATGGATTATTATTGGGGCTCTTATTGGTTCTCGTGCCTTATATGTTTTTACAGAATGGGGTGAGTTCTCTGATAAACCGGTTTCAGAATGGATTAATTTTAGAAGCGGAGGATTAGTTTTTTATGGTGGCTTTATCGGTGGAGCTATAGCAGTTATTTTATATATTTTAATTCAAGGTAGTCAGCCGTTATGGAAGATTGCTGACGCTCTTGCTCCTAGTATCCCACTTGGTCATGCTTTAGGCCGTTTAGGTTGTCTTATGTACGGATGCTGTTTTGGTGCAACTTGCGATTTTCCTTGGGCAGTTCAGTTTCCATTTGGAAGTCCTGCCCACAGTGTTCACAATTCAGCAGGCCTTTTAACTGTCAATGCTTCGCATTCTTTGCATGTACACCCTTCACAGATTTACGCTGCATTATTAAATTTTTTAATTTATTTCGCTTTGGCATGGTTATACCGACGTAAAATTTTTGATGGTCAAGTATTTGGTATCTATCTTGTTGTTTACTCCATTAATAGATTCATTCTTGAGTTCTTTCGAGGTGATTATCAGCTGGAGCAAATGTGGTTTGGATGGATTAAGCCAGGGCAGCAACTAAGTCTGATTTTGTTGCCGTTGGGTTTAGCGTTTTTATTTTTTCTTTGGCGTAGGAATGACTTAGCCAAAAAAACATTATAATTCTAACAGGATTAAGGCTTCATATTTTTTTCATGCTCTTATTTGCCTATAATAAATCGAATTCTCTTTTTTGCTAGAGAGTTGTATTTATGAAGTACATCTTTTATTTAAGATGCTGACTAAAAAAAGAAGGCGTTTTTTATCGATTCTACTGAGAGATTGATATGGTAGATAAGTTTTTATTTAGTTAGCTTGCTCTGATTAATATCAGGCGCTAGATGAACCTGTTTATGAATTTTTGGTGTCTTTAAAATAGAGATATCTATTCTGTGTCAAATAGAATTTCTCTTGGCTCAGCACCTCGATTAGGCCCGACAAGTCCTCGATCCTCCAGTTCGTCCATAATGCGAGCGGCTCTAGTGTAACCTAAACGAAGGCGGCGTTGCATGAGAGAGACACTTGCTTTTTTCTCGACTCGTATAACATCGATACATTTTTGAATTATTTCCTCGTCTTCGTCGATACCACTACCTCCATTGGTTCCCATTGTACTTGGGCCTTCCAATTGGCGGGTCATTTCAGAGTCATAACAAGGTTTCGCTTGAGTGTTAACAATCTCAACAATGCGATTTATTTCCTCGTCTGTAACAAGGCACCCTTGAGCGCGTCTTAAGTTTGCAGTGCCGGGAGGAAGGAAAAGCATATCACCTTTTCCTAGTAGTTTATCAGCTCCCATCGAATCGAGTATTGTTCTAGAGTCAACTTTTGCTGCAACTTGAAATGCAATACGAGCTGGAATATTGGCTTTAATTACACCCGTAATGACATCAACACTAGGTCGCTGTGTGGCTACGATACAGTGAATACCTGCAGCGCGAGCCATTTGTGTTATGCGAGCGATGCAGCCTTCAACTTCGTTTTTTGCCATAAGCATAAGATCGGCTAATTCATCAATTATAACTACTATATAACTTAATTTGTCAGGTATTTCGATTTCATCTTCGCGAGGTATGCTTACTTCCTGATCCATTTCGACGGCAAATCCTTCACTCTCTTCTAGAGGTAATTCAGTTTGATCTGTTTTAGCTGGCTTCTTTTTTGTTCTAGAGTTGAAGCCGCTAATATTACGTGCGCCTACTTTTGCGAAAATCTGATAGCGTTTTTCCATTTCGTTGACGACCCACTTCAATGCCAGAATAACTTTTTTTGGGTCATGTACAACAGGTGCAGCAAGATGAGGTAGTCCATTGTAGATTTGCAACTCAACAACTTTTGGGTCAATCATAACAAATCGTAGTTCCTCTGGTGAAAAACGGAATAGTAGCGAAGCGACAATAGAGTTTATACAAACTGATTTCCCAGAGCCGGTAGCTCCTGCTATTAGCATATGCGGCATTTCAGCAAGGTCTGCGACTATTGGCTTTCCGTAAACATCCTTGCCTAAAGCAAGAGGGATTTTTGCCTTACTGTTTTTCCATTCCGGAGAATCGACAATATCTCGGAATAGTACCTTAGTCTTAATGCGATTAGGCACTTCAATGCCAACAGAACTTCTGCCTGGTACTGGGGCAAGTATATTAATGCGTTCAGCTTTAATTGCAGCTGAAATATTGTTTGCTAACGCGGTGATTTTCTCAAGTTTCACCCCAGGGGCTGGATGTAATTCATACCGAGTTATGGTCGGGCCTTTAGTAATGTCTCCCTCCGTTACTTCTATTCGGAATTGTAAAAGTGTGTCTTTTAGTAATTTTGCGTTCGCAAGAAGTTTCTCGCGAGGTTCTGCTGGAACTTCTGATTCTTCAGCTTCATCAAGTGCAAGAGATCCTGGTAACTTGTAATCTTTAACTTTTGGGGTTTGAGCTACAGATAGAGAGCCTTTATCAATTAATGAAGGTTTTGATAATTTAGGTTTTTGCTCAGGTTGTTTCTCAGGAGAAGAATCATCTTTAGAATTATCATCTGTTTCAGATTCTGAATCTACTTCTATGCCGATTGCTTTTTCAACACTGACAGCCTTATGGTCGACTGAGTCTTTTGTTTCTGACTTCTCTTTGGCTTTATCTGATTCGACGCTTACTTTCTCTGTAGAGGCTTTTACCTCTTCAGCAGTGATGACTTCTCCCATTTCAACATCTTCAGGACTTTTATTTTGTTCAGGGTTTTTTGGTTTATGTTCGTTTACGCTAAGATCTCTTATTGTTGGTTCTGGAACAGGTTTTAGATCAGCTCCTAGCCCTTGATTAATTTCAATTTTCTCATTTGTTTTTTCGGTTTCTTTATCAATAGCTTTCTTTTGTTTATCGATAGCTTTTTCAATCTGCCTTACTTTACGTTTTAGTTTTTTCTCAGTTGGTATTGTGCTGGAAAAAGAGGAATTTGCACTTCGGCTATTCCAGTTTTCCCAAGCTTCTTTAAGGCGAGACCAAAGCTCAATAGGCTGTATATTTGTTAAGAAATAAAAACTAGCGAGTATAAGAGCTAAATAAATAATGATTGCTCCGGCAGTGCCGAAGATTTGAAAGACCGGATAAATGATTTTTTGTCCAATAACACCACCAAGCTGAAATCCTTCTGCCCAAAAAGTAATTCCGAATTTTAAATTTAAAACCTGTAATAATCCCATTAAGGCAAGAGTATAGGTTAGTGCTGCGACTGGCTCTCGCCATGAGTTACGAAGGTAACAAAAAAAAGGATGTAAATAGGCCAGCCCGAAAAGAAGCAATAGTAATGGCATCATGTAAGCCGCAAATCCAATAGCAATGAATGAAATATATGAGAGATAGGCTCCCACTGGGCCAATTATATTATGATAACCATTTTCTACATTAGAAGAATTTAAAGGAGGATCAGATGTGCTGTAACTAAGTAAGGAAAGTATGTAGAGGATTGAAAAGGCTATCATCAGTACGCCGATCCATTCCAGCCCCATTCTGGGTTGTCGTTCCAATGATTCCCTCTTGTTTGCTCTCGGCACGAGGATAGTGTAGAGAATTTGTTCTAGAAGAAAAAGCGTTTTGCCGTGAACAGAGTTGCCTTTATCACTTTATTTCGTATAGAGTTGCCTCTATGAAATTCTGGTCCGGCTTGCTGCAGGTCTCGGCTATTTCTATTTTAGCTGTCATCGCTGTAGGTTGTGGTCCTACTGCTGGCAGCAATGCCAATTTTGAGGATGATCCGGATTTTGTCCGAGGTAAGAATCGACTGGCTAGAAAGGATATAGCTGGCTCTATTTTGTCTTTTGAGAAGGCAATTGCTAATAATCCTGTCAATGATTTAGCTCATTTTGAGCTGGCTCTAATTTTTTATTCTCCCAGTAGTGGAGACAACACCGACTATGTTGCGGCGTGTTATCACTTTCAGAGACACATTTTTCTTAAACCAGACTCTAAACATGCCAATAATATAGTAGGAATGATAAAGGTATGTAAAAAAGAGATTGCTAAGGATATTGCGATGGCTCCTATTCCTCTCTCGGAAATAAATGCGATTCATACTTTGAGAACACAGTTGGCAAAAACTGTTGCTGATAATGTAAGTTTTAAAACTCAGATTGAGACTTTGCGAAACCGCTTAAATCAGAGAGGTAATGAAGTGCAAGACTCCTTAGCTTCAGTCCCTGCAGGATCACCAGTCTTGCCGTCGCTTTCAACTTCAAGAACACAGGCGAGTTCAGCTGGTTCTAAAGTCTTGCCAGCTACTAGTATTGGGAGCAGAACTCATAAACTCAAGGTAGGGGAAAGCCTTTATGCAGTTGCGAGGCAATACGGTATTCCCTTTGCTCAGTTAAAGTCTGCCAATCCGCGTTTGGTGAGAAATTCACGTGATCTCAAACCTGGAGTGACTGTTAATATTCCTTCTAAACGAAACTAATTATACCTTGACTGTGCGTCGGATGGTTTTTCCAGTTCTTTTTCTTTTCTGGATTACTATGAGTTTTCTTTTATGGCGTGCGGAATATGGAGATGCCGGTCGAGGTAGTAAGGTGTCACTTGCAGTTGTAATTGAAAAAATATTTAATGCTCCTGATGCTTCAAGTTTGCAGGTTTATAACAATAAACAATCTATTGGGTTTATCAGGTGGGAAATTATTCCTGATGAAATTTATTTTAGAGGAACAAATCAACCAGTTGGACGTGTAGAATCTATTGATGGTTATACGCTCTCTGTTGATGGTCGTTTGCAGTTAGAGCCCTTGCAAAGTAAATTGCGTTTTACACTTCGTTCTGGTCTTGATTCAGAACTAAATTCACAAAATCTTTATGCCACAATTGATTCAGGAGAAAGTATATGGAATATACAATCAAATATTACAAATCAAGTGCTAACAGTTAAGCACGACGGTTCTCTTGGTAAATGGGAACGTTCGGTATCATTTGATCAATTAAGTAACCCCTTTGAAATCGTTAATCAATTTGCTGGACCAACCATATTGCCCTTGATTCAAAAAATACTCCCTGAAAAATTTGATTCCATTCATAAAGAGTCAATAAATGAGATTGAAACATTCTCTACGAAAATAGGATTAAATTGGGAAGCTTATAACGATTTTCTGCGATTAGGAAGTACCAGAGTCAGAATTTACAGATTGGAGGCAAAGCTTCCTGGAGAGCAGTCTATAATTATTCGAATTAGTCGTGTCGGGGAAATTTTACAAGTACAGTTTCCTGGCCAATTTGTTATAAATAATGAAAGTATTCCTCTCAGGAAAACAAAAATACCATGATTGAGATAAAGGGATTATCCAAATCTTTTGGAGATTTGACTGCGGTCAATGATATTAATTTATCAGTTCCCAAAGGTGAGTTTTTTGTGATTTTAGGTCCTAATGCTGCTGGTAAAACTACCACTATTAAAGTTATGGCAGGGTTAATGAAGCCAACTAGTGGATCAGTTCATGTTTGTGGTTACAACATTGAATCGGAGCCGCTCAAGGCTCGTAAGAGGATGGCATATTTGCCTGATTTTCCTTTCCTTTATGACAAACTAACACCTATTGAATTTTTTCGATTTACCGGGCAATTATTTGGAATGTCTGAATCGCACATACAAAATGAATCGGATTCCCTGTCTGATCGCTTTAGTCTTGGCGAGTTTTTATCCAATCCGATCGAGAGCCTTTCGCATGGAACCAAGCAACGAGTAGCCATCGTTTCTGCATTAATGCATGCTCCAGAGGTGTTTGTGCTAGATGAGCCAATGGTAGGGTTGGATCCGCATCATGCTCGTATTCTAAAAGATATTCTACGAGAGCGAGCTAATCAAGGTATGACTGTTTTTGTTTCTACTCATCAATTAAGTGTAGCTGAAGAAATGGCAGATAGAATTGGTATTATGAATCAAGGGAAAATTGTTGCAGTCGGATCGCATTCAGAATTACAAGCTGCAAACCATGACAACAAACTTGAATCTATTTTCTTATCATTAACCTTAAAGACTGATGGGCGAAATTAAACAAATTTCGCACTGGCGACTATTGTTTAAGGTTAATCAAATACAGAACTGGCGCCGATTACAGTCAGCTGTATCAAGTTCGCGATTACATGCATTTCTTATGGGCTTATTTGTAGTTGGTTATGCTTGGCTGGCATTTCAACTATTTAGTAAAGGATTACAGTTTACTTCTAGTTTCCCCGGTTTGGGACCTGTATTAATCGAACGAATGATTTTCTTGCTGTTTGCTTTTTTATTTTTTTTATTACTACTCAGTAATGTAATTATTAATTTCACTAATCTTTTCCGTAACAGAGAAACTCATTTTCTGCTCACGCTACCGGTTTCGCATCAAGTAATTTTTAGATGGAAAATATTTGAGTCTGGGATTTTAGCATCTTGGGCATTTCTTTTTTTGGTTACCCCTTTGTTAATAGCCTACGGTGAAACTTATAATTCAACGTGGCATTTTTATTTAGTTACTCCTTTGTTTATTGGAATGTTTGTAATCTTACCTGGGGTTTTGGGAAGTTGGGTTGCATTGTTTTTGGCCCGATGGCTGGACAGGTTGGCTTTTCAGGTTGCTGCAATGTTAGTTATTATTCTAGTAATCGTTTTTATCAGTTCTTGGCTTCAGCCTGAAATTGTGACCGATGAGATGCTTGAGACCCGTGTTTTAGATGTTGTTGACCGGTTGCTGGCAAGAACTCAGTTTTCACTTTTTCCTTTTTTACCAAGCTATTGGGTGTCTAGTGGAATAACGCAGTGGATTGAAGGGGCCGTGATGGGGGCATTATTTTTTGGCTTAGTATTATTAAGTCATACTTTGTTTTTTGGCTATATTGCTACAACAAGGTCGGGAAGTATGTTCTTCTCTTCTTTATCAGCAGTGAATAGTCGAGGTAGGAAAGCATCGTTATGGCGTATTCCAAAGATTAAGAAAAATAGTCAGTTTGATTTTAAGCCAAAACTTTTAGATCGTTTAGCAAAGTTGTTTTGGTGGTGGTCTAAAAGTGATTCTAGAGCATTAATTGTAAAAGATACTCTTACTTTCTGGCGAGATACTACTCAATGGGGCCAATCACTTGTTTTACTTGGTTTATTGGTAGCCTATATTATGAATTTGAGATATTTCTCTCATCGCTTAACAAGTGACTTTTGGGTTGATCTTACTTCTTACTTAAACCTTGGAGCTTGTGCATTAAACCTTGCGACTTTAACGACTCGTTTTGTATTTCCGCAAATATCACTGGAGGGTAAACGTATTTGGATTATAGGGATGGCTCCCTTGGGAATGAAAAGAACTCTAATGACAAAGTTTTTATTTTCTACTGCCGTTTCAATGATAGTAACTATGGCTTTAGTTGGTGCTTCTTGCATGATGCTCTCTGTATCGGTTGAGCGGATGATCTACTTTATTTTGGCAATAGGAGTGATGGCGTTTACTTTGAATGCTTTGGCTTTAGGTTTGGGCGCTTTATATCCGAATTTTCGAGAAGATAATCCTAGTAAAATTGTCAGCGGTTTTGGGGGAACACTTTGTCTTGTTTTAAGTTTTCTTTACATTGTTGGAATGGTGGGGCTTATGGCTTTTACGTCTTTTTGGGCTTTTGGGGGGAGTTCGTCTCTAGTGTTTGTTTTTGGTTGTTTGGGCTTTCTTATTGTATCGTTTTTTCTAGGCTGGTTTCCTCTTCGCAAAGGAATACAAAGGATGTCTTCAATAGAAGTCTGATCTAATTTTCCAAACTAAAAAATTTGAAGAATTACCAATTATTCTTTGAGATCGAACCTTTTAGTTAATATTTAATTTTTGGTTGGTCGCCAATCAATTAGTTTGAGTTGAACTGATAGATGGCCATTAAAATTGTTTACTTGTGGTGCAACTGCAAGATCGAAATTACCTTTTGGTTCGTCTTCAGGTTTTAGGTTCCATGCTATTACCTCACAGGATTCACGATCATCATTTGCCCAAAATTTTACATGTTGTTTGTCTTTACCCATACGGAAAATCGAGCCAGACATTGTAAGATTTGGAATGAGTAGTTGAATTTCTGGATTGCCTTGGCCTGTCGGTTCAATTTGTTGCATCTCCTGAATTCTAACAAGAGTCATTTCTGACAGATTAGTTTCAGCGTCTAATTTTAGAGGGGCTTGAAACATTTCTGCATTAATTGTTTTCTTAGCAACTTTATTGATGCGTTCACGGAAAGCATCAACCTGGCCAGGTTTAACTGAGACGCCTGCTGCCATAGCATGGCCTCCATGGTCATTAAGAAGATCATCGCATTCACGCATTGCTTCGGCTAGATCAAATCCTTCAATACTGCGGGCGGAGCCTTTCCAGCCATTCTCATCTTTGGCTAAAATAAATGCAGGTCGGTAAAACTTTCGCATGACTCTGGAGGCAACGATACCGATAACACCCAGATGCCATTCCATATTTCCCTCGACAATGACAAAATCCTTATCAGGGTCGAATTTATTTTTAATGTCTTCAATTGCCTTAGTGGAAATATCCCGTTCTACTTTCTGGCGATCCAAATTGAAACCATCAAGAAGTTTGGCGTTTTTTTCTGCTGTAAAAATATCTTTTGCTAATAGGAGATTAAGAGCTGCAAGAGGGTTTTCCATTCTGCCAGCTGCATTAATTCGAGGGCCTAGGTTGAACCCAACATTGAATACACTTACTGGGGATTTAATATTAGTAATTTTCTTGAGAGCAACTAAACCTGGTCGAGTGGTATTGCTGAGCTGTTCTAATCCAAACCGAAGAAGTTTTCGGTTTTCACCAACTAACGGGACAAGATCTGCTACTGTTCCAATTGCAACGAGGTCCAGATATTGTTTTAGATCGAGATCTCGTTCTTTTTGAAGACCTTCTTGCCTTCCTTTTTTAACGATAGCGTGGATAAGTTTAAAAGCGAGTCCAACAGAGCATAGTTCTTGGAAATTAGGATAATCATTGCTTAGTTGCGGGTTGACCATAGCAACGGGGTTTGGGGGTGGATTACTTAACTGATGGTGGTCGACTACTATCACGTCAACTTTGTTTTTGTTAAGGCAATCTATGGCTTCATTAGAGGTGGATCCACAATCTATTGCTAGTAATAGATTTATTTCAAATTGTTTAAGACATTTTTCTACTGAGATTTCGCTTAGACCGTAACCATCGTCAAATCGCCCTGGAAGATAGGCTTGTACATTCCAGCCAAGCTCAGTCAATGCTTCAACTAATAGGGCGGTGGAGGTGATGCCATCCGCGTCGTAGTCACCATAAATTAACAACCGCTCATCGTTGCTGCGTGCCTTCCAAAGCCTCTCTATGGCTACTTCCATATTTGGTATCAAAAATGGATCGGCCAACAGCTTAAGCTTTGGCTTAAGAAAATCACTGACTTCCTCTTTTGTGACAAGTCCTCGGTTTACTAGGCATTGTGCCAAAAGAGGCGACAGAGGAAGTTCTCGAATAAGTTGGCCAGTTAGTAGCGGTTGTGATGGTGCGAGGTTCCAGCGATATTTCACACTAGCATCTGGATCCCCCTTGTTATCCGAATAATATTATTATTTTTATACATAAACTTAAATTTATAAGGCTAATTGCCTTTTTTTATTAGGAATCCTTTTCGGATTCTTTAGTCTTAAATTTTGACGCTATCAGGGAAATTGCAATTGATAGTCCAAGAATTGATCCAACGATAATAAGTACGAGATTATGGTTGTGCTCAAAAACGAGCCAAGTTGGCCGACCTTCCCACAGTACTATTAACATTTTAAATCCAATGAAAATCAAAACTAAAGCCAGTCCGTACTTCAGATAGCAAAAGTGTTTGAGTAGGCCAACCAGTAAGAAATAGAGTGACCTGAGCCCCAAAATTGCAAAGACATTCGATGTGAAAATAATGAAGGGCTCGTTGGTGATTCCAAATATAGCGGGAATTGAATCAACGGCAAAAATTAAGTCAGTAGTCTCTACCATAATTAGGCACAGTGCTAGAGGTGTCAAAGCACGTCGTCCATTCAAGATCGTAAAGAATTTTTGTCCGTCGAATTCGGTTGAGATTGGATAAAATTTACGAGCTAGGCGGATGGCGATATTTTTTTCCGGCTCAACTTCTTCATCTCCGGCGAACAGCATCTTAATTCCAGTCACCAAAAGGAAAGCTCCAAATATATATAGAATCCAATGAAACTGATGAATTAAGCTGGCACCTGCTAGAATCATCACAGCACGCATTACTAGTGCTCCAAGTATTCCCCAAAAGAGCACTCGATGTTGGAATTCTGCCGGCACCCGAAAGAATGAAAATATTAATGCGATTACAAAAACATTATCCATTGAAAGCGATAACTCAACGACGTAGCCAGTGATAAACAATTTTGTATGGTCTCCAGTCCATTGTTCTCCGACCATTGCGGGAGCGATCCAAAAAGCAAATGCAATAGACATGGAGCCCCAGATGGTTGTCCACATCATTGCTTCCCTAAACCCTACAGCATGTGGCTTGCGATGAAAAACCCCTAAGTCCAAGGCTAGGAAGACCAGTACTGCTACTATGAACCAAACCCAATTAGTAGGAGCAATAGTCATGGTGCTTTCATTAAAAGCTGGGTTCATTGAAGCCAAGAGAATCATCTAAATCTATAATGGAAAAACTTGTTTACTAGATTAAAACCTAAAAAGAAAGTCGCCAAGCATGAGCAAGGCGACTTTGTGTAAATTTAATTGGTAAATATCTAATTACGCCTCGGACGAGGAAATACTGTGTTGAGTAATTACTGTTTCGTCAGCTAGTTTGGGCTTCTCTCCTTTATTGCGCCATAGAACGAGTGAGCCAGCAATAAATATACTGGAAAATGTGCCAGTAAGAACACCTACAAGCAATATGAATGCAAATGAGTGGATTGCTCCTCCTCCTAGAAAGAAGAGTGAACCCGCAGCAATTAAAGTTGTTCCAGAGGTGATAATTGTTCGGCTTAGCGTTTTAGCGATCGCTCCATTCATGATTTCAGTAAATGTTCCGGGAAGGCCAAGTTTTAAGTCTTCACGAATTCGGTCAAATATCACAATTGTGTCATTGATGGAAAAACCTATAATTGTAAGTAAAGCAGCCATCACGGGTGCGCTTAGTTCGCCACCCCAAAGGAAAAAGATACCCATTGTCATAAGTATATCATGAATAATGGCTAGAATAGCACCCAGAGCAAACGAAAATTCGTAACGGAATGTTACGTAAACGAGAATGGCAAAAAGTGCAATAAGCAGAGATTTGGTGGCAGTTTGAAGAATTTCATTACTAATACTGGCTCCCGTCCTTAGTTGGCTAACTTTCTTAAATTCAGCATCTGGAAAACCAGTATTTAATGCTTCAAAAGTTTTTTCTCCGTCACCAAAATTGACAGTAACTTGGAGGCGTTCTTGACTGCCTCCTCCAGACTGATATTGAATCTGTGCTCTATTAGCCAATGTTGCGCCAAGGCTTTCCTTTATTGTATCACGGAGTTCTGTTTCTGTTTTCTTGTTACTGAACTCTATTGTAACTCTGTCTCCACCTTTAAAATCTATTCCCATAGCATCACTGCCTCGGTAAAAGCCATAACCGATGCCAATTATAACCATCGACCACGAAGTTATGAATGCAACTTTAGAAAAGCCCATGAAGTTTAATTTTGGTTGTTGAATTGCTCTTAAACCGTGGTCGGCTCCGTAGTTTTTAAATAGATCGAATACCAAACGAGTCACAACGAGTGCGGTGAACATACTTGCACAGATACCAACTGTAAGAGTGACCCCGAAACCTTTGACTGGTCCTGTCCCCATAAACATTAGTATGACTGAAACGATGAGTGTAGTTAGGTTAGCATCAATAATGGTACTAAAAGCACGCGCATAACCTGTCTCGACTGCTCCTTGGATTCCCTTGCCTGATTTAAGTTCCTCTCTAATACGTTCAAAAATTAGAACGTTAGCATCAATAGCCATGCCGATTGTCAAAACTATGCCAGCTATGCCTGGGAGCGTAAGAGCTGCATTAAGATAGCACATTACCCCCAGTAATATTATTAAGTTTAGAACGAGTGCAAAGTTGGCAACTATACCTGCAAACCAGTAGTAAATTAACATGAATATTGCTACAGCTATCACGCCGTAGAGTGCTGCGCGTTTGCCACTGTCCACCGAATCTTTCCCTAAACTTGGTTCCACGCTCATCTCTTCCTCAATTTCGAGTGGAGCCTTTAATGGGTTTAGTAAAGCATTTGCGATAGTTGCAGCTTCCTGCATTTTAAAGTCACCAGATATCTGCCCGTTACTTGTAATTTGTTCCTGAAGTGTAGGCGCCGACATGAGCTTTCCATCAAGGATAATTGCCATTGATCTTCCCACGTTATTGCCGCTTAGCCGTCCCATGGCCGCTCCTCCTTCACTATTAAATGTGAACAAAATCAAAGGGTTTGACGTGAGAGGGTCTCGACTAGGTCTGGCATCTGAAATCTGCTCTCCTTTTAATCCATATTTATTTGGTATTTCGACTAGTACTTCATCTGTGTATTCATTACCTTGGGGATCTTTTCGAGTTTTGGAAAACTTCTTGTAGCCTTGAGGTGTAATTCCATTTGCAATCAGAGCAACTGAATTTGTATGAACAAGTCCAAATTCAAGGAAAGCTGCTTGAGTTACAATTTTGCGAGCCTTTGACTGATCAGCTGCTGAAAGACCTGGGAGCTGTATCATTATTTTATCTTTACCCAATGGCCTAATGTCTGGTTCAACTACACCTAGGAACTCTTTATCAACGCGGCTTCTAAGAACTTCAACTGCCTGTGAAAGAGCTCCTTCATAATCAACATCGTTTGTGCTATTCATCTTCATTGCCACAAGAAATGAAGATCCACCTTGTAAATCTAAACCATACTGAATTTGGCCAGATGATTTTTTTTGCAGTTTCTGAAGTATTGCATCGTTTAGTTCCTTGTCAGATTTTTGACCGCTATACCTGAAATCAAAGTAATCTTTAAGTGATACTCCTGATGCCTCAACAGCGGATAAGAGGGCTCCGTATTCATTCTTTGAATCTGTTTGTTTTGCGAAATTATTTAGAGCATTCGTGTGAATGTTTGAGATGACTTGGCTATTCTGGTCATTTGATCCAGAGATGAATTCCTTAAGCAATCGACCTTCTTTATCTTGAAGTGGCGTCATCTCTGATATTGCCCACCAAAGAATTAAAGCCAGAAGTAAGAATCGTTTTATGTTACTGCGTTTCACGTTATTAGCCTATTTAGTTTCTTTTAATTCGGATTTATCAGTTATTTGACGTTCAACCGAATACTTTTCTAATTCAAATTTACTTTCCAAGGATCGAATTGTTACAGTGTCTGCTTTGACAGACTGTATTGTTCCTACCACACCACCCCTTGTTACCACAGAATCTCCACTTTTAAGTGCTTCTACCATTTTCTTGCGATCCTTTTCCCTTTTTGTTTGAGGTCTAATTAAAAGGAAATAAAAGATGACGATCATTAGGATCATCGGAAGAAACATTTGAAAACCTCCGGATTGGTCCGGAGCTTGAGCCGGAGCTTGAGCAATAATAGTCTGTAGCATTGGATTGAGTATCATTTTGACCCTCAACAAAAGGGCGGAAACATTAGAGGCCAGCTTGTTGATTGCAAGCGTTTATTGAGTATTTTGACATTTTTAACATAGTATGAGTATTTATTTCCTGCCTTCACTATTCTTTGCCTTGGCTTGAATAAATGGGTAGTTTTTGTAATCTTTTTCTACTCTTTGATGATTCATTTTAGGCTTATATTGCAATTTGTTTATTTGTTCTGTCTTAGCGCTCTAGTTAGATCAAGCGTCGCAGATGCTTCTGAAGCCGAAGGAATGGAGTTTTTTGAAAATCATATTCGACCTGTTTTGGCTGAGAATTGCTATAAATGCCACAGTGAAGAAGCCGGAAAAGCCAAAGGTGAATTATTGCTCGATACGGCCGCTGGATTACTAAAGGGAGGTGAAGCTGGTCCGACAATTATACCTGGTAATCCAGCAGCAAGTCTTTTGATAAAAGCAGTTTCTTATGAGAATGACGACTTGCAGATGCCTCCCAAGAGCAGACTTTCAAAGTCTGCAATTGATAAATTAAGAAAGTGGATTTCGCTGGGTGCTCCAGATCCACGAAGTGGCGATACAGCTAATATAACTGATAAAGATGATTTTGATATCTCCAAGCGTAAAGCCGATCATTGGGCTTGGAAGCAAATTAGAAGCGATATTCATCCGCCAATTATCAAATCTATTTCAGGTCGAAATTGGATTAATAATGCTATTGATCATTTTATTTTGGCAAAACTCGAGGAGGCTGAACTGGAGCCAAATATCGAAGCGACACGACGCAATATCATTCGTCGGCTGTATTTTGATCTTATTGGGTTGCCCCCAGAACCAAACGAGATTGATGTTTTTGTTTCCGATACATCACCAAATGCTTACAAAAAACTCGTTGAAAGATTGTTGGCTTCACCTCATTTCGGAGAGCGATGGGGACAGCATTGGCTTGATTTAGTTCGATTTGCTGAGACCCGTGGTCACGAGGCTGATTATCCTATTCCAGAAGCTTTTCGGTATCGAAACTATGTTGTGCGAGCGTTTAATGCTGATGTGCCTTACGACGATTTTGTTATTGAGCATGTTGCTGGAGATATGATTGATAAACCTAGGCTTGATCCAGTCACCCGCGAGAACGAATCTGCAAAGGGACCTGGATTTTGGCATCTCGGAGAGGCGACGCATTCACCGGTGGACATTCGTGGTGATGAGTGCAATCGAGTGCATAATCAGATTGATGTTTATTCCAAGGCATTTCTCGGTATGACATTGGGTTGTGCTCGCTGCCACGATCACAAATTCGATGCTATTTCGACCGAGGATTACTACGCATTTGCAGGAATACTTCAGAGTTCAGGCTACCACCTTAAAGATATGGCCGATCCTGCGGCTCAAGATGATGCTTATAAAAAATTAGAAAGTTTGCGCTTGAAAAGTGAAGCAGACTTGGTGGCTGAGTACGCTGCAACAATAAAATATCGGGTGAGACGAATGGAAGAGTATCTGAAGGCGTCTACGGAAATTTTAGGTGAAATAATTAAAGGCAAAGATATGCCGAAGCCATCTGACTACATTGCCTCGCATCCAACTGTGATTGCAAAGGCAAAGGCCTCGAAGTTGACTGCGAAAAAGCTCGCTGCTTGGGTTGCTTATCTCGACAAGGCTAGCGGTAATGCTACTGACCCTATTCATAGTATTGTTAAGGTTAAGCTTGGTCAGTCACCTTCGGATGCTTTATCTGAGATGCATAAATCAGAGTTAGATAGCATAGACAAATTAAAGTCTATCAAGATTATTGAGACGATTGAGGAGGGAGAGCGTAATTATGTTAAAAGTGAGCGTGATTGGCGCTCTTCGGATATGGTCTCGGACTACCGCCGCGAGCAGGGGCCAGAAGAGTGGTTTACGGGTGGAAAACAATTTGGAAATGGTCCGATGAAATCAGGATCTCCTATTTTTGGTAATGAACTTAATCAACCAATTAAGGAGTTTGTTGAAAATGGTTCAGCACGAAATGATGAGTTGAGCAGCCGTTTTTCTGGACTAATCCGCACTCGGACCTTTGGGGTCAATGGAGATTCTCTTTGGTATCGTTATAAAGGTAAAGCAGATGTTTTTATGGCGGTGAATTCGCACAGGCAGGTGGCTGGCCCACTGCATGGGGTTGTTCGTCAAAAACTCGACAGTAAGGGGAATGAGTGGAAGTGGCATCGGCATCAAGTAAAAGATTATATTGGCTTTAGAGTGCATGTAGAGTTTACCCCCCGCGGCGATTTCTCACTTGAACGTGTTCAGTTTGGGGATGGAGAACCTCCTGTGATTCACAGTGTGAATTCGCGAGTGGCCGACTTTCTTAAGAGTGATGAGGATTTGGCTAGCTTGTTCATTTCTACCGCGGCAGATCATGCGGCAGGCAATTCTAATCATGAAACGGCACAATTACTTAATTGGGTCATTCGAAATGGCAATCTCTTGGAAAAGCCTTTAAATCTTGCACTAGCAGCTAATAAATTCGCAGTATACAAAAAAAAGAAATTAAATATTGAAAATTCCATTCCCAAGCCTTCTTTGGCTCTTACATTACTTGATGGGAACGGAGAAGATGAACCCATTTTGGTTCGAGGTAACCACAAATCGCCGGCAGCCGATTTAGTGCCGCGTTCATTTCTCGAGGCACTAGTAAAGCGCGAAGCTCCCAGTCAAGGAAGCGGGAGGCTGAGTTTGGCCAAGCGTATGGTAGAACCTGATAATCCTTTTGTTTCTAGAGTTTTTGTAAACCGTATATGGCATCACCTCTTTGGGCGAGGGATTGTAGAGACCGTCGATAATTTTGGTGCCAATGGCAAAGTCCCAACCCATCCTGAACTACTCGACTATTTAGCTAGTCAGATTATCAACCGTGGGTGGTCTGTTAAGGACATGATTCGCCAGATGGTTCACTCAAGTACTTACAGGCAATCTAGTAAGCCAAATAAGATTAATGAAGTTGAGGATCCTAATAATTATTTACTGCATAGAATGCCGATACGACGATTGCAGGCTGAGGTTATTCGAGACCGTTTACTTGCGGTATCTGGTCGAATCGACAAACGCCAATTCGGTAAAGGTCCGATGGTACACATTACTTCATTTATGAGAAACAACCGTAGTCCGCGGGGCAGCGGCCCCATGGATGGGGATGGCCGCAGAAGCATTTACGTTGAGGTAAGGCGTAACCATCTTGAACCAATGTTGATGGCTTTTGATAAACCGACCCCGTTTTCTACAATTGGTAAGCGCACAGTTTCAAATTCTCCGGCGCAACCGTTGATTATGTTGAATAATCCATTTGTCCACAAGCAAGCTTCGATTTGGGCTGATTCTCTTTTGAAATCAGATGCAGTTACTACAAGTGATTTGGTTGGCCTTGCATATAAGCAGGCATTTGGTCGTGAGCCTGAATCTTGGGAGTCAGCTGAGGCAGTGACTTTTATCAACTCGCAAAAAGAAGAGAATAGTAATGAAACGATTCGAGAGTCCTTAAAGGATTTTTGTCATACATTATTTAACGTTAAAGAGTTTGTTTTTGTATACTAATTCGACTGTATAAAGTGAAATCAATGAAAATGGCATGTAACAATTTTATGTCGAAACCCTTGAGCCGGCGCGAAATGTTAGGGCGTTGCGCTGGTGGATTTGGGGCTGTAGCTTTAAGTAGCCTTCTAGCAGATCCCGCCTTTGGTAAGACTAAATCTCCATTTGCCCCGCGAAGTACGCATCATCACCCAAAAGCCAAGAGTGTTATTTTTCTTTATATGGATGGGGGAGTCTCACAGGTCGATTCATTCGACTACAAACCAAGATTGGAGAAGGATCACGGCAAACCATTTTCTGCCAAGATTAACCCCACACAGTTTGATAATATTGGTAAGACGCTTAAGTCACCTTGGAGTTTTAAGGAATACGGCCAATGTGGTTTGAATGTAAGTGATCTTTTTCCTTATGTTGGTGAGATGGCGGATAACTTGTGTGTTGTGCGCTCGATGACATCGAAGTTCTCTGAGCACAATAGTGCTAACTTTTTTCTGCATACTGGATTTGGGGTGCAAGGACGCCCTAGCATGGGCTCATGGATGAGCTATGGACTAGGTGCTGAGGCGAACGATCTGCCAGGATTTGTTGTGCTAAACGGTGGACTTGTTCCATCCGGTGGTTGGGATAATTTTGGGAATGGTTTTTTGCCAGCTAGCCATCAAGCGACCGTATTCAAGACAGGCAAGGAGCCTTTAGCGGACATACGTCCTCGTGAGAGCCGAAAGGGCGCGCAGGAAGCTAAACTTGGTTTGCTTAATAAACTTGATCAAGGAGTTCTCGAACGGCTAGGGCGTGTGGATGGAATCGAATCAGCTATTGCTAATTATGAAATGGCTTACCGAATGCAAGCAGCTGTACCTGAATTGATTGATATAAAAGGGGAAACAGATGTGACTCAAAAGCTTTATGGACTAGATGCAAAATTTGAGCCAACTCGGACTTTTGGAATGCAGTGTCTCATAGCGCGCCGATTAGTAGAGAAGGGGGTGCGCTTTATTGAATTAACTTGTCCCAGAATTAGTGGTAATGACAGATGGGATGCACATGGTGGTCTTAAGAAAAACCATGGTGACAATTCTCGGGCAATAGACCAGCCGATAGCAGGTTTGTTGCGCGACCTGAAATCCAGAGGAATGCTCAAGGATACGCTGGTTGTTTGGTCTGGTGAATTTGGGAGAACCCCATTTGCTCAGGGTAGTAATGGTCGAGATCATAATCCTTTTGGTTTTACCATTTGGATGGCGGGCGGAGGTGTTAAGGAAGGGTTTACTTATGGCTCAACTGACGAGTTTGGATACAGAGCGGTAGAGAACAAATTAGATATACACGACATGCATGCAACTATGCTTCATTTGCTTGGAATGGATCATAAAAAAATGACCTATCGTTTTGATGGCCGTGACATGAGATTGACTGATACGCACGGCAATGTTGCTCATGACTTGATTGCCTAAATTTTATTCATGCCAAAAGTATCTATAGTCATCGTTGCAGCAGGTCTTGGTACGCGAATGGGGCAGGGTGATAAACTTTTTTTTGAAGTAGCTGGCATTCCTTTAGTCGGTCATACCTGGCGTCAATTTGATCGTTTTGTTGATGCCAGTGAAGTAGTAGTAGTCGCTCGTAAAGAATCTCACACACGATTTAATCAGCTAGCAAAAACTATTGAACTGACGAAGCCTTGGATTCTTGTTGATGGAGGAGCAGAGCGTCAGGATTCTGTGTGGAATGGTGTAAATGCAAGTGATTCATCTGCAGATGTCGTGGCTATTCAGGACGGGGCTCGACCTTGTTCTCCATTAGATGTGGTTAGCCAGGCAATTGGTGCGGCATATGAGATTGGTGCGGCTGTGTTAGCAAAGCGAGTCACGGACTCTCTTAAACGGGGTAACGAGCAATCTGATATTCTCGAAACAGTAATCCGTGAAAATCTATGGGCAGTTCAGACCCCTCAGGTGTTTCGGCGTGATATAATTTTGACTGCTTTGAAAAAAGTTCGTGATCAAGGAATTACTATCACTGATGATACAGCTGCATGCCAAGCCATAGGGCAACAAGTAAAGTTGATCGAATGTAATAAACCAAATCCCAAAGCGACAACACAGGCAGATTTGCCATTTATTGAATCATTATTAGAGAGGAATGATTCGGTATTGAATTAGCTTCCAGCGCTAATCAATTTAATTAAAGCTGCATCTTTTTCAGGTCCGGATTGAAAATCCAGTGCACGAATATAACGTGGTTTTTCCGCTTCTTTGGTTTTTTTGTCGAGAAGGATTTTAACAAGCAGCTCTGAAGTCTTACTTGATCTTGACCTCCAAATGATATCTCTTCCCCCAGGGGTATCCCAGTCGCTTCCAACGACATCTAGCCAAGCTCCAAAAAATTTGTCCTGTTGTTTGTCAAGTGCAAGACCGAGTGATTCTAGATACCAACGATCTTCGCCGTTATGTTGTTTTGCAAGTTCGGTCCAAAGAGCTGGGGCTTGGGGCGAATTATTATGTCGAAGAGCAATGGCGCATTCTCTGCGAACTCCAGAGTCGGTGTCTTTAACCATTTTCTTTAAAAATGGAATTATGTCTAAACCGCGTTCGCGTGCAATGCGAATGCCTGTTATCCGAATATCAGGATTACTATCGTTGAGTGCTTTGTTAATGTATTTATTCTCAGCACCCTTGATACGAGCTAGTAGATGGATAGCTCTTGCTCGAATTCGTTGATCGTCACTTTTCCACAATTTTAATAATGTATCTTCGGCTTGTGAGCCAACCTTATGGAACTGTTGCCAAGCAATGTAGCGTTCGGACATATTTGGAGAAGCTAGCATTGAGCTTGCAGTACGATTTTTCACTATTTTGTAGGCTTTGGATTTACCCTTTGGTGTTAGGCGATAAATACGGCCAGTCATTTGACCTGGCTTATGGTCGGTCATGTGGTGCCCTCCAACGTGGCCGTCATGCCAATCAGAAATAAATACAGATCCGTCGGGTGCTGTGCAAACATCAGAAGGGCGATACCAAGGGTCTTTACTTTGTAAAATATTGACAGTTTGTCCTTTGTAACCGGCTCCACTTCGCTTGACCGGGAAGGCTCTTACGATGCGAGGTCCGGCATCACAATGCATTATTTGACCTTGGAAAATTTTAGGAAGTAAGTTTCCTTCATAAATTGAGATTCCAGTTGGGGAGCCTTGGCCTGTCTGTATTAAATTTGGGATTACTCCCGGGTCGTTTTGATGCCAATGTCGGGATGGTATGTCTTTTTCTTGATTGGTTCTCTTAGTTCGCCATCCACGGCCGGTGAGTTCGTCAGTATAGCCGTAGTTTCCAAATTCCATAACGTAGTTGATGCGCACACCGCGATTCCCATCATCGTCATTATCAGATTGCCAAATAGTGCCAAAAGAATCGACGGTTACCTCATAATTATTTCGGAAATTAAAACCAAGAGTTTCAACTTCACTGCTATCAAGGTTGCATCGGAAAACTAGTCCTTGGCGATAAGGCTTGCCTCGGCCATCGACTTCATTGCCTGCCTTGTCCACTATAAAGTTTTTACCATCAGGTGTTTTCAGCCGGCGGCCATCATTGCCGATGTTAAAATACAATTTTCCATCCGGTCCGAATACAAATGCGTGAGCGCCATGGTCGTGGTCGACACCTCCAATGCCATTAAATAATATTTGAGGCGGCCCGTCTGCTTTGTCGTCCCCGTTTTCGTCGGTGAAGAGTAAAATTTTAGGCGAGCAGGAAACTATTATTTTAGTTCCTAGCACACATATTCCCAGTGCAGCGTTGACATCATTGCCTTGGTAAAATGTTTTTGCGAGGTCTGCTTTTCCATCTCCGTCTGTATCCTCTAGTATACGAATACGATCGCCTTTAGGTTGGATTCGGCCCCAAGGTTTGAATTGTCGATAATTCACTCCCTCGGTTACCCAAACACGGCCTTCTGCATCAATATCCATATTTGCTGGATTTACTAACATAGGTTCGGATGCGAACAAAGTGGCCTCAAGTTCGGGATGTGGAATGAGTAGTTTGGCCTGTTCTCTTGCTGCTTCTATCCCGTGTCTTTGCTCGGCAGCGTTAAGAGAGATTGATGAAATAAAAAGTGCTAAGCTTATGATTACGGCTGCTTTTGGCTGGTTTAGTTTCATGTCTAAAGTTGATTTTAAGGCTACAAAGAAAATAAAGCCATAAATTTGGTTCCCTTTCAACTAAACGATTTATATTGGGTTACGCTTGGATTAATATATTTTTTTTAGCAGTATTCCTATTTATTTATGAGTAGTTCCCAACATATTGAAAATCCTGATATCGTTCTTATTGGCAGTGGGGTTATGAGTGCCACGCTTGGAGCTATGTTAAAAAGCCTCGATCCAAAATTGAAAATTCAGCTTTACGAGGTGACTGAGGATCTGGCTCAGGAAAGTTCAAATGGTTGGAATAATGCGGGAACCGGGCATGCCGGAATTTGTGAGCTCAGTTATACTCCTAACCGAGGTGCAAATGGTGAAGTTGATGTTTCAAAGGCGATTGAAATCTTTGAGCAGTTTGAACAGTCGAAATATTTCTGGGCATATGCTGTTCGTAATAGACTTATTGATAGCCCAAAAAAATTCGTTAATTCGGTGCCTCATGTTTCTTTTGTTTATGGCCAGGAACAGGTTGATTTTTTGCGTTCACGATACAACGCAATGAGTGCACACCATTTCTTTAACAGCATGCAGTACACTGAAGATCGAGAAGCTATCAAACAATGGGCCCCTCTTCTAGTTTCAGGTCGTGATGATTTACCTGTTGCCGCAACAAAGATGAGTCGTGGGACAGATGTTAATTTTGGATCTTTGTCTTCGTCGCTTATAGAATGGTTAGGAAACCAAAATGATTGTGGTTATGCAACAGAACATCGTGTGATAGGTCTTAATCGTAAAACTAAAGGGGGTTGGTCAGTAAAGATTAAAGATCTTAAAAATAGTCAGACATTTAGTACTGATGCCAAATTTGTTTTTATTGGTGCAGGTGGAGGAAGTTTGCCGTTGCTTCAAAACTCCGGAATAGAAGAAAGTAAAGGTTACGGGGGTTTTCCAATAGGGGGGCAATGGTTGGTTTGTCATAAACCACAGATTGTCGAGCAACACGAAGCCAAGGTTTATGGTTTGTCGCCCGGTGCTGCACCAACTATGGCGGTGCCTCATTTGGACACTCGAATCATCAATGGTAAAAAGGCTTTGTTGTTTGGCCCTTATGCGGCGTGGACTACAAAGTTTTTGCATAAAGGTGGTAGTATTTTTGATCTCCCCAGTTCTATCCGCTTGGATAACATAGCTTCCTTAATCAAAGTAGGACTCCATAATATTCCACTTGTGAAATACCTAATGCAGCAGGGGACTCAAAGTATGACTACACGAATGAAAGAATTGCGTAATTTTTATCCTGAAGCAAAAGATGATGATTGGGAGTTGATTGATGCAGGGATTCGAGTGCAGGCTATTAAGAAAGAGGATGGAGATGCGGGTATAGTACATTTTGGAACTGAAGTGCTGTCGAGTGCTGACAAGTCCATATCTGCCCTACTAGGTGCATCACCTGGAGCTTCAGTTTCGGTAAATATTATTCTTGAAATAGTCCGTAAAAATTTTGGCCATTTACTTCAAACAAAAGAGGGACGTGATCGCATGAAGGATATGATTCCTTCTTATGATGAAAAACTCGATGATGCTTCTATGTCGAAAAGACAAGCTTCTCTTAGTGAGGATGCAGAAAAGATTCTGCAGCTTATTTAGTGAAAGAGTTTTGTAATTTAGAGTTGTCTTGCTTTACCTAGAACCTCTAGTTGATTAGTATTTTATTATTACGTCGTTAATGAAACCTCTATTTTTATTTGGTGCTTGTATGCTTGTATTTTTTCAAGTTTTTGCAGTGCCTTTATCACCTGAGGATTCTCTTCGTAAATTTGAAATTTCTGAAGATCTTCAAATTGACCAACTTCTAACTGAACCGCTTGTAAAGCAGCCAGTATTTTTGAATTTCGATGAACGAGGTCGTATGTGGGTAGTACAATATCGGCAGTATCCCCATCCGGCGGGTCTAAAGATGACTAGTCGTGATAATTATTGGCGAGCAGTTTATAATAAAATTCCACTACCCCCGCCTAATCATATTCGAGGTCGCGATAAAATCACCATTCATGAGGATACTGATGGTGATGGTTTGTACGACAGGCATAAAACTTTCATTGACGGATTAAATATTGCTACATCTTTAGCTCACGGTCGAGGTGGAGTTTGGGTCTTAAATCCGCCGTATCTTTTATTTTATGCAGATAAGAATCGTGATGACATTCCAGATGGAGATCCGGTTGTGCATTTGGCTGGGTTTGGTTTGGAAGATACGCATTCTGTAGTTAATAGTTTGAGGTGGGGCCCGGACGGTTGGTTATACGCCGCTCAAGGTAGTACGGTCACGGCAAAGGTTCGTCGTCCTGGTTTTGATGAGAAAGAAATTAATTCCATGGGGCAGAATATATGGCGATACCATCCGGAGACTCGACGATATGAAATTTTTGCAGAAGGCGGCGGAAATGCTTTTGGTGTCGAGATAGATGCAAGAGGGCGAGTTTTTTCAGGTCATAATGGTGGGGATACCCGTGGTTTTCACTATGTTCAAGGTGGCTACTTGCGAAAGGGATTTAGCAAACATGGGCCGCTTAGTAATCCATATGCTTTTGGTTATTTCAGTGGTATGCCTCATCACAAGGTTCCTCGTTTTACACATAACTTTATTGTCTACGAAGGTAGCGGCTTGCCTGATAAATACTATGAAAAAATTATGGGAATTGAACCTATTCAAGGACGTGTTGTTTTAAGTGATCGCACTTTGATTGGATCATCCTTTAAAACCCAGGACACTAGTCATCCAGTAAAGACAAGCGACCGGTACTTTCGGCCAGTGGATATCAAAGCAGGACCTGACGGTGGGGTTTATATATGTGATTGGTATGACGATCAGGTGAATCATTATAGAAATCATGAAGGTCAAATCGATCCTGAAAATGGCCGGATATATCGGTTGCGAGCTAAAGGTGCATCTAACATAGAATTATTTGACCTAAGTAGCTATTCGACACGACGTTTGATTGGGTTACTTGCAAATAATGACAAGTGGCACCGTCAAACTGCACTTAGATTGTTAGGTGACCGTAAGGACATGCAGGCTTTACCGTACTTAAAAAAGCTTATCTCAGAAGAAAATGGTCAGGTAGCCTTGGAAGCACTTTGGGCGGTAAATTTGTGTGGAGGATTTAATCCGGAATATGCTGCTAAAACACTTAAACATAATAATCCCCATGTCAGACTTTGGACAGTTCGATTACTTGGTGATGAAAAGGCTATTCCAGAGGAGACGGCTAGTTTGTTGAGTGGATTAGCTGGAATTGAATCAAATGTTGAGGTGCGTGGTCAGCTTGCAGCAACAGCCAAGCGTTTATCGTTTGCCCATGCACTTCCGATTGTTCGCTCTTTGATGAGTCATGATGCTGATGCAGAGGATATATATCAACCACTGATGGTTTGGTGGGCACTTGAATCTAAAGTTGATGCGCATTCCGATGAGGTTCTTAGATTGTTCGGAGATAAGAAGCTTTGGGGAAAGTCGTTGGTTCGTCAGCATATTCTTAATCGATTAATCCGCAGATTTGCGAAGTCTGGTACTCGTAGGGATTTGTTAAATAGCGCAAAATTGTTTGAACTTGCTCCCGATATTGGCGCTACAAAAGTTTTGATGGTTGGCTTCGAACAGGCTTATAAGGGGCGATCAATGGCTGCGCTTCCAGAGCGTTTAATGGAAGCGATGGCTCGACATGGAGGTGGCTCAGTTGCTTTGGGTCTGCGTCGAGGGGAAAGTAAAGCGGTTGATGAGGCGTTAAAAGTTATAGCAGACGTAAAAGCTGAAAAAATTATTCGTCTTCAGTATTCTGAGATAATTGGTGAAGTTCCTAATTTGAAGGCCATTCCAGTATTTTTAAATATTTTAAAAACAGAGCCGGGTAGTGATCTGAGAAGAGCAGCACTTGGTGCTCTTAAACCTTACAGTGAAAAGCAAATTGCGATAGAAATTTTAGATAACTACGCAAGTTTTCCTACTGAGGTTAGGCAGGTGGCTGGGACACTGTTGGCTGGAAGAATAAATTTTGCAAGAGCCTTGGCTCAGGCCGTTGAAGATGGAGAGCTTTCGAGCGTTTTAGTATCTCCAGAGGTTGTTAGCTTGCTGCGAGCTCATAAAGATTCGAAAGTTTCGGCTATGGTAGACAAACATTTTTCAAATATAGAAACTGATGCAGCAAAGTTAGAAGCTGAAATCCAGCGTCTCTCTATTTTGATAAAAGATAAACCAGGTGATCCTTACGCTGGAAAAAAACTTTTTGCAGTAAGTTGTAGCTCATGTCATAGGCTTTTTGAGCAGGGAGGGTATATTGGCCCAGACCTTAGTTCTTACCAGCGAGATGATATTGACACTATGTTATTGAGCATTGTAAATCCTAGTGCGGAAATTAGAGAGGGTTACGAAAATTTCTTATTGACTACAGAGGATGGTCGATCAGTTGTAGGTTTTCTTGTTGATGAGGATCTTCAAACTGTAGTTTTACGTGGTCTGGATGGGCAAGATATCACGGTAGAGCGAAAGAAAATCAAGGCATTGAAGGCACAGGGTGTATCACTTATGCCTAGTGGGATTTTATCATCATATTCGAATGATCAAATCCGTGATTTGTTGGCTTATTTACGAAGTACTCAACCTTTAAATAATTAGAGATTTTGTATCTCATGAGAAAATAGGCTCAAAACTTTTATCAATCGATAGTTTGGAAGATTGGTATCTTTTTAGTATTTTCCCTGTATCGATGTTTGAGGATTCTAAGGATCATTTTTCTGCTCTGGATGAGGTTATTGTGCCTGACCTTTGGCAGCAAGAAGCCGTCCAGTATCTTCGTGATGGCAAGGATGTCGTAGTGCATGCTTCAACTGGAGCAGGTAAAACTTTTATTTTTGAATTATGGTCAAAACAGGGTCGTAATCCAGGCCAAGCCATCTATACGGTCCCGACTCGTGCATTAGCAAATGATAAACTCTCTGAGTGGCGTTCTAAGGGATGGAATGTAGGCATTGCTACGGGTGACTTATCGGAGAACCTTGATGCTCCTGTGATTGTTGCCACACTTGAAACGCAAAAAAATAGATTAGTAAATGGTGATGGACCTAATTTGCTGGTGATTGATGAATACCAGATGCTTGGGGACAATGATCGAGGGCTGAATTATGAATTAGCTATAGCGATGGCGCCTCGACAAACACAGTTACTAATGCTGAGCGGAAGTGTTGCAAATCCTAAGCATGTGGTTTCATGGCTTCAGCGTTTGGGCCGTGATGCAAAATGGGTTTGGCATGATGAACGTCCGGTACCGCTTGAGGAGGTTTATGCCGGGATACTTAATTATAATGTTCCAACTGAGATTCGTGGCTATTGGCCTAGGTTTTTGGCTAAATCATTAGCTGATGGACTTGGTCCGGTTTTGCTATTTGCACCGCGCCGTCGTGCTGCAGAAAAGCTGGCAATAGACATCGCTAAAAATCTCCCTAATCCTAACCCACTCAAACTTACACCTGACCAAAGAGGACTAGTTGGGGATCAGTTAGCTAAGATGCTTCACTCGCGCGTCGCATTTCATCACAGTGGCCTCAGTTATGGAGCTAGAGCTGGTGTTATTGAGCCATTGGCTAAAGCTGGTCAATTACGAGTAGTAGTAGCTACAATGGGATTAGCTGCTGGAATTAATTTTTCCCTGAGAAGTGTGGCGTTGGCAGCCGATTCTTATCGGCGTGATCATCTTGAAATTCCAATCAAAGCTGATGAGATTCATCAGATGTTTGGTCGAGCAGGTCGGCGAGGCATTGATGAGATTGGTTTTGCGTTAATTTCAAGAAATGAAATTCGTATAAGAGATGGTTATCCTTGTTTCTTGTCTCGTAATAACATGGTTGATTGGGCGTCCTTGCTAGGTCTTATGTATAGTGCCTCTAAGAAAAATCTTAGTCCATATATTGAGGCTATTAGGGTGCAAAAACGTTTATTTACTGCCCAACCGATATTACTCGGAATGGAGTTTTCAATACTACATCCCAATATGCCATGTGGTTTAGGAACTGACTCGGAGAGAGCTCGGATGTCGCGAAAGCTTATTAGTGAAATGATGAACAGTCGTGGTGATTGGGAGTCTTTGCCTGTCGCTTCACAACAAATTCTAAAGAATGTGTTTATTCCAAAAAAAGCTTCCTGCGAAACGATTTCTGAACAAGATCCTATATTGAGTCCGGCACTGATGAATTCAGATGTTTTACCAAAAACTGGATCTGGACAATTGGTTTTGTTGGCGGATGAACAAGCATTTGGACGGGAACAAAAAGTTGCAGATGAATTAAATAATAATCTGCTCGATTTAGCAAAATGGGTTAGGAAAATGACAGGTTGGAACAAACGAGTAGTGCCCATAAAGCTTTGGAAGAAAAGAATACAACCATTGCTCGAGGGTAAATTGTCAGAACTTAATACTCCTGTAGTTCGGTTTTACAATAATGAACACCGATTACTAGTTCAGGTACGGTTAGATTTTCATTCAGTTTTGGCACATGTGGATTCACATGGTGTTCCGTTACTTCGGCCGCATCAGCGCAAAGTTCTTAATAGGACTTGTTCGAGTTGTGACTTATACGACGAATGTAGTGATCTAAAACCAGCTACAGGTGTTGCCCTGCTATGGAAGCGACTTAAGTTAGTGGATGTAACTGGCAAGCCAACACTTCGTGGTCGAGTTGTTAGTTTCTTTTCGCAAAATTATGGAATGGGTATTGCTGCTGCTTTGGAGGATTCGTCTATTCCGATAAATGAGTTGATTTATGAATTAGCTAATCTTGATGCAGGTTTTCGATTTGCAAATGAGGAAGAACGTTGGGAAGGGCGTTTACCAATAGCATGTCGCAAATGTTATGGTGATACAACGGTGGCTGGTTATCTGGATGCTGGGGTGCCACCCCGTTATGGATCAGGAGCTGAGAGTGTTGTTGCAGCATTACATTTGAATCCATCAGATAAAGGGAGTTGGATAACAGAGTTCCTTGGATCGGGTGACATTGATCGGGCAGTTATTGAATGGCGCAGTCTAATGAGGCAGATTAAGTATGCGCCAGAATTGGAATGGCCCAGGTGGTCAGAATTAAAAAATATTGCTGGTACAATTTTGGCAGAGACTCAATCCCCAACGTTGGAGGAACTGCCACCACTAGAGCATAATCAAAAAGGAAGGGTGGATCATCAGCTGCAACTAAGTTCGTATTGACTAATTAGTCACAAGTTTTTTTGTCGCAAGCTCCCTTGCTCTTAAGTACGTCACAAGAGGCTGATAATTGAAGATTTTGAGACTTAACTGTGAATCCTAATTTATGCCCGATTTCGTTTTCAATTTTTTCAATTTTATCACTATCAAACTCTACGATTTTTTCGCAGTCCTCACATATGAGATGATTGTGATTCGGGCTATCAGAATAATTAGGGTCGTAGAACTTATAAGGTTTACCAAAGTCCATTTCATGGACAAGTTTGCTTTCGGTCAATAAAGGTAGGGTTCGATATACAGTTGCTCTTGACACCGACTTATCTTTTTCGCGTGCCCAATCTAGAAGTTGTTCTGCGGTAAAGTGCTTGTCTGTTGAGAAAACAGTATCGATTATGATACGCCTTTGATTAGTGATACGAAAATCTTTCTTTTCGAGAAACTCGATAAATTTACGTTTCGCTTCTTCTCTAACTTTTTTTTGCACTGGGAAGATATTTGCTTTAAAATTATCATCATGTCAATCAGGTGTTGAGTTAGTTGTAACAAGTATTGCTGATTGTCGGTTCAGCTTGTTTCAGGCATCTTTCCCTAGCTATTCTTCTTAATGACACCATGTCTCAACAAAGGCTAATCGAAAACATAGAGGTATCCGTTGTGATGCCTTGCCTTAATGAAGCAGAAACCCTTAAAATATGTATCGATAAGGTTATTCGTTGTTTAAATGAGAACGATGTTATTGGGGAGGTGATCATTGCAGACAACGGTAGTACGGATGGTTCTCCAAAGATTGCTGCTTTAGCAGGAGCGAGAGTTGTAATGGTTGATTCAAAAGGTTACGGAAACGCCTTGATTGGTGGTATTGGCGCAGCCCGAGGGAGATTTGTTATAATGGGGGATGCTGATGATAGCTACGATTTCTCTTCTCTCATGCTTTTTATTGATAATCTTAGAAAAGGCAGTGATCTTGTGATGGGTAACCGCTTTCTAGGTGGTATTGCTCCTGGAGCAATGCCTCCATTGCACCGTTACCTTGGTAATCCTGTGTTGAGTGGATTGGGGCGATTATTTTTCGGTTGTCCAGTTAAAGATTTCCATTGTGGGCTTCGCGGTTTCAGTAGCGAAGCTTTTAAAAGAATGAATTTGCAGACGACGGGTATGGAGTTTGCAAGTGAGATGGTGGTAAAGGCTACCATTAATGGTATGAAAATTACTGAGGTGCCAACTACTCTTTCTCCAGATGGGCGAACTCGTGCACCGCATTTACGTAGTTGGCGTGATGGCTGGCGCCACTTGCGATTTATGTTATTGTTCAGTCCTAATTGGTTGTTTTTTTACCCTGGATTGTTGTTGATGGTAATTGGGTTAGGAGTTGGTGGTTGGCTCTTGCCGGAAGCTCGTAAATTAGGACAGGCAACGTTGGATTTAAACACATTAGCTTACTCTGCTCTTGCTGTTCTTCTTGGATTTCAATCGGCATTGTTTGCTGTGTTTACCCGTACTTTTGCAAGTACGCAAGGAATCGGAAAGGAAAGTAAGCTTCTGAAAAAATTGTATCGATATGTCAAGTTGGAGACAGGTTTAATTATTGGAGGTTTGTTAGTATTTTTAGGATTGGGAGGTTCTGTTTTAGTGACTTTAGGGTGGAGTGAAAGGGGGTTCGGCGAATTAAATCCGTCGGAGGTTTTGCGTCAGGTAATTCCATCGATTCTCGCCATTGCTCTTGGTTTCCAAATTGTTTTGGGTAGTTTTTTTCTTAGTGTTTTAGGGTTGAAGCGTAAAGGGGGGGAGAAGTGAAGTGGTTGGATTTATTTATTCGGGATTGGAGAATTAAAAAGGCTTTTCCTTACTTAAGTAATGCCAAAGAAGTATTGGATATTGGCTCCGGTGATGGAGAGTTATGTCGGCTTTTAGCTAACTATGGAATTAAAGGGATAGGAATTGACACTTGCTTAAATAAAGCCTTTGCACCTGAAGGATTTAAATTTGTATTGGGATCATTTCCTGATGCATTGCCCAATGGAAAATCTTTTGATGCGATTTCGGTTTTGGCAGTGCTGGAGCATATATCTGAAGATAAAAAGACTGCTTTCGTTAAAGCCTGCTTCGAACGGCTTTCTTTTGAAGGTTTCATAGTTTTGACAGTGCCTTCACCTAAGGTAGATGTGATATTATCTGTTTTGAAATTCATGCGTTTGGTTGATGGGATAGCTATTGATCAGCATCATGGATTTAGTCCTGTTGAAGTTGAGCCATTATTTGAATTAGCTGGATTTAATTTGTTTGTTCATAAAAAATTTCAATTTGGTTTAAACAACTTATTTATCTTTAAGAAAAAAACCTGATTTGACAAAAAAAAACATAGATCAAAATATCAGGAACACTGATTCTAAATTGCGTTTTTGGCTTCGGGTTGTGTGGTTAATAGCATACGTGCTGATGGTAGTCTCTATGCTTAATAGTTTATCGCGTTTGAATACTGACGCTATTGCCTATATGAGAATTGCTGAGTATTGGGCGGCTGGTAATTTTGAACTTGCAGTAACTGGTTATTGGGGGCCTTTGCTAAGTTTGTTGATGGTTCCTTTTTTGTGGTTGGGTGTGGATCCGTTAATTTCAGGCAAGTTGGCAATGTTGATTTCTGCCATAGTGTTTTTTCATGGTAGTCAGTTTCTGGTTCGCTCAGTAGGTCTTCGATTGTTGGATCAAATAACTGTCGCTGCAGTGCTAGCAATAGTTTTGCCTAGCTGGATGATGCAACAAATAACCCCTGACTTGCTTGTTTCTGGATTAGCAATTTATGCAATCGGTTTCGGTGTTTCACCAGAATGGTTGACTAATCGCCGTCTAGCAATGAGTTCAGGTGCTTTTTGGGGGCTTGCATATTTAGCAAAGGCTGTGGCATTCCCATTTGGCATAATTACTAGTTTTTTTTTGGGGCTTTTTTGGCGCTTTTCTAATGATAAAAACAGACAGCTAGCTTGGAGCCAGACATCTATTTCAATCGGATTATTTTTGGCTATATCAATCCCGTTGATTATTACTATTTCAGGCAAGTACGGTCATATGAATTTTTCAACTTCTGGAGCAATCGCACACGCGATTGTAGGACCAGGAAATGAACAGCCTGCACCGCATCCATTCGGTAACACAGTATACCAACCTGAATCTGGCCGTGTGACGGCTTGGGAAGATCCCAGTGAAATGCAATATGAATATTGGTCCCCATTTGAAAGTAATGAAAATTTTTTCTACCAGTTATATCTCATCTACAGAAATGCTAAGACAGTTTTCAAGTTTTTTTCAGCTTTTGATGGCATTGGTTTGTTTTTGGGTTGGTTTGGAATTGGAACTTTTGTTTTTGGGTTGGCTTTTTTTTGCAAAAAGCCAAGGGCTAAGACTTGGTTTAATGAAAGATGGAGATGGTTAAATATACCGGTGATTTGTCTCGGCGCTATTTACCTTCCAGTTTATGTCCTGTCTACAGATCAACGTTACTTTTATCTCATTCTTCCACTTTTTTTAATTCTATCATTGGGTTTATGTAGGAGTCACAATCTGAATGGTAGTTTTATTAAGATTACGATTGCTTCATTGTTTATATTACCCACTGTCTTGAAGTCTCAATCTGAAGATGTTGTAGGTCCCTTAGCTAAGGAATTAGCTTTGCGAATGAAAAATGCCGGTTTGAATTCGCCAATTGTTGGATCAACATTTTTTACAGATGAAGGTCATCGATTAGGATTGTATGTAGCTTGGCATCTTGACCAGCCTTGGCATGGTGATGTTTGGGATTTTGATCAGGTTAGTAATTTGAGTAATTCACAGCAAAACAAGTTCAAGTCTGAAGCTTATCGAAATTCAGGAGCTAAGTTTACGATTGCAATCAATAATTCAATATGGGCTACGCATTTGGAGTCAGAATCAAAATTCAAAAATGTAACAGATGTTCTAGGGGAACAGGGTATCTTTCAAGTATATGAGATTTTAAAGTAATAGTTTTTGCGCATTTTACTTCCACATCAAGGCTAACACTTTTATATTCATTTCACCGTGTATCTCATTCGTCATTTAACCTTTTTGTTTTTGGGTTTTCTTTTGGTTTTACCAGAGGTGTCCCGTGCGGATTTGACTGCGGAGCAAAAAGCTGACCTGCCGCCGTCCTTGAAGCGTAAAGTTAGTTTTTCCAAGGACATCTACCCTTTACTTGAAAAGAGCTGTACCAAATGTCATGGAAAGGGAAAGGCTAAGGGCGGTTTTAGTCTGGAGACTCGTGAAAAGTTGTTATCGGGTGGTGATTCCGGATTATCCGTAGTACTAGGTAAAAGTGTTGATAGCTATTTGGTTGAATTAATTTCTGGGATAGACCCTGAAAATGTAATGCCACAAAAGGGGTCGAAATTTACTGCAGAACAAGTCGGCTTGATTAGGGCTTGGATCGATCAGGGGGTTGAGTGGGAAAGTAACACGACTTTTGCAAAGGCACCTGTCTTAAATTTAAAGCCTCGTAGGCCAAATATTTCGGGAGCAAAAAATACTCATCCTATAGATCTTATTCTTGAAAAATATTTCGCTAAATTCGATATCCATAATAAGGACTTAGTCTCTGACAAAATTTTTGCTCGTCGTGTTTATCTTGATACAATTGGATTGTTACCGCCTATCAAAGAGTTGGAGGATTTTATTGCTAGTGATGTTAAAGGGAAACGTAAAATATTGGTGCGAAGACTTCTTTCAGATCAAAAATCATATGCTGAGCATTGGTTAGCATTTTGGAATGATCTTCTTCGAAATGACTATGCTGGAACTGGCTATATAGACGGTGGTCGGAAGCAAATCACTGGTTGGCTTTACGGGTCATTGTATAACAACAAACCCTATGACCGGTTTGTTTATGAATTGGTTAATCCAACAGAGCATTCACAAGGGTTTACTAAAGGTATAGTTTGGAGAGGAGTCGTCAATGCGAGTCAGAAACCGCACATGCAAGCGGCTCAACACATTTCCCAAGTATTTATGGGCGTTAATTTGAAGTGTGCTTCTTGTCACGATAGTTTTATTAACGACTGGTCGCTGGATGATGCTTACGCCTTGGCAAGTGTTTATGCTGATAAACCATTGGAGATGATTGAATGCGATAAGCCGACCGGTAAGATTTCTAATGTTAGGTTCATTCACCCAGAATTAGGGAGGATTGATCCTAAGGCTGAAAAATCTGTTCGGATTAAACAGTTGGCTGATGCAGTTATTAGCCCGAAAAATGGTCGCCTTAGCCGAACGATTGTTAATCGGATATGGGCGCGATTCCTTGGCCGAGGGTTGGTAGAACCAGTTGATGAAATGGAGAATTTATCCTGGAATACTGATCTGCTCGATTTACTTGCCAGTGACTTGGTGGAGAATAATTACGATCTTAAATTTACTATGGAGCAGATAATGACTTCGCGTGCCTATCAAATGCCGGCTGTTAATGGCTCTGAACGAGAGGAAAAAGAATTTGTGTTTCGTGGTCCTCTAGTTCGAAGAATGTCTGCTGAACAGTTCGTTGATGCGATTGCGACTCTTACTGGAAATTGGAAAAAATCACCTGCAAAAAAAATAAAATTTGATGGTGCAAATCTGGAAAAGAAAAAACAGACCGACGTGCCTGATGCTAAATGGATTTGGAGCTCTAGCAATGCAGATAAAAGCGCTAAGCCTGGTACTTCTTATTTTCGTAAAACTTTCATTTTGAAGAGTAAGCCGAAAAATGCAGATGTAATCATGACTGCTGATAATTCATACGTCTTGATGGTGAATCAACGGAATGGATTCGCAGGTAATAATTGGCAGGAACCAAAATTTCGGAATTTATCTGATAGATTTAAAGTAGGTGAAAATTTAATTACTGTGTTAGCAACTAATGGGGATGAAAATGATAATCCAGCAGGTCTTTGGTTAGGGTTAAGGTTGCAATTTGAAAATGAAAGCACTCTTGACATTGTCTCTGATAAAACTTGGAAAGTTACTACAAATAATATTAAAAATTGGAGTCAGCGGAAATTTGACGATTCCAAATGGAAGAATGCTTTGGAACTTGGTGGTGTTAATTTGAGTCCTTGGAATTTAGCAAATAAGTTGAAGTTTAGTGGTTCTGATCTCGCTTTTGGGGGTAAGTTCCGTGAGGTTCTACAAAATAAAACGGCACTGACAACTGCTTTAGGTCGGCCAAATCGAGAGCAAGTTAGTACTTCGCGTCCTTCAGTAGCTACCACTCTCCAAGCGTTGGCATTGACTAATGGTGACGTGCTTTCCAATTTAATTAAAGACGGTGCGATTGCTTTGTCTAAAAATGAAACTGAAAAACAAATTCTGGTAAGTCAAATCTTTCAATTTGCACTAGGTCGCCGTCCAACTGATTCTGAGGATATAATGATCAAAGAACTGGTTGAAGATGATAAGATGCTTAATTCGTTTGAAGATGTCCTTTGGACGCTTACGATGCTACCAGAATTTCAGTTGATTTACTGATTGTTAGTTATGGAAATACAAGTTGGAATAATCTCAGTTTCGGATCGTGCCACAAAGGGTGTTTATGATGATGCGGGCGGGCCAGCACTTAAAGGGGCTGCTTCTAATTACGGATGGTCTGTTATTGCGGAATCTGTAGTTCCAGATGAAATTCTTGATATACAACGTGCTTTGCGTGAGTTGGTTAACAAGGGATGTCACTTGATTCTTACTACGGGAGGAACAGGAGTGGCAGTTAGAGATGTTACTCCAGAAGCTGTCCGGGAAATGTCAATTAGAGAGCTGCCTGGTTTCGGTGAAGTAATGCGGTTTGAGTCGATGAAAATCACGCCCAATGCAATTTTATCTAGAAACATGGCAGCGGTGATAGACTCAACTCTCGTTATCTGTTTGCCCGGAAAACCAAAAGGTGCTGTTGAATGCTTAAGTTTCGTTGAAGGAGCTATTCCTCACTGTATCAAAGTTTTACAGGAAGTGCCGACGAGTTGCTAATACTCATTATTTTGGAAAGCGGATAATTCGTCTTGCGTTTTTACTGAGAATCTTGTCTTGGATAGCTCGATTTGAGATTAAGCTTTTGATAATTTTAATTGTTCGAGCCCCGATGCAACTAGGTCCTCGCCCTATAAGGTCGTTGCAGTCGCTACCATAGATTAACTTGTCTTGGTTACGTTTGATAAACTCGATTGCGTGGTTTTCATCACGGATGAGTGCATTTAGCCCTGAGTTGGCTGATAAATCTCCATACATATTTGGATAATCTTGTAGCAAGCGATCACTGATGCCTGATGGTGTAACCTTACCTTTTGGATACATGATTTTTTGCTCATGATTTTTATCAATATTTCCCCACCAAGTTTGGGCATGCCCAATAAAGTTTACTTTCGGAAACTTCTTGAGAATTTTGTGAAATCTTTGAATGCCGGTATTGTAATTTTCATGTTCAAAATGCATCAAAATGGGCACGTCATATTCCTGAGCTAGTTCAGCAATGCGTTCAATATGTTTTGAGTCACATTCAACACGGAATTTTTGTTCTCCAATTCCAATTGCTCCTTTTTTGAGATAAGTTTCTATTGTCTGTATACATTCAGGATGGTCGGATATTTCGTTGGCAAAATGAACATATTTATGAGGGTTTTTGACTACTATTTTTCGTACAGATTTGTTCCCTCCGCAGATGGCTCCCAAGCCGTACTTTCGGCCTGCTGGTAGTAGTACCGTCCAATTTGCTCCGAGAGCATTCTGATGGCGTAGCAAACGCATATCATTACGGCCACTATAATTTGTATGCTGATGAAGGTCTATGATCTCTTGTTTATCTTTTCGACCAATCGCTTTAATAGGTAGTGTTGAAGATGCTACTGCTGTGCCAGTTGTTAATAGGAATCTTCGGCGATTAGCTTTATTCATAACGGCGATAGTTCATGCAGGCTCATTTATTTTAAGACCTATGCTTGCTCAAGCGCAATCTTTTCTGATGATTAATGAAACGGCTGGAGTATTCTTATGATATCATGTTATGTAGGTGTCGGTTAACAATGGATAAATTACTGCTAATTGATGATGAGAATGATGTCAGATATTCTTTCAAGAGAATTTTTAGTTCTCCAGATTTGATTTTGGAGACTGCTGCCAGTGGGGAAGAGGGGATTGAGGTAATAAAGACTTTCAAGCCCGATTTAGTGCTAATGGATGTTCGTATGGAAGGTATTAGTGGGTTAGAAACACTGCGCCTTATTCGTGAGGATGATGCAAAATTGCCTATTATAATGATGACAGCCTTTGGTACTACACAAACCGCAATCGAGGCAATGAAACATGGAGCTTACGATTATTTACTCAAACCCTTTGATGTTCCGAAACTAAAGCAGATTGTTGCAGACGCTCTTAAAGCTGCTCGTGATATGAAAGAGGTTATTGCTGTTGAGCCTTTATTGGAATCAGAGGATTATGACATGGGTATAGTTGGGCGCAGTCAATCTATGCAGGAGGTTTTTAAAACGATTGGTCAGCTCGCTGGTTCTGATGCTACAGCATTAATTACGGGTGAAAGTGGAACGGGCAAGGAATTAGTAGCTAAAGCCATATATCATAATAGTCAGCGCAACGACAGGGCATATTTGCCTATTAACTGCGCAGCTATTCCTGAAAACCTACTCGAAAGTGAACTGTTCGGTCATGAAAAAGGAGCTTTTACCGGAGCTACTTCGCAGAGGATTGGTAAATTTGAGCAATGTCATCAAGGCACTATTTTTCTTGATGAAATTGGGGACATGACACTTGCGACACAGGCCAAAATATTGAGGGTGTTGCAAAATGGAACTATTGAGCGGGTTGGCGGTGAAAAATCTATTAAGGTTGATGTTCGTATTGTAGCTGCCACTAATAAAAAGCTTGAGGAAGCGGTTGCTGCCAATGAATTTCGCGAAGATCTTTTTTATAGGCTTAATGTTGTTAGAGTAAACCTACCTCCTCTTCGTGAACGAATTGAAGATATTCCATTGTTAATAGATTATTTTCTTAAGGTCATCGCTGAATCCGAAGGGAGCAAGGTTAAATCTATTCTTGAGACTGCCCAGTCTGCACTTTTGAGTTACCCGTGGCCTGGCAATGTACGAGAACTGGAAAACGTGATGCGCAGAACGATTGTGATGGCTAAGGGAGATGCAATTCGTTTAAATGATTTACCGAAAGATTTGCAGTCAAATACGAAAAGCGCATTTGAGATTGATAAGAAAAATTTAAATCATTCAGAATTACCTGCATCAAATGCAGCATCAATTGATATCAGCGCTTTGGCCGGGACTTTGTTTCAATGGGCTAAGTCTCAACCTGATTTAGCAATTTTACCTGCAGTTGAACGGGAATTAGTTGCTCATGCCCTTAGGGAAACCAATGGCAATCAGGTTCGGGCTTCTAAGCTTCTTGGTATTACCCGTGCTACTCTTCGAAACCGCATCGAGAAGTTTGGAATCAAGCAAGCTGTTTCTGTTCAGTAAGTTGTTGAAAAATTCTAAGCTATTCGGAAAAAAGATTACGTTTCTTTTGAGAGTAAGTTTGCAGGTGGCTGGAGTTTGTAGGGTGAACCAATTTCCAAAAATAAAATAATAACATTAGAAGCATAATTAGGTTTACAGTTTGGGATATGCCATGCCATACAGTAAATTTTAGTTTTGCTGTTTGTCTTATTTCTTTTGCGTAAGGCTTAAATTCTATCATTGGAGGTTCCCCCTCAGTTTTGATTTGGAATTGGTATTTTTGCTGATGCCATAAATTAAGATTGGGGCTTATTAATTTCCCACCAATTATCGCTAGTAACAGTAGAAGCCCAACATAAATAATACCCTTCTTAGGGAAGGTTCCTTGCTTAATGAAACATTCAATCAAGAGGTGTGCTATGCCAAGTATTCCACAAATATAATGAAGCATGAAAAAACGTTCTAACATTGCTTGAGCAACAAGACCATTGTAGGGCGGAGGTGTGAACTTTGTTACTTCTGGGCTAAAAAAAACGGATCCAGCTAGGAATGAAAAGAAAACGGATCCACCAACCCATACAGCAATATTAAAAATACCTATGAATCGAATAAATCCAGCCATCACTCAACTTAACGAAAAGAGCTCCCATCTGCCAAGCGCGGTTTGACTAATTTTTTGTTTTCTTAAGGATTTTCCGTTGACCCGGAGCATTGGTAAACTTAAATTTGACTTGATGAATTCACGTTTATTATTGTTACTTTTCGCAGGATTATTATCCCTTGGTCAGTTGGAGATTAATGCGCAGGAGGATGTGTTTGAAGTTAAGAAGGACGGCGACAAATATCGTATTGAGATGAATGGGAAACTATTCACTGAGTATATTACTAAGGGTTACAATAAACCTGTACTTTATCCAATTATAGGGCCGCACGGTGTAAGCATGACTCGGAATTACCCTTTTAAGGAAGTAAAAGGTGAGGCAACTGATCATATTCATCATTCTTCACTTTGGTTTACACATGGAGAGGTGAATGGAATTAGTTTTTGGCATAATGGAGAAAAAACTGGAAAAATTATTCCTACTGAAGTTGTTAGAGCCAAAGGTGGTCGTTTTGCTTCAATAGTTACAAAAAACAATTGGAACGGGCCTGACGGAAAGACCATATGTACAGACCGTACTTCCATTAGAATTTTTAAGACACCCAAAGGTGCAATGATATCCTATGGTGTTACAGTTCATGCATCGGAAGGAGATGTTAAATTTGGTGACACAAAGGAAGGTTCAATGGGAATCCGTACTCATCCTAATCTTCGACTAAGCAACGGAAAGGGTGTGACAACTGCCAATGGCAAAGCTGTAAACAGTTCTGGACATAAAGATAAGCAATTATGGGGTAAAAGAGCTAAGTGGGTAGATTATTGGGGGAAGATAGATGATCATACTGTTGGTGTGGCAATTTTTGATCATCCGAATAATCCTCGGCATCCTACCTGGTGGCACGCTAGAGACTATGGATTAATTGCTGCAAATCCTTTTGGTATACACAATTTTGAAGGCAAGAAAAAAGGGGTTGGAGATATGACAATCAAGAAGGGTGAAAAAATTTCATTCCTTTATGCATTTCTTTTTCATGAAGGAGATGCGGAGTCAGCTGATATTGCGGGGACTTACGACCGCTGGGTGGAGGCTATTGCCAATATGCGGGCTCGTGCTGGTAATAAATAATTAAAGCAATAATTTCACCTCTTTTTATTTATTTGAATTTATCGAATTTTATTCAGATGAGAAACGAGATCTATTATTCTGTTTAAGTCTACTCTGTTTTTTCTGTCAAATGTCCGGTGTTTATAGCCAACTTATTGAGGCCACTATTAGTCATCTTGAGTTCCTGAAACAGAAAGGGGTTCGTTATGTTGAAGTTTCACCTGAGTCAGTTAATTCTTTGTTTGAGTCTGCTCCACATGAAGCTGTTTCTTCAAATGGAAAAAGTTTGATACAAACGCAGCCAGTTACTCAATCGATTCGGTCAGAAGGCCCTAGTGTTTATGAGGCTAAGAAACTTTCATCTGTAGATAAGTCTTCGGCATTGAATGATTTGAGAAACGAGATATTGGCTTCTAAAAAGAGTCCTGAGTTATTGGCTTCTGGTGCAAATTTAGTCTTTGGAATAGGTTCTGTTGATGCAGATCTAATGTTTGTAGGAGAGGCTCCAGGGGTTGATGAGGATCGTGAAGGAGAGCCATTTGTTGGTAAGGCTGGTCAGTTGTTAATGAAAATAATTCAAGCAACAGGTCTAGATCGTGAAAAGGTTTATATCGCTAATGTGCTTAAATATAGACCTGAAACTCCGGGTAAATCTTTTGGGAATCGTAAACCTAGACCGGATGAAATAGAAATTTGGTTTCCTTTCTTAGTTCGGCAGATTGAAATCATTCAGCCAAAAGTTATAGTTGGTTTAGGTGCTACAGCTTTGGAGGGTTTGCTTGGCCACATGCCGACTGGTATCACTAGACTTCGTGGCAACTGGCAGTCTTACAGGAGTGTCCCGGTGATGCCTACATTCCATCCATCCTACCTTTTGCGAAATCAATCTTGGGCAATAAAACGTCAGGTTTGGGAAGATATGATGCAGGTAATGGAGAGGCTTCAAATGCCCATTAGTGATAAACAAAGGGGATTTTTTTTGCGCAAATGAATAATTAAAAAAAACGCAGCCGGCGTCCCTAGGGAGCAACCGACTGCGAGTCATTTCTATTTATGTTTTTTCCAAATCGGGCCTTAGCCCGCGCTTTACAAGGAGAGAGTCTCCTCGTTTATTCGATTATACGCATCGAGTTGTGGCGCAGATGCGCCTGCCTGTTCGGCATTCGATAGATCCAGAATGCTATTCAGATCTTCACGTACCGTTACCCGACCCCATCGAGTCTGAATTACGGATGTGTCACCTACAGGTTCAACTGAGATGACCGTGTCGAGGTTGAAAAGCACCTTTGAATCTTCTTCGGCATAACCATTAGGCGATGCCTGAGTTAGTTTTACGAAGTGTGCCATTTCTGTTTATTCTTTTAAGTCAGCTGAACTTACAACCAACTACAAATACAATAATGCACAAACAGGAGGGCTTTACAATAAAATATTTTTCTGTGATGAAATTGTAACAATTTCGAAGTATCGGAGAAATTTAACGAAATTTTGTCATCTACAAGAATTTTTGGGTTTATAGCTTAAGGTGTTCTCGGCTCGTTTGAGTTTGTTCTAGTAGAGATGTGAGGTGCTGTTTTTCTAAAGATAATGATATGTTGCCTTGGAAGTATAGAAATTGTCTCGACCCATTCAAGTGGGTGAGGCGAGGCTTCCTTGAGAACCTGTAACTGGGACATTTTGTGTAGTAATTTTATAGGGACTTTAGGATCTTCCATACGATATTCTATAAATGCGATTCTTCCACCAGTCTTTAGTGCTTTGCATAAATTTTGCATCATCTCAAATGGATGCGAGAACTCGTGGTAAACATCTACCATTAATGCTAAATCGATCGTATTTTTAGGTAGATTAGGATTTGAAATTGTTCCAAGTACCCCTTCGACATTTTTTATATTGGCATTTTTAAGATTACGCGCGAGTAGATCAAGCATCTCTTGCTGAATGTCTACACCGTAAACGGTTCCCTTTGGTCCTATTATGCGGGAAATTCTTCGGGCAAAATAACCTGTGCCAACTCCGATATCTGCAACCTTATCTCCCGACTTGATTTTAAGTGCCTTGATTAGTGTCTGTGGTCTCTCTTCGACTTCGCGTGATGAACGTTCAAGCCATCCAGCTCCAAGGTGCCCCATTACATGAGCTATTTCTCGGCCCATATAGAATTTCCCAATACCATCTCTGCTATGTTGTATACGATATGTGTAACGCGGGTTGTTAGGATCAACGCTAATTCCTTTTACTTTTGTTCGAGTTGTTTGGCCAAGGGCAGTCGATTCCAATCCTAGAGTAAAATGCAATATTGCCAAGGTTAAGAGTAATAACTTGCGGCTCATGCGTATAAACTACTCTTGGTAAAGAATGAATACAAGATGCTGCGCTTGGCTCATTAAAGTCTTTTTGGTATTTTTTTTACCTATGGCATTAGTAAAAAAATTATTACATACCCGATACCGCGTTAATGATCTGGAGAAAACCATTGATTTTTATAAAAATGTTTTGGGTTTGGAAGAAGTGCGTCGCCACAAATCTCCAAGGGGTTCTGAATTGGCTTTTTTGAAAGCTCCAGAAAGTGAGGAAACTGTTGAGATCTGTCATTTCCCAAATAGTGGTTCAGTGGAGGTTCAGGAGGATTTGACCCATTTGGCCTTCGAAGTCGACAGTCTTGAAGAATTTGGTAAACACCTAGTATCGCTAGGCATTGAATACTCAGACGGCCCAACAATGAAAGAAGCAGGAGGAGGTTTTGCTTTTGTTGACGCACCAGAGGGATATGAAATAGAACTAATTGAAATTGCCAAATAATTGCTAAAATAATTAAACAACGATGAATGCAATTAAGGTCACTCTGTCGGCTTATAGAGATGCCCATAAGTTCATCTGGAAAGAAGGCATAATAAATTTAATCAAAATTCCTTTACTTCTGACTTTGGCTTATTTCCCATTGATGCTTTTGTCAGGTTATTTCTTGGCAGGTCAAATAGTAGGTTTTTTTCAAAGACTGATTGTGAATTTTGTTTCTGATGGAGGTTGGTTAGAATTTTCCATAGAAATTTTTGTGTTTTTTTTAATTGCTGTTTTAGGCTTTATTTCATATCGAAGCATTGTCCTCTTTTTTTACTTATTTTCGCTCGATAAAATCACAGATCGCATTGAAATTTCCGTTATTGGAAAAAAAATTGATTATCAAAGACCTCCCGGAGAATTAATCAAGCGAATGGTTGTTTTTGCTTTTATTACCATAGTCGGAACTATCCTATTATTGTTGTTTGAGTTATTCGCAAATCTAATTCCATTTTTCGGTGGGTTGTTAGCACTCATAATGGTTATCCCATGCGAGATTTTTTTGACTGGGATTGGCTTTGTAGATCCCTACCTCGATCGAAAAGGATTGAGTGGTGCAGATAGTTTTCGAATAATGCTAAAAAACTTTTTTACAATCATGTTCTTTTCATTGATTGGAGGTTTGTTATTACTGATTCCTATTTTTGGCTGGTTGCTCGGTCCGACCTATTCAGTTGTTGCAGGCATCATAATTGCAATAGGAATCCAGAGCGAAAACCAAGTGGTTTTTAAATTAAAGGATTCTTAAGCAATTTCTAATATTACTTCCTCTTAACAATACTTGACTAAATTGGTCGAGATTTTAATTTCCTTGAAGTATGAAATTATCGCAAAGAGGCGAATATGCGATACAGGCACTTCTGGTACTGGGCATGTATCATGGGCCTGAAGTAATTCGTATCAAGGAGATTGCAAACCAGCAGAATATTCCCAGACGCTTTCTTGAGCAGATTTTGAATGATTTAAAATCAGGAGGATTTGTGGAGAGTCGCAGGGGGGTTTCTGGAGGCTATAGGCTTGAGCGCCGCCCCGAAGAAATAACTTTATCGGAGATTGTTCGTCATATAGAGGGCCCTCTTGAATCGAGTGACTTAGCGAAAGAGAGCAAAAAAAAGCTCCATCTGCATTCTGATGAGGCTGCTAAATATATTATTAACGGTGTTATGCATGAGGTTCAAACTGCCATAGTTGGAGTACTTGAAGCTGTCACTCTTTTTGATTTATGCGAAAAGGTTCGTAAAATTCAGGGGCAAATGGATGATCAATCAGACTACATCATTTAGTGTTTAGATTTCTGTTTGATCGAACTATAATTTTCTAACTGAAAACAAAATAATCAACTTTATTTAGTAATATTGTTATTAAATAATACAAATTATTTCAAAATTATTAATGAAAACAACTCGTCGCCATTTTCTTGGTTCAGTTTCTATTGCTGGATTAACTATCCCAAATATTATTTCCTCTAAAGCTTGGGCTGCAAAGCCAAGCGATACAATCAATCTTGGATTTATTGGTTTTGGCCGAATGAATCAGAGCCATTTGAATTTCTTTCTTGGTCAGTCGGATTGTCGTGTAGTTGGGGTTGCTGAGGTCGCCAAGGTTCGCTTGGCGGAAGCCATGAAGCGTGTTAAAGGTAAGTATGGCTCAAATCATGGGTGTAAAGCCTACAATGATTTTCGTGAGATCATTTCAGACAAGTCTGTGGATGGAGTAGTCATTGGTACTCCTGATCACTGGCACGCTATGCCAGCAATCATGGCAGCAGATGCAAAGAAAGATATATACTGTGAAAAACCATTAACTGTCACAGTCCGTGCTGCCTTGGAAACGTTAAAGGCGGCACGCCGTAACAATATTGTTTTTCAAGTAGGAAGCCAGCAGCGCTCCGAGTTCGGTGGTCGCTTTCGAAAAGCAGTCGAGTGTATTCGTAATGGCCGAATTGGTGAGGTTAAAAAAGTGAAGATTGGTGTCGGAAATCCTGCGGTTTTCTGTGATCTACCTACTGAACGGAAGCCGGATGGAATAGATTGGGAACTTTGGCAAGGGCCAGCACCTGAAAGGGGGTTCAACAAGATCCTTTGCCCAATTGACGTTCATCGACACTTTCCACAATGGCGTCGCTATAGTGAATATGCTGGCGGCGGATTGAGTGACATGGGGGCGCATCACTATGATATAGCTAAATGGGCCATGAATCTCGATGAAACTATTCCAGTTAAAGTGTTGCCTCCAAAAGAAGGTAACAGCGGGCTTACTATGGTTTATGAGAATGGAGTTGAGTTTGTTCATGAAAGTACAGCTGATCGTTTTAATGACTGTGTTTTTTATGGCAGTGAGGGAACACTTTATGTTGATAGATCTGGTATTGATGCTAATCCGAAGTCAGCTGTAAGTTCTTCATTTGGCAAGGATGCATGGAGACTGGAGGAAATTGGTGGTAACCATAAAAGAAACTGGATCGATTGTATTCGCTCTCGTAAAAAGCCTGTTGCTGATGTTGCTCTTGGAGCTCATACCTCAATTTTGTGTAGTATGGCCAATATAGGTTATCAAATTAGAAATGAAGTTATGTGGGATCCAAAGACCTACGGCTGTAATAGCGAGCTTGGTAATAAAATTGCAAATCGCTTTGGTCGAGGTGAGTGGAAATTCACCTGATCCTTTTTAGAGGAAAGGGTGTTTTATTAATTTTTTCAACTAATTCTCCAGTTGACTCCAGCGAATTTCAATTCCTGCTTTTTGAATTCTTTTTTGAAATGAAATTAAGCTTTTACTGTTTTCTCTGATTGCAGAAATAGTTTCTGATTTCTCTATTGCCTCTGTTGCGAGAAATCCTGCAACTTCACCAATATTCCATTCGACCGGATGAAGCCGGTAACATCCGTTAGTTATATGAGTAGTTCCAATATTTTTACTTGCTGCAATTAGGTTGTTTAATCTTCTTGGAATTAGTGAGCCCAATGGCAATTCAAAAGGGAAGGTAGCAAAATCAATGTAGTTATCACCTCCTGAAGTTGGATGGAGATCAATCTGATAATGCCCCACACCTACCGAGTCATGATATTTTTTTCCTTTATTTGATTGTTCGTTGTTTCCGAACACTAGTTTTCTGTTTTCTACTCCACAATCCTGCTCAACAATAGTAGTAAGAGCTTTGATTCTTCTAGATTCCCGAACATAAGGGTATTTTGCCATTCCATCACTTGTTCCCATTATGTCTTTCCTTAATCTTAATCCAGGCCAGCCTAAGCCTCCATCACCTCTAGGAGCCTCTGTTTGCAGCCAGTAGAGAAGTGAAAGGTTTAATTGCTTTGCTTTGTTGATATGGCTCTGCTTTTCCTCAAGGGATACACCTGTAAGGTTACCTTCAAGATAATCATTTTGTGGCCAATTTATAAGGCTTACATCTGATAATTTGCTGGATGGAAGAAAGTTGTCCTTTGATAAAATACGTCGATAAGTCCAGAGATTAATGATGCCGAACTTGTGTGATCCGATGGGATTAAATCCTAATCTTTTTGCTCTTCCAGATGATGGATGCGTATAGGTAAAATCGATTAATTTTCCTGGCCAAGCTGGAGTTAAGTTAGGAATGTAATCCTTCCAGTAATCAAATTCAGTAGGCCTGTCTATTACATGTTCCTCGTTCTCCTTGTGTTCAAGGGCAAAGCATACAGTAAACGCTTGTTGATTACTGGAAGAGACTTTATTTGGCATGTGAAGTTCACTTGTTTTGCTTTTTCCTTCAGTGCCTATTACGTGTTCACACCCTGTGATTGGAAGAAGATCTCCTAACTCAGTTGCATCAGCATAAATTTTACCTGTTAAGACTCTTGAGCTGTTGTTTTCAAGATCCAGTATTTCTATTGAATTAATATTATCTCCAGAAACATCTGCCGAAATGGGAATTGTTTTTTTGAGTAGTTTTAATTTCCCTTTAACCAGATAAGGTTCGAATAGAGTTTCAATGCATTTTAAGGCAACCTTTGGTTCGTGGCAGATGCGAGAGACGGTTCCGTTTCCGGGGTTTAAATGAATTGACTGTGTGGCTTTTTTGGTAAGTGGATAATTATCTTTATAATATTTTCTGATTGAATTTCTTAGGTTTCTGTAACTTTGAGTGCAGCCAAAAGATTCTATCCACTTGTGCTCATCCGGGGGTACTCCTTGAGATGTGAGCTGACCTCCAATCCAGTCAGTTTCTTCAGTCAGTATAACAGTCAATCCTGATTGCAATGCGCTTAATGCTGCCGCACATCCACCAAGGCTTCCTCCTATAACAACAAAGTCAGCAGCAAGTTCTTTTTCGATTTGCTTTGTGTTTTTAAATAAAGTTCCGCAACCGGATAGACTAGTTATTCCGACCAAACCAGTTGTTAATCGATTTAGGCTTTTTCGCCGGTTTATATTTGGGTTCATAGAAAAATTATTAAGAGCCTTTTTTTGGTTCTTCGATCCTTTTTATCGTTTGAATTGAATCCACTTTTTCATTATTTAATAATTTCAAAATAGTTGGTTTTACCGCTTTTGCCCACGCTTCGGCTCCTGCTAGGCTGGGATGTAGTAGATCCCACATCAGATTCGTATTAATCTTAAGGTCAGATAATAAAAAAATCTCATTTATATCAAGCCAGAAGACTTGTTTTCCATCGGCAAGTTCCTTGGTCATTTCGCCAGCTTTTTCGCAAATTTCTATGCACCTTCTTGAAGAGTTAAAGTTGGGGGGGCTTATTCCTTTTTGATTGTCGCCTCCTCGTGGGAATAATCTTAATACCAATATTTTTGTTTTGGGATGGCGAGTTTTTATTAGCTCAACGATTGCCTTAGTGCCCAAAAATATTTCTTTCGCAGTATGGGTTTTTTTGAAAAAACGATCATCGCTGTTATTGGTTCCAATCAATATCATTGCAACTTTGGGTGATGCTTTGAAGTCAAGCTCTCCATTCTGTAGATTCCATAGTATCTGTTCAGTTCGGTAACCATTATAACCTAGATTGATTGCATTATGGGGTGCGTAATATTTCTCCCACACAGATTTAAACGGCTTATATTTTCCGCCGAACTCTCCTACGGTATGTGTAATTGAATCTCCAATAAGCAGAAGGTCGTAGTGATTGTTTTTAATTGCTAAAACTTTAGCGTTATGTCGTGCGCTTGGAGATGGACTTGGGAAATTAGAATCACCCAATTTAGGTTTATTTTTGCTGAAAGAAGAAAGAGAAGTGGCAAGTATTAAAAGTGCAGTGAGTATTCTAGTCATTGCTATGTATTAAATAATTATTGGCGGTTGGAGAGGGATTCGAACCCCCGGAAGCTTACACTTCAACGCTTTTCGAGAGCGCCCCGTTCAACCGCTCCGGCACCCAACCCTGTCAGCCCATATTTTGAGTGATTTCGTAGTTGTTTCAAGTTAATTGGTGAAAGCTTATTGTTTTATTATAAAATAGTTTTTGGAATACTATAGAGCTTCCCCTTACAATATTTTTATAAAAAATGATTTGCCCTTTTACTTGTTCAAGCGACTCTTAGCCGATGGAGTTTCGTTCTCCCAATACTGATTTAGAATTTGAAGCTTATTATGAGTTGCGTTGGCGTGTCTTGCGCAAGCCATGGGGTCAGGCTAGAGGAACAGAGCACGATGAGTATGATGGAAAAGCGACTCACATAGCAGCTTTCAACGATTCAAGAAATCTCGTAGGTGGGGGCAGGTTACAGTTAGTAGAGGATAAGCTAGGACAAGTGCGTTATATGGCAGTAGAGCCTAATTCTCGAAACCAAGGCATTGGTCAGTCAATACTTTTATGTTTGGAAAAGCTGGCTAGGGAGAAAGGGATGATGAAAATTTTTCTAGACGCTCGCGAGCAAGCCGTTGGCTTTTATAAAAATAATGGTTATTCGGTAACTGACAGCAGTTATCTTTTGTTTGGTGAAATTCAGCATAGTAGAATGGAGAAGCAACTTTAAGTTTCAGTATGATTTTTTCTAGATTATTATTTCTACGCCATTAAATGTCTGAGTTAGATTTAAAAGTTAAAAATGCACTTGTAAAATTAGCCAGAGCTCTGGTTGATCAGGATAAAGCTAAGGTCTTGGTTAAGCCTCAGAAGAATGCTGATGGTTTCTGGTTTGGTTCTGGAAACATTATTGAAATTGAGCCTAGTAATTATTTATTGTGCGGTAGATATCGTAATCATGGTGATTCACGAACCGGTACGAGTTCAGGAACACGCGGGTTGGAATTTTCTATTTTTCAAGGATCGTCACCAACAGGGCCATTCATTAAAATTCGTTCTTTTTCTAAAGAGGATTTATCTAGACCTGAATCTAACGTTGTTTCAATTGAAGGAGGAAAGCTGTTTCTTGGGGCAAATGGTTTGGAGATGATTGTTTCAACAGAGAAGGCGTTAAAGTATCCTAAACTGTTATCGGACTTTCAAAAACCAGGCACCGGGGTTTGGTCAATAGACTTAATTTCTGGAGAAACTGTTGACGAATTGAATGTTTCGAAAATGGAGGAGATCCAATCTTCTCAAGATGGTGCGACTTTGCACATAAAGGATCCCGTTGTATTTAAGACTGCGAATAATGGTACAGCCCTAGTTTATTGTAGCCATCCTTTTAATTGGTCTAGTTCCAATACAGGACTAGCTTTACGTACTGAAAATTCAGATAGTTTTGAATTATACACCCATGCCTTTATTGAGCGAGGTGCTTCATGGGATGTAGCATGTACCCGTGTCACTGATCGTTTAGCAGTGCCTCGCCTAGGTTGTCTTAAAGATTTGCCGGGATTATCTCTCTATTTTTATGATGGGGCTGAGTGTCTGCGTTCACTTGATGAAAATGTAAAGGCGGTCAGCCGACCACGCGGTTTCTCTTGTGAAGAACTAGGAGGATTGGCTTGGGGTTGGGATTCTGAATTCCCAAAAATACAACGTTTATCGGTTGATTTTCCTTTGTTTGTTTCACCCGAAGGGACGGGTTGTAGTCGTTATGTTTCAACGTTAGTTACCAAGGGTGGAATCATGGCCAGTTGGCAGCAATCTCAGCCGGACTTGTCTCAACCGTTAGTTGGTAATTTTTTGGATGAAAAAAATTATAAAGGAATATTAACAATATAAAATTATTTTATTCAGAAATCTGTTTCATTCGATTATCATTTCACCAACTTTGTCAGATCAAACTTCATTCCTAGGAAGGCTACTGCGGAAAATTGTTCGTCGTTTGATTCGTCTGTATTATCCAGTCATTCATATAAGTAATCCTCATCGACTTCCGGATAAAGGGGCTACTCTTTACATTGCGAACCATTCAAACTCTCTGATTGATCCAGTAATAATAGGTATTACGTCTAATCGGCCTGTTCGTTTTCTAGCCAAGGCTCCACTCTTCAAAACTCCGGTGTTAGGTCGTGTGATGAAGGCTATAGGGATGATCCCTGCGTATAGAGGCCAAGATGACAAGTCATCCTCTTCGGTCAGGCGTAATGTCGAGTCGCTTAATGTTGCTGGAGAAAATTTAGCCAAAGGTTTGCCTATGGGTATTTTTCCAGAAGGTAAAAGTCATGATTTGGTGCACATGGAGCAAGTGAAAACTGGAGCTGCTAGAATTGCTCAGCGGGCAGTTGAATTAACTGATGGGGTTGCGCCTGTATGGATTGTCCCATTAGGGTTGAATTTCGAAGATAAGTCTCGTTTTCGTAGTCGACTTTGGGTTTCAGTTGCGGAACCGGTTGATGCAGCGGTTTGGTTTAAAGAACATAAAGGAAATGAAAAGCAGGCAATGCGAGAACTTACGAATATTCTCGATGAGCGGCTTAAGTCAGTGATGGTTCATTTGGATGACGCTCGATGGGAACCTTTACTTAATGACCTTGAATGGTTAGCGCCTGCTTACAAATACAAAGAAAAAATTGCAATTGTTTCTCGTGTTCAGAGGCGAAAGAGTATTGCAGATGCCATTAATTACTTTGAGTCCAAGGATCCCCTTCGAGCAGAATCAATAACTAATAAAGTGGCAGCCCATCAAAAGGCACTCGAACAGTTGGGGGTTCGAATTAAATCACCTTTGCTGAAATATTCGGGAATCGCTTTAGCCTTCCACCAGATACTTAAAATATTGCGCGTACTTTTAGGGTTGCCGGCTATTATTGGAAGTTTGCTGCATTTGATTCCCTTTCTCTTGGTTCGAATAATTAGCCCTAAATTTCAACTTCCAGGCAAGGCGACCGTTTCATTTTACAGGTTAATTATTGGACTGCCGTTTTATAGTTGCTGGTATGTGACAGTATGGTTGCTATTGAATCATTATTACGACTATAAAATAGCTATGGTCGTTGTATTGATGCCATTTCTAGGTATTTATTCATTTCATTATTGGCTGAACGCGGCTGAAGTTTTCCGATCTTTAAGAGAGGAAACAAAACTTATTTTTAATGCTAAACGACTGAATAAACTCCGTGATGAAAACAGAGAAATAAAAAAGGAAATCCAGAAGTTAGGAGATGAATATCGAGAAACCTTTCCTGAAAAGTTTACTCTTTAATTTTCAGGAGTGCTTCGTCCCTCTCTTTTATATTTTTCCAAAAGCAAAGTTAGCCGCTTAACTACATTTGGATAGTTAGCATAGAGGTTGTTTTTTTCTCCAATATCATTTTTCAAATTATATAACTGACCTTTGATACCATTTTTTTTTGGCTTCACAGTAGATGGTTTTGAAAAGCCTCCACTACCGAGTCCTGGAATTAGTTTCCATTGACCTTGTCGAATGGCTAAATATCGGCGGGATGATTGGTGGACGGTTGCTTCTCGGATAGGTTTGATTTTTTCACCCAGTAGTGCTGGCAATAAATTATAGCTGTCTTCTCCGGCGTTGGCAGGAAGCTTTTGTCCTGTTAAAGCGGCAACGGTGGAAATCATATCGGTATGGCAAATAATTTGAGATGACTCACTGTTAGGAGGTACGTTATCTGGCCAACGTGCGATAAATGGCATGCGATGTCCACCCTCCCAAGCATCTCCTTTCATCCCTCGAAGAGGGCCAACACTACTGTGTCTGTATTTTTCTGTATCCTGAGGATACCAGACAGGGCCGTTATCGCTCGTAAATATAAAAAGCGTATTATTGGCGCTTTTAGTTTTATCAAGTGCAGCTAGTAAACTTCCAACGACATCATCGACCATTATGACAAAGTCTCCATAATCTTTAACAGATGATTTTCCTTCAAAACGTTTTGTTGGAAGCCAAGGGGTGTGAGGTGCTGGTAGGGCAGTATAAAGGAAAAATGGTTTTTCTGATTTTGTCGCATTCTCTATGAATTCTACTGATTTATCTCGAATGATGGGAAGAACATCAATGTGTTTGTAACCTGGAGCAATGCCACCGCCACGCCAAAAGGCTCCCTGAATACGGGTCCATCCTGGTGTGTTATTATCACCAATTTTTTCGCTTGGAGGAGAGACCGGTCTGTCATTTTTGATCCAGTAATAAGGAGGGATGTCTAGTGAAGCTGGGATGCCGTAAAAGATCTCAAATCCATGATCGAAAGGTCCTCCGCTAAGCTGTTGATTTGCTTTGGGGTTTTTTTCATTTTCTACCCCAAGATGCCATTTGCCGATCATTGCCGTTTTATATCCAGCATTTTTTAGTACTGAAGGAAGAGTGAGGCTGTTAGGCTCAAGCAGAGGGCCGCCACGGCTTGACTTCATTCGAAACGGGTATCGGCCTGTCATCAATCCGTAGCGTGTAGGTATGCATACTGATGCTGGAGAATGTGCGTCTGTGAATCGCCGCCCTTCCTTAGCCAAACGAGCTAAGTGGGGAGTATTGATTTTAGACTTCGAATTATAAGATTGCAGATCGCCATATCCCATGTCGTCTGCCATTAGAAGAATAATATTGGGATTCTTTTTACTAGATGCTGAACTGTTGGCGATTGGCCAAATGATCAATACTGCACAGATTAATGTTGATAGTGTTAACGATTTCATTTTTTCGTTTTTATCTTTGGATCGTAACTAAATTTTGGATTTTCTTTTTTAGTAATTTTTTATAGTCCCGCAAGGACGATTGTTTGGAGAAGTTCAATAAAACAAATACTCTGCTACAAAGTATGGCACATCAAGCCTCTCTTGGTTTGGAATTTGTAACTATTCTTTTAGGACAGGGAAAAGTGCCAATAATCTTTTATCGAATGTATTTGGGTGGCCTTCATTAGTTTGCTTAACACCGGGTGTCGAACGACCATTTTTGATAGCTTTTGCCAATTCATTAACGAGTTCGAGAACAAGTTTAGGATGCTTGGCTTGTAGGTTGTTTTTCTCAGCTGGGTCTTCGTTCAAATTATATAGCTGGACTAAAGGGAGTTTAGTGTTTTTCTTTGCAGTGTTTGGTCTGGGGGCACTCCAGCCACCCGAACCAGGGCAGAGAGAGAGTTTCCAGTTGCCGCGGCGAATTGCGAATGAACCGTTAATCGAATGATGGATGGTGAATGGTCTTGTTGAGTGGTTCGTTTTGCCAAGCAAAGCTGGAAGAAATGAAAAAGAATCCTCAGCTGCATTATTTGGCAATGATTTCTTGGTTGCTATTATTTCTTTCAGAGTTGCAAATAGATCTGTGGTACAGATTGTTTGATTTGAAACTGTGCCTGCTGAAATCTTGGCTGGCCAGCGAACAAGAAATGGGGTGCGGTGTCCCCCCTCAAAAATATCAGCCTTGTGCCCTCGCCAATTGGCGTTTGGTTTGTGCCCTTGCTTGATTAAGCTAGGTATTTTTGCTTGGGGAGAACAACCGTTATCGGCGGTAAATATAATCATGGTATTTTCTGCCAGATTGTTTCGGTCGACAGCTTTTAATACTTCGCCTACGACCCAATCGGTTTCCATAAGGAAATCACCATAAGAGCCCATGCCAGACTTTCCTTGCCAAATTTTGGCAGGGACAATTGGTGTGTGTGGGCTAGTTAATGGCAGATAAAGGAAGAAAGGTTTGTTTTTTACTTTGGACCGAGCATCGATGAATTTATTAGTTTCTCTTGCAAAGTCACGCAGACAGTTAATAGCCTCAAAATTTTCTCCACTGGGTCCAGGACGGTGAAATGCCTTGGTCACTGTCGCCCACTCTGTTGCCTTGTCATTTTTCAAGTAGACATATGGAAACATGTCAAGGGATGCTGGGATAATAAATGATTCGTTAAAACCAATCGACAATGGGCCACCTTTGACTTTTTTGCTATAGTCAATCTGCCATCCGTCTCCTTTTGTTGGTCCGAATTTGGCCTGTTTCTTTTCGCCATTCGGAAGCATCTCCCAACCAAGGCCAAGGTGCCACTTGCCAATCACTGCTGTATGATAGCCACTTTGTTGAAGGAATTTTGGAACTGTCAGTCGGTTTTCGGGAATTAACGGCTCAGATAATCCCCAAAGCACGCCACTTTTTAGCTTAGTTCGCCAATTATATCTACCGGTGACTATTCCATATCTAGTTGGGGTGCAAACAGACGAGGTTGTGTGTGAGTCAGTAAATCGCATACCTTCCATGGCTAGTCGATCGCAGTGAGGTGTAGGAGCTTTTCCTCCAGCATGAGAAAGATCTCCGTATCCGAGGTCGTCTGCCAAAATATAAATAACATTTGGTGAATTATTCGCCAAAGCTTGGCTTAGGCCGTAAATCAATAAGAGGGCAGCTACTAACGATTTGCAAAATGGCATACACATTTTTAACTCACTGTTGAATTGTGTTCAATCTGTGAGTGGTATTGTTTTAGTTGCTGGTTGACCTTATTTCATGAATTAGGAATTGTATTTGAACAGTTCGTTTAATTATCAACTAATTAGTGCAAAATGAAGATCCATATAAATGGAAATATCCTAATCTTAATTAATTTCTAAGTATATGCATATACACGTAATTCAACATGTACCCTTTGAAGGAGTGGGCTGTATGGAGTCTTGGTTTAGTTCAAAGGAAGCAAAAGTAACATACACTAAATTTTATGAATCATTTCAGTTGCCTAATATTAAGGCTATAGATTTGTTAATTATTATGGGTGGGCCGATGAATGTTAGTGATGATGCGTCTTATCCTTGGTTATTAGAAGAAAAGGTTTTCATCCGGAAAGTTATGCTAACCGAAGTTCCTGTTCTTGGTATATGCCTTGGAGCGCAGTTAATTGCAAATGCATTAGGCTCTCGCATCTTTACAAATAAATATAAGGAAATTGGATGGTTTCCAATTGAGTTAGTGAATGAGAACTGTGAACTTTTACCTTTTCCAAAAAGGTTTCCGGCATTTCATTGGCATGAAGACACATTTGATCTGCCTAAAGGTGCCACCTGCTTGATGAGAAGTGAAGGATGTGAAAACCAAGGTTTTATTATTGGTAAAAATGTCGTTGGTCTACAGTTTCATTTAGAAATTACAGCAGAGGAGGTTGAACTAATGTTTGAAAATTGTGAAAACGATATAATTGATGATCTATATGTACAATCCCCTTCAAAAATCCGAGAGCTTACTGAAGATTACGCAGATCTTTCAAATGTCATTCTTATTGACACTCTTGATTATTTGACAAGCTAACTTGGCCAACAGGCAAAATCGGTATATTATTTTTTCTTCACTATAAGTTTTAAAAATGCACCCAATTAGATCAAATTTATTATGGCTTACTGCAGTCTTGCTTGGCTGCAGTAAGGTTTTAACGCTTGCCCAAGCTGAAGATACTAAAACTCTCAATGATAGTTTTGTTAGTATCTTTGATGGTAAGTCTTTAAACGGGTGGGAGGCGACTCCTTCTGAAAGCGCACAGGCTTGGGAAGTTAAAAATGGTCATATTGTTGGTAATGGTGACAAGGGGCGCGGCTACTTAACATACAATAAGAACAAAGACATTGCTGATCTGGAGTTGAAGTTTAGTTACCGT
>SHAK01000103.1 GCA_004213515.1 Limisphaerales bacterium | reverse complement strand
GGAATAATCGCAACGTTATTGATCTTGTTTTTCATGTTTTTTTACCTTTTAGCACAGTTCAAAGCTGGAAGTAAAATAATGACTACGCTTCTTCAGGATGTTGCCGTATATCAGACTGCAGTAACTTTTGTAAACATTGCTACCGAAGGGCTCCCATGGGTCGGTGGAGCAGAACCTGACTACGTTTTATGCCTATTAGTTTTTTCAATATCAGTAATCGTTTATACTGCCTTTGGTGGTTTTAGAGCAGTTGTATGGACTGACGTTATGCAAGGAATCGTCATGGGGCTTGGGGTAATCATCTTACTTTTCCTGACACTTGGGCAAGTTGGTGGACTAAAAAATGCAACTGAACAATTAAAAGAAATGACACCGCCGGAAAGCGGAATTGGAACGATCAAACTTACAGAGGCTCAACAAGAATCAATTATCCTTCCCAAAGGCTGTTGGCTGCAGCTAAAAAATAACGGTGTAGCACGTTTAGCAGAGAGAGTTATTATCTCAAAAGGAGCAACTCAAATCCAAGCCAGCTGCCTTAAAATAACAACCCCTTCTGAAATTAATAAAATAAAACCAACAGAATTCAATTTCAATATTACCACTTCATTTGAGGCAAATGAAAGCAATGGCTACGGAAGCGGAACTAAGGGGGTTTATGTCAGTGCTCCTGGACCCCACCCTGAAAAAAAAGATGGGTTTTTAAATATTTGGGTAGCTGTAAGTTTCTTTTTCTTTTGGGCATTTGGAACGGCCGGACAACCAAGCAACATGGTGAGACTTATGGCATTTAATGGGACAAATGTTCTTCGAAAAGCCATTCTAAGTATCTCAATTTACTTCACAGTAATCTATTTGCTTTTAGTTATAATATTCTGCTGTGGTCGCATTTTACTTCCAGGAATGGAAATAGATTCGGATCGCATTATGCCGGAGCTTGCCGCAACTGTAACATCCAATGCTGGAGTCCCATGGCTTGCGGGGCTATTGTTAGCTGCCCCATTTGCTGCAGTTATGTCAAGTGTCGACAGTTTTTTGTTAATGGTCTCGTCTTCCGTAGTTAGAGATATTTACCAAAACCGAATTAATAAAAACGCATCCGAAAATCAGCTCAAAAAACTATCTTATCTAGTTACTACTGTTGTTGGCATACTAGCTATGCTAGCAGTGCTAAACCCTCCAGAATATCTTCAGGATTTGATTGTATTTGCAACAAGTGGTTTAGCCGGTTGTTTTTTAATGCCTATGCTTTTAGGGCTTTATTGGCCAAAAATGAATTCTCAAGGGGCAATTTCAGGAATGCTTGGTGGTCTTGGATGTCACCTTTTACTTTATATCATTGGGTATATTACTAATGGCAAATTCTCCGCCTATCACTTTCTTGAATTCAACCCATTCATCTGGTCGATCCTCATCTCAGGCCTTATGAGCTATTTTGTATCAAAATTTGGAGTTAAATCTAAAATTTAAGTATTGATAGATATATTTCTTAATGGCAGTTTCCCACCTCTTTTAGGACTAAGCTTTAAGTATACTTGTATAAATGAATTCAAACAAAAGAAGAGGTTTTACTCTTATTGAACTACTTGTCGTAATAGCAATCATAGCAATTTTGGCTGGAATGTTGTTGCCTGCGCTCGCTAAGGCTAAGAGTAAGGCTACAGGTATTTCATGTCTCAGCAACAGCAAACAACTAATGCTAGCTTGGATCAGCTATTCTACTGATTTCGATGATGAACTGGTCCATAACACACATGGAGGCGAAGCACAGAGTGGCAACGCCAGATCCCGATATTCTCAGTGGATTATGGGATGGTTAGACTGGGGAACACGACCCGATAATACGAATGCACTTCACGTAACTGACAAGAGGTACGCAAAACTTGCACCTTATCAAGGAAACAGCCAAAACTTGGTATCATGTCCAGCTGATAATTATGTAAGTTCAGGGCAAAGAAAAAAGGGATGGGCTAAGAGAATAAGAACTTTCTCTATGAACTCAAATATGGGAGATGGAAATGGTAAATTATGGTACGGTGACCGCTATCATCAAATTTACTTAAAATCTGGAGACATTGCTGATCCCTCAAACAAATGGGTAGTAGTCGACGAACACCCAGACAGTATGAACGATGGTTGTTTCTTTACTAATATGACAACACCAAACCCTTCTTATGTAGATCTGCCTGGAACTATGCATAACAATGCCTGCGGTTATGGATTTGCCGATGGCCATTCAGAAATAAAAAAATGGAACCACGATATGAAAAGTAATGTAACTTTTTCGCGAAGTTGGAATCCCCGTGGAGCTGGAGCTAAAGCTGACTGGCTATGGCACCAAGAGCGCTCTGGAGCACCAAAATAAATAAAATAATAAATTTGATAAAAAACGTCCATTTCATGGGCGTTTTTTTTATTTGTCCTATGGGTTTCTCGATGCTAATTTATTTGGGTATATCATCTTCTTTTACAAACTTTGATATAGCCGTTATCTTATAGTCATGACAAATAAATACAAAAAAGGCTTCACCCTCATTGAATTATTAGTGGTAATAGCAATTATTGCCATTTTGGCTGGAATGCTTCTTCCGGCACTGGCTAAAGCAAAAAGTAAAGCTTCTGGGATAAGCTGCTTAAATAACAACAAGCAACTAGGTCTTGCTTGGTTAATGTATTCAGAAGATTTTGATGGAGCGATGCCACCAAATCAGAATGGCGGTGGGTCAAGAGGATGGGTTAACGGATGGATCACTTTTAACTCAAACGCATCGGACAATACTAATATACTTTGGTTAGTAGGTACTAAGGAACAAGTTGGACGCCTCTATCCAAAACTTGGGCCCTACAGTTCTGCGCCAGGTATTTACAAATGCCCAGCAGACCAATATACAGCAAAAATTGGAAACAAAAGACTTCCTCGTGTTAGAAGCAATTCCATGAATGGATTTATTGAAGGAGGAGCTTATGGAGGTAGTAGAGGTAGTACTTGGTATGGATCACACAAGCCATACAATAATATTAGCGATATAACTGGCAAAGATCAGGCCGGCCGATATGGCGGAGGTGTCAGCTCTCCAAGTGAACTTTGGGTTTTTGTAGACGAACACCCGGACAGCATAAACGATGGATGGAACATTATGAACCCCAACACAGATGCAAGTTGGGTAGACTTGCCAGCTAGTTATCATAATGGTGGATGCGGGTATTCTTTCGCTGATAATCATGCTGAAATTAAAATGTGGAAGGATCCTATTCCGAAAACGGAACCAGTTCGGGAATCATCCAGAAACGGTTTTGCTAATAGAGGGAAACGTAATGGTTATAATGACTATTGGTGGGTGATAGAACGTTCCACTTCTAAGCTTTAATTTAAGATAAATTTATGAGCAGCAAAAAACACCAAGCCTTCACACTAATTGAACTGCTAGTAGTTATTGCAATCATTGCGATCTTAGCAGGAATGCTGCTTCCAGCGCTCTCAAAAGCAAAAGGTAAAGCAAAAGGCATAAGTTGCATGAACAGCAACAACCAATTGACTATGGCTTGGAGATTTTATGCTGAAGATTATGACGGTATGTTGGTAGGTTCAGGGAGAGGTCAAATGATGGGCAGAAAAATGGTTCCTGAATGGATTGGGGGAAACTGGTTAGACAAAAGCAATCCGAGAAAAGACGATAATTGGAATGTTGATCGATGGATTAAACAGAGAAATCTTTTATACCCTTTTGCCGGTAATAGTACTGAAATATTCAATTGCCCCTCCGATAACAGCTATGGCATTAACAATAAAGGAGTTAGAGTCCCTCGCTTACGGAGTAGGTCCATTAACAATTGGGTAGGAGGACCGGGTTGGGGTAACAGCGGTAGCGGATGGCGTGTTTACCACAAAGATACTGACATGGTTGATCCTGGCCCTTCAAATACATTCGTTATGCTTGATGAACGCGAGGACAGTATTAACGATGGTTATTTTGTAGTAGACATGGCTGGATGGCCAAATCGCTCTCAAAGGCTTGTCGACTACCCTGCTAGTTATCATAACAATGCAGCTGGTTTTTCTTTTGCAGATGGACACGCTGAAATTCATAAATGGACAGATCCGAGAACCTATCCAAAGATTAATAAAGGCAATATGCAGCTCAACGTCGCCATGTTTGATAGTAAAGACCTTCTTTGGATGATGGAAAAGAGCACCAGAAAATTAAGCAGGCGCTAAATCGAATACATATTTCTTAAGAGAGCCCATCTGATTTCGAAATGGGCTTTTTTTTAGATTGAAGTTGATCTGTCGTTGACCTTTTTACTTTGAAAGTTCAGGCTAATCCGCCGAATAAATATGGCATATACAGTCCTGTTCATATGCACCGGGAACATCTGCCGCAGCCCTATGGCCGAAGGGTTGTTTCGTGATCTTGTCAAAAAAAATAGCTCTGAATTTGTAATTCAATCTGCTGGAGTTGGGGCTCAAAACGACCTTCCCCCGTCTGAAAACTCTGTTCGAGCTATGCACGCCATTGATATAGATATCACTGGACAATTAAGCCAAATGGTCACTGCGGAATTGGTAAAAGAAGCCAATATGATTATCGGAATGACTCAAGGTCATTCAGACATGATTAATCTGATGTTCCCAGAAGTATCAGAAAAAACATTCATATTGAATGAATTCGACCAATCAATACCCGTTTCTGAAAGGGATATCTCAGATCCAATAGGCGGCTCATACGAAATATACTCAGATTGCAGAGACCAAATTAAAGAAGGAATTATTTCACTTTTGAACTCAATTAAACAAAATAAAGAAATGGCTTTAGGCCAATCACTCCAATCAAATTTAGAAATCGCTTTTGGATCCGATCACGGAGGGTATGAGTTAAAAAATAAACTGATTAATCACCTTCAAAGCAAAGGGATTAATTGTGCAGATTACGGATGCAACTCTGACGATAGAACTGACTATCCAGATTTTGCAAAACTGGTAGCCGAAAAAATTAATAAACAAGAAGACCAACTAGGAATACTTATCTGTACTACAGGAATCGGAATGAGTATTGCTGCAAATAAAATACCCGGAACACGAGCAGCTTTAGTCACAGATGAGTCTACCGCTATTAGCGCACGCAAGCATAACAATGCAAATATTATGTGCCTAGGGGCGACAAAAATTGACGAAGATGAAGCTAAATTAATCGTTGAAAATTTTATAAAAACTCAATTTGAGACCGGAGGAAGACACGAAAACCGAGTAAGTAAAATAGAGTCTAAAGATATGACTAAATTAACAATTTCCGAAGTAGATCCAGAAATAGCAGAGGTAATCAGTAATGAAACTACAAGACAACAAGAGAATATTGAACTTATCGCTAGTGAAAATTTTACTAGTCCAGCTGTCATGCAGGTACAAGGTTCTACTCTCACAAATAAATACGCGGAAGGATATCCAGGTAAACGCTGGTATGGTGGCTGCGAACATGTAGACGTCGCTGAGGAAT
>SHAK01000102.1 GCA_004213515.1 Limisphaerales bacterium | reverse complement strand
AATTGGCGCGGAGTAAATTTAATGAATTCACGCGGAGAAAAATCACCGCCTTCAGGACCATATCTGTTGCCCAAAACCACGTTGTTATTACCCCCAGCTCGATCATAGGACCACATAGACCATGTGAAGTCGTTATCTTGGGTCATCTGCGGAATAGTCTCAGCACCAGCATCTGCATATGCATCCGCACCATTAAATGAAAGAACCGAACCTCGTTCCCCATCATCCACCCATTCTACTTCGTTATAAAGCTGAGCATTATTAGATCCAGTTGTATCAGCCGCGACATCGCCAGATCCTTCATCCATAGGCCAATATCCTGCCAAATCAATTCCGAGAGTAGAAACAATCTCCCTACCGTTACCTTCGTTGTACATATAGGCAATTTCCTCTTCTGTGATTGGTCGGTTCCAGACTCCAACATCATCAATCAGACCTCCCCAAGTACGACCTCTCGCATCAGGGTTCTCTCCAATCATCATTGGATTATCATTGCTCTGAATTGCAGGGGCTCCACCTTCAGATACAAGTTCGCCATCGGAATAGAAACGTACTTGTTCATTCTCTGGATCACTCACCAAAACTAAATGATGAATTTCTCCGTCGTTGATATCGCCAGTAGCACCTGCAACGTCTCCGCTTCCTCCATTACCAGTTAATTGCGCTTCCCCTCCGCGACGGTGAATACGCCATCTGTTACCTTCTCCCTTGGCAATCAAAGCCTGCCAGCTCTTTGTGAATTCATCGACTCTGTACCAGGCAGAAATCGAAAATCCAGTTTCATCCTGGAAGTCAAACAATTCTTCATTTTCAACAGGCGTTTGAACAAACTGATCAACCCCATCAAGGACAATACCTTGGCCCAACTTACCTGTTTCATAGGCAATTTCTTCGGAACCCTCGCCGGTTCCATGGCTATTGCCTACCGCGTCGTTAAGATCTCCATCAAAAGGCCAATAAGCAATAAGGCCTTCCCCTAGAGTGTTTTCTACAGGTTGGGCGTTCACATTGCATAATAATGCAAATATGAACCCCAACATCATTTGTGTTTTTTTAGTCATAGTTTTATCTCTTTGGTTAAGTTTAATAATTGTAATATTAAAATACACCACGTCTGCAAACGAGAGTTATCCCATCTGAGATGAATAATAAAATAGGTGTTAAAAAGAAATTCTACAAAGTCCGAAACATTAGCAAGGTATTAATTGGGATTGTGAACAACTTGGCTTTATTGTGAATAACTTTGGTTTTTGCTGTTTTTATTAAGGATTAGCTTGATTATGAACTTAAATAAAACGAAAGCCTGAGAAAAAATAAGATTATATTGAGAACTTTATGAATATTAATTAAATGCGTATCTTAGGACGTAAGGGTAAAAATTGATTAAACTTGATTTTGAAATACGAATATTGCAAATAAGCGCGTCAAACCTTTTGCTAAAAAAAAAATGGATTTGTTTATGAATAATATTTGTAGAATTCTAACAATTATTTCAGCCCTTTTACTAGTAGGCTGTTCAGACAATTCTAAATCCATCACTTCGAAAGAAGAACCCAAGATTACTCAGAATGATTCACTTAAGGGCGATGAGCTGACTGGAGTTCAGATTGCCCCCGGCCTTGATAAAAAAACTTTAATAGCTCCGTTAAAGGATGCCTACAATCGGATTAATCCAATTGAAGATGGTTGGGAGAGCGAAGCATTCAGCGAATCTGCCACAAAGATTTTAAAATCTATGGCCAAAAAAATGATTAATCCTGGAGAAATTAAAACAGATTCTTTTAATTTATTTTTCGATAATAAAACTGAGCCTAAATTACAGATTAATCCCAATAAAATTTCTGAGATCTTCAATGATGGGAATTTTCTAATTCGTCGCGGAGATGTTGAGTCATGTGACATTAATCAAAATCCTACTTTGTCTTTTAAAGAATTTCTATCAGGCTTTAATTTATCAACAAATCTTCAGGCCGAAATAAAGTTATACAAAATAAATTTTAATAAAGACCAAGTTATTTCGGACGTGAAGCTTCAAGTCTCTGGCCGTTCAACAAGCGGGATAAAACAAATTAATTGCGATTTAATTTGCCAGTGGACACCAAAAATAAAATCTCCGCTTTTAAAAAGTATTAAACTTAAAAAATATGAGGAATCCACGCATCTCTCTGAAAAGGGTTTTACTCTTTTTAGCGACCTGACTGGTTCTGTCATGGGTGAAAATGATTCATATAGTCAGCAAATATTACGTTCTACTGATTATTGGCGATCAAGAATTCCCAGTAATCTGGGGCTTGATGTAGTAGCGAATCACGGGTTGGCCATTGGAGATGTTAACGGAGATAGTTTAGAGGATATTTATATATGCCAACAAGGCGGCTTACCAAACCTGCTATATTTACAAAATGAAGATGGAACTTTAAGGGATCATACTTCGTCAAGTGGTGCTGATTGGCTAGAATACTGTTCAAGCGCTTTGATTGTTGATCTTGATAACGATGGAGATAGAGACTTAGTTATCGGTCAGGATTTTAAACTCTTGTTTATGGAGAACGATGGAACAGGATCTTTTACTCTTAGTTTTGGCACATCATCCCACGCCCAAACATTTTCCTTGAGCGCCTCAGATTTCGATCTTGATGGACTGCTTGATGTTTATGCCTGCGGCTACAATCCATCTGCTAATAGAAGCCGTTCAGGTGCGTTAGGTGAGCCTATCCCCTACCATGACGCCCAAAATGGGGGAAGAAACATCCTGTTAAGGAACAAAGGTAATTGGGAATTTGAGGAAGCAACAACACAGGTAGGTTTAGATCAAAATAATAACAGATTTAGCTTCGCCGCAGCTTGGGAGGATTTTGATAATGATGGTGATTTAGATTTGTATGTAGCCAATGACTATGGCCGCAACAACCTATATCGAAACAACTCTGGAAAATTCACTGATGTTGCCGGAGAAATGGGTGTTGAAGATATGTCTGCCGGCATGTCTGCAAGCTGGTCCGACTTTAACAGGGACGGATACATGGACCTTTACGTAAGTAACATGTTTTCGGCTGCTGGAAATCGCATAACTTTTCAACGTCAATTCAAGCCTTCAATTACAAGCGAAATGAAAGCTCAGTACCAGCGGCATGCTCGAGGAAATACACTTTTTCAAGGAACTAAGGAGGGAGAATTTCAAGATGTTAGTATAGAGAAGGAAGTAACAATGGGGAGATGGGCGTGGGGCTCTCGATTTGTGGACTTAAATAACGACGGATGGGAAGATTTGATCGTAGCGAATGGCTTTATTACAACTGATGATACTGGAGATTTGTGAAGTGTCTATTGGCGGCAGGTCGTGTCGCAATCACCTATTGGAAAAAAAATCACCCCAGAAAACACCGACAGATATCGTCAGGGCTGGAAGGCATTGAATCGATTGCTGCATGAAGATCGGTCTTTCAGCGGATTTGAAAGAAATTGCGCTTATCTAAATATCAAAGGAAATCGATTTTCTGATATTTCATCTGCTTCAGGCTTCGATTTCTTGGATGATTCAAGAGCATTGGCTTATGTTGATTGGGATTTTGATGGAGACTTGGATTTATGGATGACAGGGAGAACAGCACCTCGGGTTCGTTTTTTAAGAAATAATTCTGACAGAAAACATAATTGGCTTGCGATTAAATTAGTTGGTAATGGCACAACTACAAATCGAGACGCAATCGGTGCAAAAGTTAGCATCTATCTTGAAAATCAAAATATCCCATTAATTCGAAGGCTAAATGCTGGAGATTCTTTTCTTTCTCAATCAAGCCAGTGGCTTCATTTCGGTCTTGGACAAGAAGAGCTAATAGAAAAAATAATTATAGACTGGCCCGGCGATGATCCCGAGGAGCATTCGAATGCCGGAATCAACCAATTTTATATTGCAACCCAAGGAGTTGGCGGATTGAAAGAACGGAAAACTAAATCTTCCAATAACGAACTTCCTCCATCTAAACCAAGTAATATTGCACCCGATTCCACAGCCCGAATCGTCCTATCATCTCGCCTTTCACTTCCTCCAATATACATTAATTCAAATGGAATTGAAGAGGAACTAGATAGAGAAGATTTAAAAGGACCTTTATTATTAAACCTATGGACAAGCTGGTGCGCCCCTTGTGTTGCTGAATTAACTGAATGGACTAAATCAGAATCTACAATTCGAGAAAAAGGGCTCAGAATATTGGCACTAAACGTAGAGGAGAATGCCGAGTCGGGTATAAAGAAAATAAGAAGAAAAACAAATTTCCCATTTGAAATAAAACCAGGAACTACCAAGACGGTGCGTAATCTAGATTTTTTTCAAAGATCACAACTCGACCGATGGTTACCTATGCCGGTTCCTAGCAGTTTCCTGATAGATAAATTTGGTAGAGTTGCTGTCATATACATGGGGCCTGTTGCGATTGACCAGTTAATGAAAGATGTAGAGTTACTTGAAACTGAACCAAACATATGGAGAGACTTTTCAGTACCATTTGACGGGAAATGGATTGGTAGCCATCCCAGTAGTGACCCCCTAAAGGTAAACAGTCAATTTGTAGATCATAACGAAATTGATGAAGGACTAAAATATCTTGAAAGGCACGTTTCAATAGTTGAAAAAGTTCCAAATGAAGATCCGATTGATTTAGCAGATATCTACTTGGTTGTTGGAGTCATGCTAAAAGAAAAGCAAAAATTAAATAAAGCAATTGAGATATTTAAAAAGGCACGCAAAAAGAACCCAGATGATTTTCGCATTCACTATGAATTAGGGAATGTCTTATTAATTAAAAATGAATTAGAAGCCAGTATTTCAAGTTTAAATACTGCAAAAAAAATCAATCCCAATGATGAGCAACTTAAAAGAATACTTGGGAATGCTCACTACAAGCTCGCTAACTCACTGCTACTTAAAAATGATATCAGCAGAGCTATCTCAAGTTACAAAAATGCATTATCAAGCAATCCCAATCAATTAAGTGCTGCAAACAGACTTGCCATAACTTTAGCGACCACAAACGATACAAAATATCAAAAGCCTAAGGAGGCACTTGCTGTAGCTACCCGCCTATGCCAAATAACAAAAAATCAAAATCCTGATTTTTTGGACACCCTCTCAATTGTTTACGCTGCAAATAATAACTATCAATCAGCCAAGCAAGCCTCTCTCAAAGCAATTGAACTTTGGAAAAAAAATAACAATGAAAAAAGAATTAATGCTGCATTAAATCGCATTAAGGGCTTTGAGAGCCAAATTTCAGAGAAACAACAGAAATAATATTTAACTTTAAATTCTTAATATAGCTTCTCATTAACCTTCGCTCTGAATTCCAAAAATTAAATCAGGCTATCAAAAACAATTATTCATTTCCAATTTCTTGAATTGAGATAGAAAGAGGGTGAAAAATTCCCATAAACCTTTATAATCGCTCAATCCAATACAGTTGAGTGAAAGGTGGCTGGAGTCCCTCGCGGTCCTCAAAACCACCACAATGTTAAAAAACTTAAGTAAATATCACTTTT
>SHAK01000101.1 GCA_004213515.1 Limisphaerales bacterium | reverse complement strand
TGCGTTTTTAAAATTAGTTTTTATCTGGATTAAATATATTTAATTCATTGAAATTATCTTTTTTTTTGCCGACGGTCTTCTCGGATCCATAAATTTGTGATCTAAAAGAAATATTATGAAATTTGAAACTACCTGTTTACATGGAGGGTACTCGGTTGATCCAACTACACTTTCAAGAGCAGTACCTGTTTACAGAACATCATCCTATCAGTTCAAAGATACAGAACATGCTGCCAAGCTTTTTGCACTTCAGGAGTTGGGTAATATATATTCTCGTTTAATGAATCCAACTAATGATGTTTTAGAAAAAAGAGTTTCACTATTAGAGGGGGCGCATGAAATGGGTGGCTTAAGCCTAGCATCTGGTACTAGTGGGGTTTTTTATTCAATTATTAATCTTGCTCAGGCTGGAGATAATATTGTTAGTGCAAGGAATCTGTATGGGGGCACCTATACTCAATTCAATGATATTTTGCCCAAATTGGGGATCACAGTTAAGTTTGTTGATTCAAATGATCCTGAGGCTTTTGCGAATGCAGTTGATGATAAAACTCGAGCGATATTTTGTGAAACAGTCTCAAATCCTGCTTTGGAAATAACGGATTTAGATAAGGTTTCTGCGATTGCAAACGCGCATGGGATTCCTGTAGTTGTGGATGCAACATTCTCAACACCTTACCTTACTCAGCCACTTTTACATGGATGTGATATAATTATTCATTCCCTAACCAAGTGGTTTGGAGGGCATGGTTCAGGAATCGGAGGTGTTGTAATTGATAGCGGACGTTTTAATTGGGGTGCTGGTAAGCATCCATTGTATGATGAGCCTGATAATTCCTATCATGGTTTAAGATGGGGGCATGATCTTCCTGAAATGTTGGCTCCTTTGGCTTATATTCTTCGAATGCGCACTGTTCCTTTAAGAAATTTGGGAGCTTGTATTTCACCTGATAATTCTTGGATGTTTTTGCAAGGTATTGAGACCCTGCCCCTTCGGATGGATAAGCATTGCGAAAATGCTTTAAAAGTTGCTCAACATCTTAAAGAGCACGATTCAGTTGAGTGGGTCCGTTTTCCTGGGCTTGAAGGCGATCCAATGAATGAATTAAACTTAAAATATCTTAAAGGCAAGGGAGGTTCTATGGTTATATTTGGGATAAAAGGAGGCAGAGAAGCCGGAGAAGTATTTATAAATAAACTAAAACTCTTTTCGCATTTAGCAAATGTTGGTGATGCAAAAAGTTTGGCGATTCACCCAGCTTCAACTACGCATTCCCAACTGAATGAAGATCAACAGCGCGATGGAGGAATAACGCCTGAAATGGTCAGGTTAAGTGTTGGTATTGAAAACATTGATGATATTACTTCTGATCTAGACCAAGCTCTTGCATAGCTCGATAAATTTATACTAAACAATTCAATTGATGTCTCAGCTGCTTGAAGACGAAACCTTGAATCTTTTCGCGGGAGAGTATCAGCTTGCTACTTCTAAGAGGCCATTTTTGCTTGAGGGAGGTAAAAAGCTTACCAATGGCGTTCTGGCATATGAAACTTATGGAGCGCTTAATAGTGAAAAAGACAATGCAATTCTTGTATTCCACGCATTGAGTGGAAGTCAGCATGCGGCTGGCTTCCGTGAATCATTAAGTGGATCAGTTGATCGGCTTTGGACTATCGAGTGTAAGATTGGCTGGTGGGATAAATTTATAGGAAAAAACAAAGTAATAGATACCTCTAAATATTTTGTAATATGTGTTAACTATCTTGGAGGTTGTTATGGATCAACAGGTCCTAATTCAATTAATCCGGATTCTGGGCAAAAGTATATGGGTTCTTTTCCCTGGATATCCTTTGTGGATATTGTCCGATCTCAAATGGAATTGGTAGAGTCTTTTAAAATTAAAAGCCTTTTTGCAATTGCGGGGCCATCGCTTGGAGGCCTGCTTGCGCTTACGACTACAATGCTTTATCCAGAAAAAGTCCAAAGGATCATATCCATTGCATCTGGTTTAACGCTTCAGCCTCTACAAATTATTCACAACTATGAGCAAATCAAGGCTATTGAAAGTGATTCTTTATTTCTAGATGGAAATTATAAAGAAGATGATACTCCAAGATTGGGTTTGGAACTAGCACGTATGATTGGGCACAAGACTTATGTGTCTCTTTCAATTATGGCTGAACGAGCTAAGAAAAGTCTTATGGATCAAGGTGAAGATTTTTCAGGCTATCGAATTACTCATTCCATGGAATCGTATTTTAACTACCAAGCTAAGAAATTTTCTGAACGATTTGATGCCAATTGTTATTTGAGAATTATTAATGCTTGGCAAAGGTATACGCTTGAGGCCTCTTTTAAAAATCTAAGAGGATTAAGCTCTGAATTTAAAGCATTAATTATCTCAATTGATACAGACGTGTGCTTTTATCCAAATGAACAGGTTGAGCTTCATGATTTTCTTTGTGCAAATAAAATTAAATCGAATTTGCATAAAGTACACTCTGATAAAGGCCATGATTCTTTTTTACTCGAACCAGATCTATACCATCCAATAGTCACAGATTTTTTGGAGAGCTGAATAAAACTGCTGGCAGAAGAGCAAAGTTGAATTTGATTGTTTGGCCTTTCAATTAGCTAACTATTCAATAGCATTTGGCTTATGCTCTCAGAAGAATCAAATAAAGGCCTTCATCGTCGCAATTTTTGTAAGACAGCATTGACTGCAGCTGCGTTTGGGCATTTTGCTGGAAAAGCAAATGCGGCAACTAGTAATGGCAAGTCACTAATTAAAAAAGGCAGTGTTGTTTTGTTTCAAGGTGATTCTATAACTGATGCTGGTAGAAGTAGGGAAGAGGCTTCCAAAGCCAATAATTATAAAGCACTTGGCAGAGGCTATTCATGGATTGCAGCAGCGAATATGATTACAGAAATGCCCAATCATGATCTTAAGATTTTTAATCGTGGTATAAGTGGCAACAAGGTGCATCAATTAGCTAAGAGATGGGAAAAAGACTGTCTTAGCCTTCAGCCTGAAGTGTTGAGTATTTTAATTGGTGTTAACGATATATGGCATAGTCTGAATGGTAATTATGATGGCACCGTGACTACCTATGAAAGTGATTATCGCAAATTACTCAAACGCACTATTAAATCTTTACCAAATGTGAAGTTAGTTATTTGTGAGCCTTTTGTTCTTCGATGCGGAGCAGTAACCGATAAATGGTTTCCTGAATTTGACAAGTTTCGAGCAGCTGCAAAAAACATATCTACAGAATTTAACACTCATTTTGTTCCTTTTCAGTCGATGTTTGATGAGGCTACAGCAATCGCGCCGCCTGAACACTGGGCAAAGGATGGGGTGCACCCTTCTAGTAATGGTTCTGCGTTAATGGCTCATTTCTGGCTGAAGTCAGTTCTTGGTAATTAAAGATTTATCTTAATATGTTTTTATTACAGCCGATGGCTAAGATCTCCTCTTAGTGCGAAATTTAGTAATAAAATGCGGGGCTTTTTACGCCTTATTCTGCATCAATATCCCAAATCTAAATTGCCCCCCAATGGTACGTTGGGTTTTGAATTGCCATCCATTTCATCCGCCTGAAACAATTTATGGAATTGATAGCCCACCCTGTATGGAAATCCATGTTCTTTTACAAATGTGGTAATTTTTTCTTTGAGTTTTTTATTGTCACGTAGGGACCACTCAATGTTTAACCAAATTGGGATCTTTAAAGTATAAGGTTTCAGATATTTTTTCCACTCTTCCAGAGCAGCTTCTCCATCCACGATAATCTTTAATTCATTTGCTAGTCGTAAGTTACTATCTAATGGTAATTTCTCTCGTTTTGGACTTACGGTAATCCATTGAAAATCTCCTTTGATTTCAAATCCGCCAGACGTTTCTAGATGTCTTGAGATTTTTTCTTTTTCTAATTGAGCTGTGAGTTCATTAAGATCAAAAATAGTTGGCTCTCCCCCAGTGATTACAACAAAATCACATTGAGTCGCTTTTGCAGCATTGACTAAATTTTCTTCAGATATTTTTTCAATATTATCTGGTGTATAGTTAGGATGCCATGTGCCAGCAGAATCACACCACGTGCATTTAACTGGGCACCCATAAGTTCTTATAAAATAGGCTGCGCGGCCGAAGTGGACTCCTTCGCCTTGCCAGGAATAAAATGTTTCGTGAATCGGAATCAATCGTTATGATATTTAGAAGTGGTAGGTTCAATTAAGGAAGTGAGGTAAGAATCGGGAGCTCTATTCATAATGTTTAATGTGATAATTAATTTTCAACTAATTCCAACAGTTAAGCCTCATTGTTCTTAATCAGTTCTTCCCAAGATGCTTGATATTCAACCGGGTCTTTACGGCCTAGTTTAATAAAAGCTTCAATACGTTCTATGTCAGCACCAGTTTTTCCGGATGCTCGACCTAACTCATCGGGTTCATAACTAGTATTTGTATTTTTGAATATTGTATCAAAGTCTAAGCCGACTTTATCTATAGAGGCTTCTGCATCTTTTAGTATTGTATGTTTATCGCCATTTATATAAGGCAGATAAAGATCTACTTTATCTGAATCCCAATTACCGATCGCAAATGCTTTATGAATGGCTTCATAGAATTCAGGTCGGCAATCAGGATAGATAGCGTGGTCTCCAGAATGTACCCCTAGCGCGATAGAAACCTGTTCATTGGTTTCAGTGGCAATTGAAAGTGCGTATCCATATGCAATTGAAGCAAAAATAGCGTTTCGATTAGGAACAACGGTTTGCTTCATATTGTCTTGTTCGTAGTGCCCTTCGGGAATTTCCCAATCAGGATCGGTTAGTGCGGATGAATAAAGTTTTCCCAAAATCGATAGATCTATAACGTCATAATTTATATCAATATTATGCGTTTTTAGGTAAACAATATTTGCTTTTAGTCGCTCAAGTTCGAGAATATGTTTTTGACCGTAGTTAAAAGATATTCCAAAAACTTCACAATTTTGAGCCAGTAGATGCATTAATAATCCAGTAGAGTCCATCCCTCCTGATAGGCTAATGACTGTTTTGCCTGCTGGTTTATCTGCAAACATTAATTAGCTGTCAGGATAAGATGCCTTAACTGTTAATTGTATCCCCCCTCGCTGAGAAAAAACGCCCTGAATACATATGGATTTTGGATTCAGGACTTCAATCAGGTCATCAAGAATCGTATTCACTGTCTGCTCGTTAAATAATTTTTCGTTTCGATAAGAAGCTAAGTACATTTTAAGTGATTTTGTTTCAATAAGATGTCGATCAGGAGAGTAGCTGATTGTGATTTCACCAAAATCAGCCTGACCCGTGACAGGGCAAAGAGAAGTGAACTCTTTTGAGTGTAGTTTCACTTCATAAAATCTATTGGGTGAAGGGTTATCAATTTTTTCAAGTGTTGCAGCATCACGTATCGCAGGAACTTCGGTTATTTGCCCTAATTGTTTTAGATCTTTCAAAATTATTTTACTACTGAGAAATTTATTCTTATCAAATAAGTTTTATTTGGTCAATTTGTGCAATTTTTCAAACAATTTTGAATAAGGAAATT
>SHAK01000100.1 GCA_004213515.1 Limisphaerales bacterium | reverse complement strand
AAAAAGGTCGATATTTCCGGCGCTTACCGCCCCTACAGTATCGCCGTGATAGGCTCCTTCAAGAGAAAGGAATCGTGGTTTAGTTGAAGGGTTGGTTCTCTTTGCGAATTCGTAAGACAACTTTATAGCTGTTTCAACCGAAGTTGATCCATCATCGGAATAGAATACTTTGGCTAAGCGAGAGTTTTTTTTTCTAAGGATATTTTTAGGGTTTGCTAATCCCACTAATTTTTCGCCTAGTTTACTTGCTGGAATATTAGAGAATCCGAGGGCAGAAACATGGGATACTTTATTTATTTGATTTTGTATTGCTCGATTAATTTTTGGGTGACTGTGCCCGTGGAGATTCGTCCAGATAGATGAGTTGGCATCAATGAATTCTCGTCCTTTATTGTCCCAAAGTAGTGACCCTTTTCCTTTTGTCAGAACGATTGGCTCTTTCTTTAACCAATCCCTCATTTGAGTGAAAGGATGCCAAAGATATTTATGATCCAATTTTTTCGGTTCAGTTTTACTCATCATTCTCGAATTGGAATCTCTTCATATTCATTTAAATCTAGCTCAAATCCCGTTCCCATTGGATTTTTGTTTATAGTACTTACATCAATTTGGCCATTTATGATAGTTAATGCGGGCCAACTGTGTTTGCTTTTGGTATATAATTCAGGATGTGCGGAAAGTATTTGGTTTTGTGTCCTTTTAGGGAATTGAGACAATCCTGCCATATAGTGATGTCCATTTCGTTCGACGCTTTGTATTCCAAGAATTGCCATTACTGCTAGATCCTGAATAACAGCAACCGGTCCAACATTACATAAATCTTCTCCGCTCATAACTGTGTTAAGACCGTCTTGTCGACGGCTTTCAAGTAAGCATGAGTTGGCAATGCCTTTAAAGATGCCCTTGCAGTTTTTATGGCTTGTTCCTGAATAACCAATTATTAGAGCTTGTGGTAAGCTTTTGATAGTACTGTCGGATTCGTCTATTATTACAGGAGGTCTGTCAGGCCATTGATCAAATTCTTTCTTCAACGAACTTGAGAGTGCTGTGTCTCTATGCAGTGGCTGCTCAATGAATAGAATATGCTTTAAAAAAGGTATTAATATCTTTTCCTTATTCAGATTCATCCAATATTTTCGAAAAGCTTCTATAGATTCAAATTGTTCATTTCCATCCAGGCTAAATGCAAAGTTTTCATCTGAGTTAATTGTTATAACTTCGGCAATTTCTATTAATCTTTTCAAATCTGACTCAAGATCTCCGCTGATTTTAATTTTAAATTGCTTTAAATTGTAATATTGAATGCATTTTTCCAGCGACTGGGGCAACGAGTCATCAAGGATTTCATTGTCAATAAGTTGTCTTTCAAAAAGAGTGTCTCCTAGTCCAATCGTGTGTCGCACTGTGATTTTTGACAGAGGTTTTGGTGGAAGCAATTTCTTAAAAGAGTTTTTCTTTAGCTCAGAGTGTATGTTTTCTGGAGAAAACCCAAGGTTACCTTCTAGTAAGGCTTGGCCTAGAGATTTTTTGTGATGTTTACAAGTTGCTTCAATTAATGCTCGCTCAACTAATGAAGTGCCAAAATGAGCAAGTAACATTGGAATTGATTTTGTTAGAGCCCATTTAGTCTGGTTTTCATAAATTAGCCTCCATAGTTCAAAAGCGTTTTCTGCTTCGGCGTCAATAGAGATTTGAATCGTATTTCTAATAACTCTTAGCATTTCAGCTATTTCATTTTCTATAGTTTCATTTGGGACTTTTGTGAACCATTTGGGAGGTAGTAAGTCTGATGCTGTTCCTGACGTTTTTTTTCCGTTTGTTTCAATTGCTACACTAACAAATATCATTGGAACTTCTGTCATTGTAGCTATGCCGTATTTAAAAGGCATGCGTGTCTTAAGATCAATTCTATGAATTGTAGCGTTTTTAATCCTCACGGACATAAAAAGCAGTGTTAATCAGAGAGGCGATCTCATCAAGATTAGCATCGTACATTGATGATGAATTTTGATACCCTTTTTGTTGTGAAGCTGCTTTTTATTGGCGATATAGTAGGTAAACCAGGCAGGAAAGCTGTTAAATATTTTTTGCCTCGTCTCCGAGATTCACTAGATTTGGATTTTGTTGTCGCTAATGGAGAAAATATGGCGGGAGGTTCCGGTGTAACTCCATCAACCGCGAGTGAGGTTTTTGAAGCTGGTGTTGATGTGATGACTTGTGGAGATCATCTCTGGGATAAGCGCGAAGTTGTTTCTTTGCTTAAGAGTGAGCCGCGATTTGTGAGGCCAAATAACTATCCTGAGGGGACTCCGGGACAAGGTTTTTGTATTCGTCAGATTGCAAATTTGCCTCCTGTCGGAGTTTTAAATTTACAAGGCCAAACCTTTATGAAGCCTATTGAAAACCCTTTTTTTTCAGCCGATACTGCCGTTATTGAATTAAAGAAAAAAACCAACATAATTTTTGTTGATATGCATGCTGAAACGACTTCTGAAAAGATTGCGATGGGTCGATTTCTTGATGGTCGTGTTAGCGCAATGATTGGAACGCATACTCACGTTCAGACCGCTGATGAGCAAATTTTTCCTGGTGGAACTGGTTTTCTTTGTGATGCAGGGTGTACCGGTCCTCAGGAGAGCATTTTAGGTAGAGAAATTGAGCCCATTATCAAAAGGTTCTTAACGCATCAGCCTCAGCGCTTTGGGGTTGCTTCAAAGCGTGTAACTTTAAATGGTGTAGTAGTTGAAATCGATGAAGTTACAGGAAACTCAATTTCTATAAAACGTGTTTCCGAAATTTTGCCTGATAGCCAAATTTAGCAATGAGCAGAAAACAACATAGTCAATGGGAATTTGGTGATTTGCTTTCTTCAAATTCTGAATCGCGAAAGGTTTATACAGTTACTGATCTTAACCGAGCAGTTAAGACTCTTATTGAAGGGCAATTGGGTAGTGTTTGGGTGGAAGGGCAAATTACTGGTTTAAGACGTCAGGCTTCTGGTCATATTTATTTTTCAATTAAAGATGAACGTGGTCAGATTAACTGTGCTCTGTTTCGTGGGGTTGCATCTGATTTGCATGGTGTTTTAAAAGATGGTGAGCTTGTTGTGATTCGATGCGATGTGACCCTTTATGAACCTAGAGGTCAGTATCAAGTAATTGTTCGGCAAGTAGAATTGAAGGGTAGGGGAGCATTACAAGTTCAATTCGAAAAACTTAAATCCAAGCTTGAATTAGAAGGGTTATTTGAAGCTAATAAAAAAGTTAATCTCCCCAAATACCCTCAAAGAATCGGGGTGATTACTTCTGGATCTGGGGCAGCTCTTCGTGATGTCATCAATGTGATACAAAGAAGATATTCTGCTTTAGAATTAGTCCTAGTACCATGTCGAGTTCAGGGTGATGGAGCCTCGTTGGAAATGGCAAATGCTATCAGGCGTCTCAATAATTGGGAAAAAATCAATAGGGGTTCCTTGGATCTTATCTTATTAACCCGAGGGGGAGGCAGCATGGAGGATTTGTGGGCTTTTAATGAAGAAGTTTTAGCTAGAGCTGTATTTGAATCAAATTTACCTATTGTGTCAGCAGTAGGACATGAAATTGATATTTTGATAACAGATTTTGTTGCAGATGTTCGAGCCTCAACACCCAGCGCTGCTGCTGAATTGATTACAGAAGGTGTTTGTTCACAGAAAGGATTTATTGAAAGCGCTTTCAAACGGGTTTCTGTTTTAGTTTTCGATAAGACGGCCAACTTGAGGCGAGAACTTAATCATAGTCTTCATAGATTAAAGCAGGCCCATCCGGAACGTAAATTAATGATTTCTAATCAATTGCTAGACGAATTGAATAATGATTTACAGAGTTCGATTAAGCGTAGTATTGATTTGGCTAATTCTAAAATTATAGAGCTTGATCGAAGGCTTGTGATTCAAAGCCCTAGTAAATTTGTCAAACTACAAAAAGACCGGCTTTCTTGGTTATTGAACAGATTGATAGAAACTTCGGTTAAGAGATTAATGGAATTTCGTTCTGCATATGATAAGGCACATGGAAACATTCTTTTGCTTTCGCCTGAAAGTACTCTTTCAAGAGGGTACTCTATTACTAGTGATATTTTAACTGGTAAAATAATTCGTGAATCGAATCATGTGGAGTCAGGGCAGAAGGTTGTAACTCGTCTTAAGGGCGGCCAAATTATTAGTGTCGTAGAAAGCAAAAGTTGTTAATCTGTTTTTTAGGGCGAGTTAATTAATTATTCCCATTCAATGGTAGCAGGTGGTTTGCTAGAAATATCCATACAAACACGATTGACACCTTTAACTTCATTGATAATTCGGTTTGAAATTGTTTCTAGAATTTTGTAAGGGAGTTTGACCCAGTCGGCTGTCATTCCGTCCTTTGATTCAACAGCCCGAACAGCAATTGTATATTCATAGGTGCGTTCATCACCCATAACTCCTACACTTTTTACTGGCAATAATACGGCGAAGCTCTGCCAAATTTTGTAGTATAGGTTGTTAGACTTCATTTCTTCTACGACAATAGAATCAGCATTCCTAAGTATTTCACAACGTGCAGGTGTAACTTCACCTAAAATTCTTACTGCTAATCCAGGCCCTGGAAAAGGTTGTCGCATGACAACTTCTTTTGGTAACCCCAATTCAGTTCCAAGTTGCCTTACTTCATCCTTAAATAAGCAGCGAAGTGGTTCAATTAATTTGAAATTCATCTTCTCTGGTAGTCCACCAACATTGTGATGACTTTTAATTAAGGCAGCAGGGTTACCAGCAATAGGTATTGATTCTATAACATCAGGGTAAAGAGTTCCTTGGGCCAAGAATTTAGCCTTACCAACTTTTCGAGTAGCTTTTTGGAAAACATCAATAAATGTATTTCCTATAATTTTTCTTTTTGTTTCAGGGTCAGTAACCTTTTGTAGTTTCTTAAGGAAAAGACCTGATGAATCCTCATAATGAAGTTTGATTTTAAAAGTTTTTCCAAAAAGTGTTTTAACAGCCTCTGCTTCTTTAGCTCTTAGGACACCATTATTGACGAAAATGCATGTTAGTTGTTTGCCGATAGCTTTGTGTATTAATGCAGCAGCAACACTTGAATCAACTCCACCGCTTAGTCCTAGAATTACCTTTTCTTTTCCAACTTGCTCTCGAATATCCTCAATTGCCTGATCTACATAATTACGCATTGTCCATTTGCGTCCGCATTTGCAAATTTTATGGACGAAATTTGAAATAATTTTTTTACCTTTTGGAGTGTGGACAACTTCCGGGTGAAATTGTAATCCATACCACTTAGATTTTTTATTCTCAATTGCTGCGAATTTAGAATTTTCAGTAACTGCGACAGCTTTAAAGCCATTCGGAAGTTTTGTAAGTTTATCACCATGTGAATTCCAGACTTGAAGATTATTTGGCAGTCCTGAAAACAAAAGGCATTGTTTGTTTTTTATTTTTAATATGCCTTTTCCATATTCACGTTTTTGACCTTTTTCAACTTTTCCATCTAGATATTTGGCCATTAATTGAAGGCCGAAACAAATACCTAGAATTGGAACTCCGAGATTGAATATTTCTTTATCTGGAAGAGGAGCCCTTCTGGAATAAACACTTGATGGTCCTCCTGAAAGAATAATTCCTTTAGGGTTTAGTTTGCTGATTTCAGAGGCAGGCGTGTTGTAGTGTAGAATGGTAGAATAAACTTTGCACTCACGGATACGTCGAGCAATGACTTGTGTGTATTGGGAGCCAAAATCAAGAATAACTACTTGTTCGTTCATGCTTAGAAAAAAGAATAATCCTATACGTTTTTTTTATCTTTTTGCGAGATA
>SHAK01000010.1 GCA_004213515.1 Limisphaerales bacterium | reverse complement strand
CATTACGAACCATAGCAACTGTGTAGTTACCAGGACCTTTTTCTTTATCGGCAATAGCACCTGCATCTCCGCCCTTGTATACCTTGCCACTTTCGTAGCCGGCTTTAATAGCGTAGTTGTATAGGTGAGTTACTGTGTCACGCTCAGGATTTGTTAATCCCATCTGAACACCATCACCGTTCCAGGCATTACCTGCTGCGTGCTCGTGCTCATCATCTGTGACAACAATACCTAGATATAGACCTTCTTGATCCCAAGCTACAGCTATGCTGGTCTTGTGATCGTCTGGCCCGCTCCATGTACCGCCGGCAAACTCTGCAAATGTGGAATAGGTTGTTTCACCAATGGTGCTGTTACCTTTTCCGCCCTCGCGTCCGTCACTGGCCTCAAAGAGAGGTTCAATGAAGTTGACGCCCGCCCAATCGTCCAGGTTGCCATCGACTTCGATGGACTTCCTGTCCGCATTGTATCGTTCGTAACGGGGCTCAATCCCGTTTTGTGCTTGTATGGAAGAGACGAAAGCCGCCAACGCTAAAGCGCAGCCGACAATACCTCCTCCGAGGTTATTTTTGGTCATAACTGTTAATCCTTATCTGGTTAAGGGCCGAAGAACTTCGGTTAATATCAAAACACCGTCAAGCCCTAAACCACTTATAATAAAAAATTTAAATTGAATAAATTTAAGTGAAGAAATGCGAAAAAAAACTCAATATATATAGGGAAAAGGTAAATTTTTACTTTTGTTAAAGGTTTTTAGATTCTGATAAAACCACTCGAAATCCAACAAAATTAATACCCATGTCTGGAGCCATCATAAAGCGACTATTTGCCCGAGAAAATTTGGCTTCTTGATACCATCCGCCCCCCTTAAATACTCTATGTTCTCCACTCGCAGGGCCCAAGGGGTCTATTAATTGAGAATCCTTTGGATGTGGAGCAAACCAATCCAACACCCATTCCCAAACATTACCATGCATATCGTACAAACCCCATGCATTCGCTTGTTTTTTGCCTACAAATTGGGTTTTATCACCAGAATTTTCAGCTGACCAAGCAAAATCACCGGCTTGAGACACTTCCCCAAAGGAAAACGGACTATTTGCCCCACTCAAACATGAAAATTCCCATTCTGCCTCTGTAGGAAGACGATAAATCATATTTTTTGAAATTCTCCCTTCTTTTATATCATTGGTGGTCAATGCTTTACAGAATTGAACTGCCTGATCAAAGCTAACCTTTTCAACTGGAAGCTTTTCACCTTTAAAAAAACTTGGATTGTTGCCCATTAAAGATTGAAACTCACCCTGTGTAATTTCGTGAGTCCCAATCCAAAACTTTTTTGAAATAGTAATATTCTGCCGCATATCAGTAACTCGCACAAAGCGGCCTGGATCAATAGCCACTAAATTTACTGAAGGATTAAATACAAAAGGCACAGGCTTTTGAGGAATAGACTCCTCATCTAGCTGAGAATCACAACCCATAGTCAAAAAAAAGCAAACAATTGCGATAACTATTAAATTATTGTGCAATATATTCATAAATTCCTGGTTGAACTGAAATCATTTGCCTCTCACCATCAGACCAGACTATGAGAATAGATGAGGGCCATTGCGTAAATCCTAAGATCGCTTCTGTCGAACACTGGGCAAGAACACCATCCCCAGAGTGTAACCATCTAGGAGGAGAAGAAGTTTCGTCTGGAAATTGCAAATAAACAGAACAGCCCAGGCGTTTAGCCAATGCAACCTTGCTGTCTATAATCAACCGTATACCTCTATTCTCAGTTTGCCCAAGATAGAGATGAGTTGGCCCGAGTGTCTGAGTTGCAACAATATCCGATCGTCCATCATGATTGAAATCAGCAATGAGTGCATTGCGAGACTCTCCCAGAACCGCTAAGCCACTTCGCTCCAAACTCACCGGATTGAAACTCCCCTGCCCCTTTCCAAGTAAAATTGTGCCGGCACTAGAATCCAAACGACCCAAGTCCGGGCGAATTGAAAACCAATTTTGACTTAGAAAAAGATCTTCGACTCCATCATTATCAAAATCTGCAACACTGATACTTGAAGTAGGACTCAACTGAGCTTCCAAAGGCAGAGCAAATCTTTCAAATTTTCCTTCTCGATTTAAAAAAACTGAGGTCTCGAGACAATTGATTTCAGTCTGCTTCATTGACCCAAAAGATTTTAAAACGATAGAAAGATTCGAGTTAGAAAATTCACTGTAGGTCTGTGGTAATACCGATCGTTCTACAACTCTAGAAAATAAATCCATGTCATCTATGGGCAAAAGCTTATCCTTTTTATTTAAGGCAAACAAAGCCATTCGAGGCTCTTGTGAGCGACTCAAATATACCAAGTTTTCCTGGTAAGGCTCAAGAGGGCTGTTACGTCCAATATTACCTGCAACAAAATCCATTCGGCCATCATTATTAAAGTCACCAACAGCCAAGCCTTGCCACAAACCGATATGCTCACCCAAGTTTACTGATTCACTAACATCCAAAAAACTTCCATCTCGATTTTGAAATAATTTTATACTACCAGCCTCGTTTGCCACTAATAGGTCAGCATCAAAGTCACGATCTATATCAACACATATAGCACTAGAAACTCTCCCAAGATCTGAAAGTGATTTCTCCCAAGTCTCAGACCGACTAAAAGCGCCATCATTTTGCAAATAAACAATCGCACTGCTAGCAGCTGGATAATCCAGCATTGAGTCTTGTGTGAAATAAATAGCATCCGCAAAACCGTTCCCATCAATGTCAGCTCGCAACAACAGTCGCAAAGTCTGATTAATCTCTGGAGTTAAAACGTTCTTATTTAAGGATTGTTCAAATCTAGGCTTGTTATCCAGCACAGTGAAACCATCTAGCCACCCTACGTTTTCCATTAACCCATTAGGGTCATTATACTTAGAAGCCAAAGGGGTGAAATTTTCACCACCTTGATTTAGAAAAACTTGGACAGCCCCACTCCTAGGCAAATGAAAGCCAAGATCCAACCACCCGTTGCTATCAAAGTCTCTTAATCTCGCAGGAGGTGCCGTTGCGCTTATACGTTTGAGTAGAAATGGGTTCTCGTCATAGTCCTTCGTTAAATTTGGAAAATGCCGAAACGCAATTGCATCAACTTTCTGAAGAAACATTTTTTTATCCAAAGGATTTTCCTGAACGGAATATTTTTTTTGAAGCGTATTCTTTTTAAAACGATAAATAGTATTAGGTTTCGGGTTAGTTAAATGAGCGACTTTTGAACCATCTGACCATTCAACCTCAAGAGAAGCCTCTCTAACTTTTTCACCTGAAATGTTCATTGCAAAAACCACTTCCCCACTATCACTGCTCAAATACCCTCCCCCTGAAAAAACCTCTCTAACTGTAATTCCATCAGCATGTCGTAAACTTATTTTACTACCTACTCCCCCCTTAAGGCGGATTTGGATTCTTGGTTCTTGGGAAGTGTTTCTGTAAAGCGACGGTTGCTCATTGAGGTTGTTCGTGATGAAATCCAAATCGCCATCATTATCAAAATCCGCAACACCTAAACCATATGTAATTCCATTGTGCGCAAAACCAAATACTGCACCAGACTCTACAAATCTCAACTGACCATCGTTACGAAACAATTGATTAGGAGAATTGTACGGAGGTTGTAATTTTTTTAGCTCATAAAGTGAACGAGCATCTTTACGGCTCGTCTTTTGTATGGATTTAAGCTTTAAACTGGCATCTATATCCATAGTGTCAAAAGCGAATCCATTGGTAACTAACATGTCATCATCTCCATCCAAATCAGCATCTACAAAACGGATATTCCATGACCAAGCACTAGCCTCTACCCCTGAATAGTAAGCAGTATCAAACCACAAAGGCCCATCTTGAGATACCATCAATACGTTGCGATTGAAGCGAGGCACATACATCCAGTCCAATAATCGGTTGGATCTTTCCACTTCTTTTTCTAGCTGCACTAATCTACGAGCACGATTTGGGTCCAGCATATCTAGCAGCATAAAATCTGGCACCCCATCAGAATTAAGATCTGTAAAATCCACCCCCATCGACGATCGGCTAGTGTGCCGAATATTTTTGTAGCTTGTTAATTCGAACTGGCCACTGCCCTTATTAATCCAAAACCGATCCGGACTGGCAAAATCATTACAAACATAAAGGTCAGGTAAAAAGTCATTATTAACATCTCGAAAAGTAACGGCTAAGCCCCACTCACGAAATGAGGTAAGCGGTCGGGGCATCCCATCTATAGAAAATCTTTTTTCATTTGAAACATCCCGAAAAAAACCATCACCGTTGTTGATATAAAGCCGATCCGCTTCAGGTAATTCTCTGACTCGTCCAGTGGTTGAAACTGTAAAGCGATTCTTCCATCTTGGTTTCAAAGTTGATTCCCCGTTAATTCTTGTGACCATTAGTTGATCACCACGCCTAGAATACTCAAAACGAGTTGTAGGGTCAGCCAAATGCATCCAGTCTATATAATGCGCAACGTACAAATCTAAATCACCATCACCATCAATATCAGCTAGCGCCATTGAAGTTGTTGTCCCAGAACTCTCCAATCCTGAATTCTTACTTTGTTCAAATCCACCTGCCCCATCATTCAAAAACAAACGAGTGCCAATCTGAACCCCGTTAACGAGCAAGTCTTTATCTCCATCACCATCTACATCCACCAAGGTAGCACCCGTGCTGATAACATCTTTCATTTCCTGGGGGCCAGAAACATCCTTAAAACGAAAATCCCCCTCATTTAAATACAATGCATTAGCCCCTTGGATATTGCATAAAAACACATCTGCTAAATCATCCCCGTTCACGTCTCCTACAGCCACCCCAGCGCCATTGTGAGCAACCATATTCTTGTAATACTCCAGACCAGTCAGATAATTAGTGAAAGTAATTCCACTTTGGATAGATGAAACTATTTCAAACCTTTTGGATCCAGCAATCGAGGGAGACACCTCTGTATGATTAGTAAAGCTCCCTTCACGGGACTGGCCAAGAGCTTGAAGACTACAAAAAAACAAGACAACCGCTGCTCTAACAAGCAAAGTGTATGCAAAATTATTGTTAAACTGAAAATAGATACACACAGACAGAGGTAAGTTTTGCCCAAACTACCGTTCGAACTCCATCTTATTCAGTCAAAGAATATAGAGAATTTGTTTTTCACCCAGAGACTTCGACGGCATTCTCTGAACGCGGTTGCTATCATGAAATTAACAAAAAAAAGCCTCCTTTTAAATTTATCTGCCTTAATAAGCTTTGTCGCTTCAGGCTGCACACCCCAGCCTCCCGAGAAAACACTAGAAAATATCTCCTCAATTCCTGTCGCTCCTGAAACACAACAAACACTTCAGTCTACCAACGGAATGCAAATTGTTAAGGAGGAAGAGCTCATCAAAAAGAATGGCCTTTGGTATTTACGAGGCACAACAAATCTATTTACCGGTATGGAACTTGATTATCATACTAACGGTATAGTTAAGCTGCAAATGACATTTACCAACGGGTTACCTTATGGAACCAATACTGTTTGGCATCTCAATGGCAACAAACAAACTGAAGGTGAATTCGCCGACGGCAAACGCAATGGTTTATGGAGAATGTGGTTCGATAATGGAAAGCCAGACAAAGTTGGAACTTTTGTCAACGGAAAACCAGATGGCCTCCAAGTTTTTTGGCACACCAATCAAGTCAAAGCTGTCGAATGGGAATACAAAGAAGGAATGCCTCACGGAAAAATTAAACGGTTTCATGAAAACGGCGAATTAGAACAAGAAGGTTCATATGATATGGGAATGCGAACTGGAGAATGGTTTGCATGGGACAAAAACGGAAAAAAAATCCGAACCGCCTTGTTTGAGGAAGGCAAACTAATCAAGGAAACTCAAATTGATAAGCCAGAGGAAATATCAGAACCAAATAAATAATTCCAAGAAAGAGTTTTTATGATTGAGACGCCCCCCGAATTTATAAATCAATTTAAAATTTAGATTTCCAATGCGCTATTATTTTATACTTCTAAGCTTTTTTGTATTCACTTGGTTAAACCCTGTTAAAGGCGATGCATTCCAAATAGAAGTCAAACAAATCACACATGGCCCAATGACTCATTTCTTTGGATATATAGGCCATGTTCAAAACATACCATGGAATCGAAGTGGACGATATATTGTAGCTTTACAAACCAATTTTCATGACCGTATGCCAGGAAAAAATGATCCTGCTAACGTTGTATTAATTGATACTCATAAAGAATTTCAAATCAAAGTGTTAGACCAGTCACACGGATGGAATCCTCAACAAGGAACAATGTTTTATTGGAATCCAGCAAATCAAGAAACACAGTTTTTCTTTAATGATCGAGATCTTAAGACAGGCAAGGTCTTTTGTGTTCTTTATGATATAGAAAAAAACAAAAGGATCAGAGAGTACCGCTTTACAGATACTCCTATTGGAAACGGTGGAGTGAATCAAAATGGAGTCTGGTTTCTTGGCCTTAACTATGCCCGGATGGCTAGACTAAGACCCGTAACCGGTTATAAAGATGCATGGGATTGGACAAACAATATTGCCCACCCTAAAGATGATGGCCTATTCAAAGTTAATATACTATCTGGAAAGAAAAACTTAATTGTTTCATTTTATCAAATGGCGAAAGAACTCCAATCTGTTGGCAAAAACATTACCTCAAGTCATTTGTTTATTAACCATTCTCTTCCTAATCGAGAAGGAGATCGGATTTTCTTTTTTGCACGTGCCGGCTGGAGTGGACAAAAAGGTGAAAGAATAAACCACCCATTCGTTTTCAATATCGACACAAGCCATCTCAACTCCAATCGCATCCATATAGGTGGACATCCTGAATGGGACTATGGGCATCGAATGATTGGACGGCAAAAAGAAAGGCAAATTATTTTCGACACCAACAATCAAATTATTGTTGGAAGTTTGGGTTCTCCAGAAATTTTCCCTGACCCCGAGGGGGACATTGCACTTTCACCAAACGGGAAACTTTTTATTAACGGCCATAAAGACAAAAAAAAGAAATCTAATTATTACACAATTTTTGACCGTGAAAGCGGCTCACATGCAAGAACAGAGGGTTTCAATATCGGGCATTGGCAATCTGGGGATTTACGACAGGACCCCTCACCTTGCTGGAATCGAAACAATGATCAAATTTTAGTTCCTGGCGTGAGCAAAGATGGTAAAACTCGTCAAATTTTTTTGTTAACCTTGAAAAGATAATTCAAAAAAATATTAAATCATTATTAGATTTGAATTATTATTTACTTAGTTGGAGCAGCTCCGGCAACCCTGAGCTTGATTTCAATCTCATCAGAAACCTTTTCCTCATTATTACCAGAATTGATATTATAATCAGATCGTTTAACCTTAAAATCAGATCGCAAAACAAGTAAGTCACCAGGAACACGATTACGCTTAGCAAGCATCCCTTTTAAGAAAGTTAAAGTAACCGGAACAGTAACTTTTTTTGTAACACCTTTCATGGAAAATTCACCAACGGCTTTCGCTTGAATTTTAGAACCATTAACTTTTACATTGGTAAAACTTTCAGCAACAAAATGGATTTCAGGATGGTTTGCAACATCCATCCAACCTTTATCAAGCATGTGTTTCTTCATAACTGAATTGTCAACATGAAGGGAAGTTGCATCTAAAATAATCTTACCTTTGGTTGCTGCTGGCTTTTCAGGGTCAAACATAATTTTTCCTGAAATTCCAGTTGCTGTGCCCGAAATAGATTCAAGAGGAGCGTCTAAAAGAAATAAGGCGTTGTTAACCTTTTTAGGGTCCTTAAAATCAAATTCAATAGGCTCAGAATTGATTGTTGATACAAAGCAAGCAACAAAAGCAACACACAGCACCCAACCTGAAAAGTTATTATTTATCATTTTAATTAATATTTTTTTTAAACGCGAATGATACGCCAATAAAAATGCATGCAATTATTACAAAAGCCCCAAGCATCTCTATGCCAAAAACGAAACTGTTAACCGTTACAGGATATTCTAGTCCCGTGATATCATCCGTTTTCATTTCTGTAACAGTCGTCTTAGTCCAGCCCCAATGGAAGCCACTAAGTCCCCAAATCACAAAAGACGATACTAGGATGACCAAAGCTGTACAGCGCAAACCAAATCGCACGTAGAAAGACTAGAAAAAAAGACTCAAAACTCAACTTCTTTTTGGAAATAAACGAACTTAATTTAAATCATATCATTAAAAAAAAGGTAAAGTCTTACATATCATTTATCAGTTTAATTATTATTCTCTATAATTGCTCTTTATATAAATTAACAATCACAACACCAATCACGATTAAAAATAAACCAGTCACTGACTGCCACCTTAGATGTTGTTGGTAAATGAAATAGCTCAATAGTGCCACAGTAAATACTCCCAACCCAGCCCAAGTTGAGTAAACAATAGCTAACGGAAGTTTACCAACCGTGAGTGAAAGAAAATAAAAAGAAGCAATGTAAGAACAAGACAAAATTATTGATGGGAGAATTTTGGAAAAATTCTTAGTAGCAGGCAAAAGCATTGTCCCTAAAACTTCGAATACGATTGCTGCTAAAAGAAATAGATATAATTTCATTTCACTTTTTAAGTTTACAAATACAGTTTGCTTACAATTAGACTGGTATGTTCTACAGACTTAAAAATGATGTCTATATATATTATTCGAACTCATAAAATTCGATTTATTTATATAGGGTGAAAATTCAACTTTAAAGCAGACAGATATCTTTTAAATCGAATGTGGCGCCAAGGGTCAAGGATCACTTATTGTTTTCAATTCTTTACTGGTTTTACCTCCGTGTTTACGCAGAAGTAAATCTGTTTCAATATGATTTCTAGAAATCGCCCAATCAAGAGGCGTTTCTCCATTGATATCCGTAGAATTAATATCTGAACCACTTGAAATGAGTAGTTTGACAATTTCGTTGTGCCCATTAAAAACAGCACTAAACAAGGGGTTCCCTCCATACGTTTTATTAATGTCATAATCAGAACTTAACTTAATTCCTGAATCTAAATATTTTGTAACAGCAGAAATGTCTCCATCAGCTGCAGCCTCGTGGATAAGCTTTTCGTTTTGAAAACTTAAATTTGAATTTAAAATATTTGTTTTTTTCGGAAAAGACTCCTCTTTCAAAACAATTTTTTGGATCTTGTTGGTATCAAAAATTACTTCATTTTTATCGGATACATTATCGCATCCAATAGCGAATAAGTGAATGACCAAAAGTATAAATTTGAATATTAGAATATTATTTAATTTCTTCATCCAATCAATTTTTTCATCTCGGCAATCCAACCATCAAAATCATCTTCGTAATCTAAATCCGCTTCAACTCGTTCACCAATTCGTATAGCTCCCAACTTATTTAATGTATTGTCTATATCTATTGCAAATCCGTTGAAAATTTCGTAACTACGATCACCCAAACCCATAACACCATAACTCAAATTAGATAATTTCAATTCACATGATTTTAAAGTTTCATAAAAATCTTCAGCATCCAAGGGAGGATCCCCTTCGCCCCAAGTGCTAACAATGAATAATGATAATTTGATTTTTAATAGATCATCAGGGTTCGTGTCCTCTAAATTTGATACATTAATTTTGTAACCTTCTTTACCAAGAATACTCTCTGCTTTTTCAGCTAACTCCTGAGAGTTTCCAGTTTCAGTTCCATAAAATATTGTTATCTCTTTGCTCATAATTATATCAAAAACAATTAATTACTTAACATTTATTATTCCCCGCATTTGACCAAAATGTCCTGGAAACGAACACAAGTAATGATATGCCCCACTTTTATCGAATTTGATTTTCAGTGTTTCTTGCTCACCAGGTCCGAGCATCTTTGTTTGTTTTAATATAAGCATGCTACCCTTCACTGGATTCCATTCATTTTGAACCGTTGCACCATATTTAGTAATTAAAGCTTGGCCAAAAGTTAATGCATTTATACCGGGTTTTAATATGATAAGATTATGCCCCATTGCCACTTTTGGAAGTTTCCCAACATTTTTAAGTGTAATTTCGTATGCTTTTCCTTTTTCAACATTAATTGAACTCTTGTCAAATTTCATTAAATCATTCGATTCAATGACAATTTTGATTGGTCCTATTTTTTTCTCCTCTTCTGCTGATTGAACAGTAAAGCCGATCAAAGATAAGGAGATGATAAATATTTTTTCTAACAAACCTCTCATAGGAATTTATTCTACCACTTTATTAATGATAATGAAACTCATTCTCATATAAATTAGAACAATATATCATTTAAAAAAGAAAACACTTGATTAACTTTAATGAAATAGGCATTTTTCCGCCTCCTTTCGAGGAAAAGCCAGTTTAGCTCAGTTGGTAGAGCACTCGATTTGTAATCGAACGGTCGTCAGTTCGAATCTGACAACTGGCTCCATTTTCTTCCCCCTTAATACTTCTTAGTGTTCTTCAATGTTTTTCGAATTTCCGTTGAGGATTATCGGCTGCAATAGATAACAATGCTAAAAACATAGGAAAGAATGCACTTATAATTAATATCAAGCGATAACTGCCTGAATAATGATGGCATAATCCAAAGAGTAAAGGGCCTAGGCCACTGGCTATCACCATAGCCGACATGTTAACCCCACTGATAGCACCCAAATGCTTTCTGCCATAGAATCGAGGAAATACAATGCCAGTTAAACTAACGAAACCACCACTAGCAATACCATTGCCAAGTACATATCCTAATACTCCTTCAGATCTATCAAGAAACAACATTCCAAGTGTTGCCGATAAGCTTCCAAGATTCATCACAAATAATAGCCACTTCAAACGCAAACGAGCATTAATAGAACCAAAAATTAAATTAGTTATTACACTGATTGCTGCAATTGGAATAAATAGCGATAAAATCCTCTCATTTTCAAAATTGTAATCTTTTGCTAATGACAAGATATGAAAAGTAAAAGCTGTTGCAAATAATCCATAAAACGAAAAAGTAAAATTGAAGACCCAAAACGAATAATCACGTAGAGCTTCTCGACGAGTAAAATCAACATGGATATGTAAATCAGGATTCGAAGAACCCTTATCTGAGACCTTTCCTCCATCCATTTCCAACCCGTCTTGCTCAGGGGTATCTCGAAACAATAACCAAGCCAAAGGTGCCATAATCACAATTGTTGAAGCTCCCATAACTAACCATGCCCCATCAAAGCCATACTTTTTAATCATCCAATCCAGTCCTCGAGGAGCGAATGAGTAGCAAAAAGAAACTAGAACACCACTAATAGCCAAAGCTAAACCTCTTTTATGATCAAACCATTTTCCAATTGCGTTACGACATGTCATTGAGAGAACCCCCTGAGCGGCAGCGCGTATCATGTAAAAGCCTAGAGAGATCACAGCAAAAGCTGCTATACTTGCCGGCATTAATTGACCAAGTAATTTGCTAACTGAATCACAATTGGCCAGGTAGAATAAAACTAAGCCAGTGGCAATAACTGAAGCTACTGCCATTCGCCGTTCTCCCCAACGATCTAACAAACGCCCCAGCCAAGGTAAAGTAAGGCCACTGGCAACTGTTCCTAAACAATAAGCCGAGCTTAACTCCACACGGGTCAATCCAAGCTCTTCGATTAATACATCAGTGAAAACACTAAATCCCATAGTCTGGCCGGGAATGCTGAATATCGATCCGATGGTTGCAGCAAAAACAATAACCCAACCGTAAAAGAATGGACATCGGCTAGGGGCAAAAGGAGTTCTTACTGCCCAAAATCCACGGGACTTATTTTCAGGACAAGTAACAGCCATAATTTAGAATTTCTCTCATGGTAAAGGAACTTGCTCATTTCCCTCTAAATAAGAAATTAAATCTATTAGCTCTTGATCACTGAATACTTGAATCAAACCTTCAGGCATAATAGAAAAATTTTGTGAATCGATTTTTGCCACATCATTTCTAAGTAAAGTTATTTCTTCATTTGGAGTAACAACTGTAATTGTTTTAAGTTCGCGACTACGAATTAAGCCAACCATTACACGATTATCTTTCATTCGAATTACTGAAGTTCGATAATCATTTGGAATTTCAGCATTAGGATCAATTATGTTGGATAAAATATAATGAAGGTTCTTCCTGTCTGATCCGGTTATGTCGGGACCAATATCACCTCCCATACCATATAATTTATGGCACGATGCACAAACCCGATTAAATAAAGCTCTACCATTAGATAAATTGCCTGGCCTATTACTTCTCATCCCAACGATACGCTTATATTTTTTAATTTCATCAAGCTTCGTTTTAGACGAAGAACGACTGATTCCCCAAAGCCTATCAAGCTGTTGATTAATATTTGAATCATTATGCATTCGCAACTGCCTCACAATTTCTGCCGTTAGTATTTTAGCGTCGATGATTTTCTTATTGATAGCAGCCATTAAAACCGAAGCATACGTCAATCGTGATGCCATAGTTGAGAGTGCATCTCTCCTAGCTTGCAGTTTCAATTTTGGAAGATAATGCAATATAGCTTTAGATATTTCTGGTTTATCAAATGCTGCCAAAGCTATAATGGCTTGCTGCTGCAAAGCCAAATCATCGATTAGATCAATTAATAGAACCGGTAATTGAACATCCTTAGCTTCCAATAGGGAATTCAAAGCACGGATGCGCTTCACCGAACTAACGGATTTATTTACTAATAAATCTCGTAAATCAACTAAAGCAATTTGACTGCCGAACTTTAGAGAGAGCAAATGTGATAATTCACGAACTTCAGCCAAAGGACTCTCCCTCAAAAATTTTGTAATCTTTGGCCAAGCCTTTGGTTCCTCAACATCCCGCTGTCCCTTTAACGCCTCCAAGATGCCCTTCAAAACATCTAAATGTAATTGAGCATCACTTGATTCCCCTATCAGCTCGATTAAAGGATCTAAATCATTTGAATCTTGAGAAGGACACACAGTATGAATGAAAAAAATCAAAGTCATTAAGATCATAAAAAAAAATTTCATGATCTTAATATAAAATTTAAACTGATTAAATTCACTATTTTAAAACAACAAGCTCAGGAGCTTTAGTTCTTAAAGTGTCTTGCACATAAACTCACTCAAAAAAGTTGGAGTAAACCATTATAATTAAGGTGTTTATTATATGTGTCATCCCTAAACCCGCAAGCTATACAAAAATATTATGGAAGCTTTAGCCAAACAGAATTGGCAAGAATTAACTCAAGCAACAACAAGACCAAACCCACTAAAACAAAGTAATAAAATAATTCGTCGTAATTAAAATACCTTTCAACTTCAACTTCAGTTTTTTCTAATTCATCAATGTCATTATAAATTTCCATTAATTTACGACTGGAATCTGCTCGAAAATATTTACCACCAGTCCGTTCAGCAATTTTTTTTAATGTTTCTTCATCGATATTAACTTCGACGCTCCTGTAGCGCTTTCGATTAAAAACATCTTTATATGGCATAGGTGCCATACCAATAGTACCTACTCCTATAGTGTAAACCTTGACTCCAAGTAATTCAGCTGCTTCAGCTGCAGTTAATGGATTGACAGCTCCGGAATTATTTTGCCCATCAGTCATTAAAATAATTACTTTACTCTCAGAATCCAAATTACGCAGGCGATTCAAACCAGCACTTATCGCAGAACCTATCGCCGTTCCATCTTCAATAGCCTCACTCCCTGCTTCTAAGCGATTAAGATTTGTCATTAGAAATTCATGGTCCAATGTAAGAGGAGCCGCAATATAAGCACGACCTGCAAATGCAACTAATCCTATTCGATCTGCTGGTCGATCTTCGACAAACCCTTTCAAAACTTTTTTTGCAACCGTCGCACGATTTACTCTCTCTCCGTTAAGTTGAAAATCTTCAGCTAACATACTACCAGATAAATCAAACGCTACAGCAATATCGATTCCGCTAGCCTTAATTTTCTCTACCCCTTCACCCCATTGTGGGCGGGCCATGGCAACTACAAAAAAAATCAAAGCGCTCCACCTCAAAAAATTTAGTAACAGACCAGACTTTGGCTTACTCAAGGCAGTGATTCCTCGAAGTAATTGCACAGATGAGAACATTAATGATGGCTGCCCTCCAAACCAGCGCTTACGCATCCAATCGAGAAGAGGCAATAATAGCAGCAACAACAACCACCATGGACTTTCTAATCGCATCAGAGACTATTCTCCTCTTTTAAATCATTTTTAGTTTTTTCAAATCTCGGCTGAGTCTCACCAACCAAACGTCCAGCTGCTTCATGCAAGCGTCGCAATTCATTTTCAGGTGGCTCTGCCTTAGCGAACTTCACTAAGTCACACTCACTAAGAAAATCCCCCAGTAAATCTTTATGTGAATCGTCTAAGTATTTGCTAGTCTGCAACTCAAATAAAAACTCCTCTGTAGTTCGGTCAGGGGCCTGGAGATCGAATCTACCCTCAAGATATACTCTAATAATTAAGGAAACATCCGTACAAAAAAGATCAGCATCATGAATTAAATCAAGTGAACTTTGTAGCTTGTTCCAAGCTAAAATATGCGGTGGCTGAGGAGGAATTAAAACTGACTTTTCACTGCGCTTTGCCAAGTGGCGACGAATAATCCAAATAGAGATAAAAACAACAATCGCAACACCAAATAAGGCAAATATAAAAAAAAGCCACTCATTGCCAGAAGGAACATCAACAACACCTTTAATATCACGAATATCCAAAGCCTCCCCAGACATATCTACAGAACCATTAGGATCCGGTAATATTAATGCAGAAGTATTGGTGTTAGTCACGATTATCAAGCTGCCAGATAACGCCTCTTGGAACGCATCTCAAAAAAATATTCTAAAGCCGAGGCATAGGGCTCATCAGTTCTCAGTTGAATGGAGTCAATTCCCGACACACGGAATAACTTTAATAATTCTTCTTGCGCATCGGCTTGTCTTTTTTCGTACGCCTCTCTCCTTCTCTTGTCTCCTGTATTTATTTCAACGGTCTGCCCCGTTTCCGCATCTTGTAGAACAACCCAACCAACATTGGGCAAATTCAATTCACGGGGATCTGTTATTTGAACAGCTACTACGTCATGTCTTCGATTTGCCTGCCGTAAAGCAATAGCAGAGGTTTGTGATAAGGTCTCTGAAAGAACAACATGTCGACGCAAATGCATATCCATCATCTGACGACTAGGATTAGTCTGCCCCAGAAAATCAGACACGCAAACTGTTATTGCTTTCCTCGGAACAACTCGCCCAAGAAACTCTAATGCGCCATTCAAGTTAGTACCTCTATTTTGCGGTTCAAAAAATAGGATTTCTCGAATTACTCGCAACACATGAAAACGACCTTTTCTTGGAGGAACAAATTTCTCGACCTTGTCAGTAAATAAAATTAAACCGACCTTATCATTATTACGAATTGCCGAAAAGGCCAGCACTGAAGCTATCTCAGCTGCCACCTCTCGCTTAGTTTGCTCTACAGAACCAAAGAAACCAGAGCCGCTTAGATCTACCAACAACATCAGAGTTAATTCTCGCTCCTCAGAGTAAACCTTTACGAAAGGCTGATTCATTCTAGCCGTTACATTCCAATCAATTGAACGTATCTCATCCCCAGGAGAATATTCACGAACCTCTTCAAAATGCAGACCTTGACCTTTAAAAGCACTATGATACTGGCCGGCTAAAGTATCAGTTACTAACCGCTTGGTGCGTAATTCAATTTGCCGAATTTTTTTAAGTATCTCTTTTGGAATCATAAAATAACAAAAGCGGGCATCACTCTAACTGATTTCTTTACCCGTGTGTAGTCTTCGCTTAGCAAAAATAGCTAGTACTGAAACAAAGCTAATACCTAAACAAAACCAGCCAAAAATATCGCCATATTTATTATAAAATGTCGAATTGCGAGATTTTAGAATTGGAATTTCAAATACAGCAAACCCGGCCCCATATATATCACCACTTTCCTCTCCAAAAAAGCGACGTACTTGGCCAAAAGAATCAATCCAGCAAGATAATCCATTATTACAACTTCGCACCATAGGAATACCGTTCTCAATAGTGCGAAAAACAGCATTTGCCGCATGTTGCCATTGAGCAGGACCTTTCCCAAACCAACCATCATTAGTTAAATTCACAATCAAACTTGTTTCAGGCAACACATGTTCGCGCACCCCGTGTGGAAACGAGTCTTCAAAACAAATAATTGGAGCCATAGTTAGCTCCTGATCTTTTAGTGGAAATTGAACAGACATTTTACCTTCTGAAAAACTACCTCCGATCGGGGATAGATACTTAATGAAAGGAAACAAACTCTCTAAAGGAATATACTCTCCAAACATTACCAAACGACGTTTTCTATAAACTATAGGGAGCTTGCCATCTACAGGCACAAAAGCTGCACTGTTATAGTAATTAATTTTTTCGGAATCCAAGTCTTTCTCTACATCATCAACACCCAAAATTAGAGGTACATTTTCAGATAGTAGCATCTGCTTTAGCTTCGGCCATTTTTCTTGTGTAATCGGCGCGCTAGATTCTGGCCAAACTAAAAAATCTGGTTTTGATAGTAGCGCAAACTCAGAAAGTTCAAGCACCTTGTCTAAACGAGCCTCCTCACTACCTGATGACCAAATTAACCGCTGTGGGATGCTTGGTTGAACCACAGCAAATTTATATCTTGTACTCCCTTCCTCAAAAGATCCAATACGAAATAATCCAAAAACACATGAGACCATTAGAAACAAACAAGGCACCACGACATCAGACGCCCAGCCCCAAGGACTAACTGTTTTTTTTCGAATCTGAATTACTGCAAATAACAAATTAACTGAAAGCCAAACAATTAAAAATGAAACGCCGTAAACACCTGTTACTGAAGCTATTTGAATTAAAGGTTTATTTTCAAATTGCGTAACACCAAGAAAATTCCACGGATAACCACCTAGTAATCGAGCTTGAAACATCTCTATACCAACCCAAAGAGCTGACACAAATAATCCAAAGCAAAAGCGTTTAAACCAAGGCCACTGGTCTATCCTTAATTCAAAACGAAAGCATATCCCACACAATGACACCCAAATCGCTGGAAAAAATGCCGAATAAATACTTAACGCTAGCCAACCACTAAAAGCGCCAGGAACATGTGGAATATTGAGTAAAAACCTTAATGAAACTAAACGAAAAACCAAAGCCGCCAGAAAAGCTAGGCCAAATAAACGCCAGCCATTTATCCCAGAAACTAATACTAGTAGAGTCCCTGGTACTAACCAAGCCAAGCCTGACCATCCGGGTTCCGGAAAGGCTAAAGCCCAAGCGAAACCAAGTACCAAAGCTAACAACAATCTTGATGGGCTTAATTTATTCACTTCAGATTAAAAAAAGAGATTGCCCGAGTAAAATCAACGAGTCCAGCACTCGGCTTTTGACTTGCGAAGGTGACACACTCCCGTCAACGTCTAACAGATGAACCCTTTAGCTGGTTTAATGAAATTATCTATCGTAAGTGCAATAGCACTTACTACCATAACAACCCCAGCATTAGCTGGAAAGATCAGTATCCTTTATATAGACGGCCAGAACAATCACAACTGGGCTGCTATGACCCCTTACATGAAGGTTCAGATGGAAAAAACCGAACTTTTTGAGGTAGATGTTATCACTTCCCCCCCTCGAGCACCTCGTCCCCCAAAAAATCTTAATGAGAGTCAAAAAGAGCAAGCCGAAAAAGCCGCAAAACAAATTAGAAAAATATTTAAAACTAAATGGGATCAATTTCGTCCTGCTTTCTCAGAATATGATGTTATTGTTAGCAATTATAATGGGGAGGATTGGCCTAAACCCGTTCAGCAATCTTTCGAAAAATACATGAAAAACGGCGGCCGTTTCATTGTTGTTCATGCTGCCGACAATTCTTTCCCGAATTGGCTTGAGTACAATAAAATGATTGGGCTTGGTGGCTGGGGGGGGCGCACTGAAAAAAATGGCCCATATGTTTACTACGATGACCAAGGTAAAATTGTTCGTAACAGTCAGCCTGGACGCGGAGGAAGCCATGGTCCACAACACCCCTTCAAAATAATCGTTCGAAAAACTGATCACCCTATTACTAAAGGCATGCCTTCTGAGTGGCTCCATGCCAAGGATGAGCTTTATGACTCACTACGTGGTCCAGCTGAAAATATGGATATTCTTGCAACTGCATATAGTGCTAAAAGCAAACGCCACGAACCTATGATGATTACCATCAAATATGGTAAAGGACTTATTTTCCATACCCCAATGGGCCATGAAAATGGAAAATCAATTCAATGCGTAGGCTTCATAACAACACTGAACCGATCAGCAGAATGGCTAGCAACTGGCAAAGTAACCCAATCTCTACCAAAAAACTTTCCAACAAAAACTGAAGTTTCATTAGCCAAATAATTTATTATGAGTGAAAAGACTAATACTATTGCAACTATTGTAACTACTAAAGGCGAAATAACTATTGAACTATGGAATGAAGTAGCCCCCGGAACAGTGGAAAATTTTACTAAACTTGCTAATGATGGTTTTTACGATGGCACATGTTTCCATCGGATTATGGCTGGTTTCATGGTCCAAGGAGGCGACCCACAAACCAAAGATCAAGCTCTAGAAGACCTATGGGGAACTGGTGGGCCAGGACATACAATCAAAGCAGAGTTTAGTGATCACCCTCATGTTCGAGGAGTAATTTCGATGGCACGTTCTTCAAATCCAGATTCTGCAGGCAGTCAGTTTTTTATTTGTCTCGCTGAAGCAAACTTTCTCGATGGACAATATACTGCATTTGGATCCCTAAGCTCAGGTGACGATGTACTAAGCTCTATTGGCGAAACCCCTGTCGAAACAAGCAATAGCGGAGAAAACAGTAAACCCAAAGAACGTATCGAAGTTACTAGTATCCGAATTTCTTGACTAACTTCAGCTAAATATCTAGATGAGCGAAATGGTTAATAATGAAGATTTAGCTAAGCTCTTGATTAACTTGGGATGTCCAGAATCAAGGTCTGTTGAAATGTCTCATCAATTAACCAAGCGCTCGCTCCAATTAGCCAAGGAACGAAATCAAACCCAACCGGAATCCTTGGCATATCTAATAAGCCTCATGAGCCAAGGCTGGGCTGCACAAGATAAAACGAATGCCAACTAAAAATACCAGCATTAAGCCTTGGCATTTGAATAGCAGTGAAATTGTTGGTGATTTTAAAATATTTAAGGTCCGTTCAGATAATCGAACTTCCCCAAGAACTGGAAAAAAACGTAATTTTTATGTTATTGAATCTGTCGATTGGTGCAATGTCATTGCAATTACAAAAGATGATGAATTAGTAATGGTCGAACAATATAGGCAAGGAACAAGCCTAATTGAACTCGAATTACCTGGTGGAATGATTGATCCTGGAGAAATACCAGTAGAGACTGCTCCAAGAGAATTGAGAGAGGAGACTGGTTATTCAGGGGAAAGTCCAGAATTTGTTGGTTTAGTTTATGCTAATCCAGCTATCATGAATAATAAGGTTCACACATTCGTGATAAGAAATTCAAAACTTAAACATAAAACAGAATTTGATGAAGGCGAAGATCTAGCTATTCGCTTGGTTCCTATAAAAAATATTCCAAAACTTATTTCCAATGGAACAATCAGCCACTCACTAATGATCGCCGCACTCTCCTTATTTAGTAACTCTAATAATAAAACCGACTAACTATCACGCACTTCGTTTTTCTTCTGAGAAAGTTCTTCTTCAAGAACTTTTCGATCGCTAGCTAACTGTTTTGTTAGTTGTTCTATTTGCTCAAATTCACCAGCCTCTTCAGCCTTAGCGATCTCTCTATTTAAGAAAAGCTCCTTATCCGCAATCTTAGCCTCATAAACCTTACTAAGCTCAGACAATTTGGCCTTTTGATCTTCTGTTAACTCTTGTGTCGGAGACTCTTTTTCCAAGCGCTCCATAGCTAATTCAAATGCTGATTTCATTATTATAAGTTATTCTGATAAACTAATAAACACCTCGCCATCTTTTACCTTAGTTGAAAAACATTCAACCTTGGCTCGAGAATTTGTCAAACACTTGCCGGTCTTTAAATCAAAAGGCCAGCCATGCAATGGACAATAAACCTTACCTTCCTCAACAAAACCCTCCCCCAGAGGACCTCCGACATGAGGGCACTCTCCATCTATTGCAAAAACTTGGCCATCTTCGCAAAACAATCCTATCTCACGATTATTGACAACTTTTTGAATACCCCTGCCTTCTTGCAACTCATTAATATCTGCTACTTTTAAAAAATTTTCAGCCATTTTCATCTCCAACTTCTTTGTCATCATTTCGGCTCTTTCGCCATGGCATATCAGGAAACTTACCGGGTAATTTAAAAGACTCCACTTTAGGCTTATTCATCTGCAATTCACTTTGATCATTTATATCAGAGGATGAATCATTCGCAGGTTGTTTCCAAGAGGCTATCTTCGATTGTAATCCGTGATGTTCAGCAGCATCTTTATTCCCAATTTTCACATAATATAAAGATAAATTAGTATGTACCATTTGATCATCTGGACGCATTACCTCAACCTTGTGGCCTTCTTCAATAGCGCGCTCCAGATTTCCCAATCGACATAAAGCCATGCTGTACGACATCCTTGCATCAAAATGGTTATCATCTAACAGCAATATATCTTCAAAACCTTTAGCTGCAGCATCGTAATCACCCTGACTAAAGGCATATGTCGCATCATCAAACTGCTCCTGTAAATCATCCATATAAGTTAAGCTGTTGATTAAAATAGCTGTTAGTACGCCTTTCAGCAAGAGTACTTGGTTAAATGAATACAAAAAACCCCGGCTTTTAAGCCGGGGTTCAGAAAAAATATTCAGGCTTATTTTTTAACTTTAGCGATGTGCTTAGATGGATCTTTAGTAAAACTGCCAAGGCAATTACCGCAACAAAAACCGATTACAAACTTTTTAGATGCATCAACATCTTTATCGCTAATCGGACACTTCTTGTTATCTGGCCCCTTGACTTTAGCAATGTGTTTGGCTGGTTCCTTAGTAAAGCTGCCAAGACAATTATCACAGCAGAAGTTGATGGTAAAAAGTTTAGTCGGATCAACATCTTTTCCACTTACCGGGCATTTTTTATTAAAAGAAACCTGCTTAACCTCCTCTTTCTTCTCCTCTTTCTTTGGCTCTACCTTGGCGAGTTTGAAGCCAAGGTTAACGTCTACATTAGGAAGCGCTTTCTTTAATTCAGCCGCCCCATTCTCAGTAACCCCACTCTTCCAAGCATACACTTTTCTCAGAAACTTCATGTTTTTGAGCACAGCCAAACCTGCATCAGTAACTTTAGTATTATACAAGTTTATGGACATGAGGTTAGTCAGACCTTCAATATGTTTTAATGCTGCATCATCAACAACTGTATTAGCTAAACTTAATTTAGTTATACTCTTATTGTTTTTAATAGTTGCTAAACCAGCACCAGAAATCTTTGTGTTAGATAGATCCAGTTCATTTAGATTTGTAATGTTTGAAAGCGGAGTAATGTGTTTATCTTCAACATTTTTACCAATCAAACGAAAGTTGGCATAAATCAATTGAGTATCCTGCGCCAAGGCCATAACGAGAGGTGCAGCCGACTCATCTCCAATCCCTTCTCCAGAACTTAGTTTAGCAATAGCTTTTTTTTCAGCATCTGAAACAGCTACGGCCTTTATTTCAGGACGAGGAAGACGGCTGGCAGCTGCCTTCAATTCTGCCCTCTCTTTAACACTCAATAGCGCTAGACCCTCCGGCCATTTAGCACCTCCATCAATCCAAGATTTGAAGCTATTTACCTCTTCCTTAGTTAACGGGTCGCCCTTTGGGGGCATAACGTCTTCATGACTAGCAGGTAGAGTGATTCGCTTGAAAAGTTCACTATCACCAGATGCGCCAGGTTTGATAACAGACAAAGCCTCCTTCAAGGAGTCTAACCTCAAGTCACCCTTTTGTTTTTTTGATCCGTGACAATCAACACAGCGCGCCTCTAAAACGCTTTGAATCGATTTCGCAAAATCAGCCTGAGCAGCCATTCCATGAATAGCAAAGGCAATTCCAGTCAAAATTAAAGCTATTGGTTTTCTCATTGTCAGATAAGTAAAAGATCATTATTCCCACGTCAATGAAGCTTGGCAACCGGAAAATCGCAATTGTAAAGACTAATAGGTTCGTCGTAGGTGCGATGGCAAAATATTCAATTCTGCACGATATTTAGCTACAGTTCGACGAGCGATTTTCACTCCTTTCTCTTTAAATATCTTTACTAAAGCCTCATCAGAGAGAGGTTTACTTGGTTCCTCATTTTTAACAAGATCGTTAAGCATCTCTTTTACACTCGTATTGGCTAAGCTTAATCCATCGCTAGAATTTAGGCCTGCTGTAAAGAAATATTTCATCTCCAGCACTCCATGAGGTGTCTCAATGTATTTCCCTGAAACTCCTCGACTAATAGTTGTTTCATGCACTCCAACCGCCTCAGCTACCTGAGCCATGGTCATCGGCCTTAGATGGGAAGCCCCATGCTCCATGAATTCTGATTGTCGATTTAGAATTTCATTGGCAATGCTGACTATAGTTGACTGTCTCTGATGAATACTTTTTATAAGAAATTTACCAGAACGAATTTTATCTCGAATATAGTCGCGAACTTCAATGGATGTCGCAGCCTGTGCCATCAAATCTTTGTAAGAATTACTTATACGTAAACGCGGAACATGCTCATTATTTGAAACTATCTTCCATTGATCATCACTTCCGCGTCGGATAAAAATCTCTGGAACTACGTAATGCTCAATATCAGGTAAATACTCCCGTCCAGGCTTTGGTTCTAAATGTCCAATCCTTTCAATCGCTTCCTGAACTAACTCAACTGACTGGTCCAACTTTTTGGCAATCTCAGGAATACGCCGACGTCCCAATTGCTCCATACAATCTCTAACTATTTCGTACTCCAAGGATTGAATTCGCTCACTTTTCTCAAGCTGAAGCATTAAACATTCACGCAAATCTCGAGCACCAACACCTGGAGGATGAAATGCCTGAATAACATTTAGAACCATTTCGATTTGCTTCGTAGGTTGGCCACTTGAAAAAACAAGCTCATCAATACTCGATTTTAAAAAACCAGCATCGTCAATATTACCAATAATTAACTCTGCAATCTTAATTTGAGCTTCATTGAATTCAGATAGACGAGACTGCTCAAGAAGAAATTCCTGTAGAGATTGACCAATAGTAACAGACTCAATCATAAACTGACGCTTTTCATCTTCATCAGTAGAAGTGCGCATCGGAATATTCGTACTAGAAAAGTATTCTCTCCATGCTTGATCCAATTCAATTAATTGGTTCATCTCCTTCTGCAAATCATCAATCGGCTCATCTTTTCTACTTTCATCAGTTGGATCATACTGAGTATCACTAGGCGGTTCAGTTAGATCCGTTGAAAAAGTCTCGCTAGGTGATTCCCCTCTCTCCTTAGCTTCCATATCTAAAGCCGCTTGTTCCTCTAAAACCGGATTTACCTGAAGCTCCTGATCAACCATCGCTTTAAGTTCAAGAGTTGGCGCTTGAAGAAGATTTAACGATTGCTGTAACTGAGGCGCCAACGCTTGGTTGAGCGACATATTCTGCGACAGCTGTAAACCCTGTTGAGCCACAAACAAAATGTAAATCCAACTATCCTTCTCAACAAGGTGAAATAGGCACAAAAAATGCTTTGCATAAAATATGCCATTTATTCTCTATGAATATAATTGTGAACAACTTTTTAATTCTCCTAATTGCGAAGCATGTTCAATCACATTAGGATTTGCTCGTGCCAACTAGGTTCACCGTTTTGGGGAGCGGGTCCGGAGGAAACGCATCCTTTTTAGAAACAGATCAGACTAGAATACTAATTGATGCCGGTTTAAGCGGACGTCAAATTCGCCTGCGTTTGGCCCAACTAGGTCGAACTCCCGAAACACTCGATGGCATTTTACTTACCCACGAACACAGCGATCATATTCAGGGACTTAAGGCAATATGCAAAAAACTTAATATCCCGATCTATTGTAACCGCCTCACCGCTGACGAACTACGTTTTCGTTTAAAAATTGATCTCAATATTTGCCAGTTCGTTACTGGTGAAACATTTGAAATTGGAAATATGATTATAGAAAACTTCGCAGTTCCTCATGACGCGCAAGACCCAGTAGGCTTTCATATCAAAACCCCCGATGGAGGAATTGGGATTTTAACCGACTTAGGACAAACTACTAGATTGGTTTTAGAACGAGTTCGCGGAGTCAAAGCACTTTTAATTGAGGCAAACTATGATCTTAAACGATTACAGGAAGATACCCGTCGACCATGGTCCATAAAACAACGAATTATGAGCCGTCATGGTCACCTTTCAAATCGAGACACTGCAGAAGCAATTGAAAATTTAGCGAATGAAAAACTTGAAAATATTGTGCTCTGCCACCTTAGTAGTGACTGTAATACTCCAGAACTTGCAAGACAAAGCATAACTGATAAGTTAGTAAAATTGGGAATTGAAAACACTAAGATTACTTTATCAAATCAAGATGAACCAACTGAGACACTTTTTATTGATAACTTTTTTTTAGAAGGTTAAAAAAAGCTTTGATGCGCAATTCATAATTCAAGAACTCAAAGGTAATTCTTAATGGCTATTGATCTACAATAGAGACATTTGAAATATGTATATCTTAAATAGAAAGAAGGATTTGATTTCTTACCTTTTAGTTAACCATCAAATTGCTATATTCCTAAATTAGCCTTTATATAAGAATTAAATTTCGGGTGTTCGCCCCTTATCAATTACTTCAAAAATATAGCCATTGAGATCTTTAAAAAAGAAACGTTCAAATGGAGTTTCGCGAATGGGGGCAATTAACTCTGCCCCCAGACTAACTAACCTTTTTTTTAAGTCTGAAAATCCAGCAAGGGGATACTCAACAGCAAAATGACGACCAAACTCTTTTTCAAAATTGGAAGGCTCATAATCTGAAACATAAAGAAGATGCAATTCTTGCCCAGGTGCTATTCTTAGCCAAGCCCCATCTATATCGACATTGCCAGGTCTATCAATAGGATTCCATCCAAGCGTTTCTGAAAAGAAATCTCTTGTCGCAATTACGTCACGGGTAGCGAGTGTAAAATGCGCAATGCTCATTAAATCAGGAAATAGGATAGTCCTCAATTTCAGCGGTCACACAAATTTGGACTGCGGCGTTAAGCGGCATTTCGTCTATTCCAACCGCAAGTCGCGCATGTCGACCCCGCTCTCCGAATACAGAGTTAAATAATTCTGAAGCACCATTCAAAACTTGAGGATGTCCTCGAAAACCAGGAGCTGTGTGTACATACCCATCAACTTTCACAATACGCCTCACTCGATCTAAGTCTCCTGCAGCAGCCTTTAGTTGAGCCATTGCATTGATAGCACACTGCCTAGCAGCTTGATACCCCTGATCCTCAGTTATTTCCGCACCACATTTGCCCGGAAATGCTAACTCGCCATTAAACCAAGGCAACTGACCAGAAGTTATAACAAGATTGCCAGTTCGCATCCAAGGTTCATAAGCCGCTACTGCAGGTGGTGGTGGTGGTGGTAATTCAATACCTAATTCTTTTAATTTTGATTCAACAATCATCTGTAAAATTTATTAATCCATTATATCAATAAAAATAATTATTAATGTTTTTGAAACACTAATTTTTTGAAGAACGACGTTTAGCTACAATACGTTTAATAAGCTCATCAGCCGTAACTCCACCAAGAATAACCAAACCTATGATTGAAAATTCTAAATGGGTAGAAATTCCAACAAGATTAATAGAATTGCGTAAAAGGCGAATCACAGCAGCTGCAATAATTACCCCAAAAATTGCTCCTTGCCCCCCCCTCAAACTACAACCGCCCAAAACAGCTGCAGCGATAGCATAAAGCTCATAAAATTCACCAGTCTGGGCTGGCTGAACAGAATCCAATTCATAGGCAAAAAGCAAACCCGATACTCCAGCAAGAAACGAACAAATCACATAAGCCGTGATTTTTAAACGATCTGTCTGAATACCACTATAACGAGCCCCATCTTCATTATTTCCCAGAGCAAGCAAGTATCGCCCCCATATTGTACGATTAAGAAAAAAAGCAGCCATTATAGCAATTAATACGAGAAAGAAAAAAGGAGATGCTAAGGCAAAACTACTGTCAGCCAAAGATACTTTACCGCTAAAAAAAGAATCTAGTCCCTCCGTATCTGGGTACTGCATTGTTTGGTTATCTGTAAGCCATCTAGAAATACCTCGATAAAAAAGAAGTCCACACAGTGTTACAACAAATGGTTGCAACTTAACCTTAGTAATTAACAAGCCATGCATTAGGCCTATAACTATTGAAAGCCCAAGCAATAAAACTACAGTAAGTGTGGGATTCCACTCATATTTAATTGCTAAAGCTAATATGGATGCAACAAGCCCAATGACTGATCCAATTGAAAGATCTATTCCACCAGTGATAATCACAAATGCTACACCAATTCCCATAATTGCATATAGGCTAGACCACTTAACAAGATTAGTCATATTATAGCCATTAACAAAATTTTCATTGGAGTACCAAGTGAAACCAAAGATCAAAATAAATAGACTTAAAATTCCTATCGTATTTTTGTTCATGACTTTTTTATGCTGCAGCTTTATTGCCAGTCGCCAATTGCATTATAGCTTCTTCATTCAATTTTTCCCGGGATAATTCACCCGTAATTGATCCTTCGTGCATGACCAAAACACGATCAGCCATACCAAGCACTTCTTCCATTTCGCTGGAGACAAAAATAACGGCCACCCCAGAAGCAGCCAAATCCTCCATTAGCTTATAAATTTCCTGTTTTGATCCGATATCTATTCCTCTAGTTGGTTCATCTAATAATAATAAACTAGGGCTCATTGAAAGCCACTTACCTAAAACAACTTTTTGTTGGTTTCCTCCAGAAAGATATTGAACAATTTGGTCAGAATGAGGAGTTTTAATCTTTAAATCCTTGATTGTTTTATCTGCCAATTCAGCCTCGATTTTGAAGTCTATCATACCAACTTTCTGATCTCTACGCAGACGCGCTAAACTGGTATTCTCTCGAACGTTCATCTCCAAAACCAAACCATGCCGCTTACGGTCTTCGGGAGCTAAAACCACACCAGAATCAATCGCATCCAATGAGTTCTTAGGCATTAATTTCTTTCCTTTGAGTTTCATCATGCCTCCTACTGCAGGAGTCACGCCAAAAATCGTTTGAAGCAACTCAGTTCTTCCAGCTCCGACTAACCCAGCGATTCCTAGGATCTCCCCACTTCGCACACTGAAAGAAATTTCATTATTTGGATAAGGTGGAGTTCGTAATCCTTTAACTTCAAGAATTTCTTCACCTAGTTTTGTGACTTTACGATTATAAAACTGTGACAAGTCACGACCAACCATAAGCTTCACCATAGCATCATGTGTAATCTCATCACCAACCAACTCACCAGCATTTTCTCCATCACGTAATACGACCACACGATCAGACAAGTTGATTACTTCTCCCAATCGGTGCGATATATATATGATAGATATACCTTGAGATTTCAAATCCTGAATAACCTCAAAAAGTTTTTCAGACTCTTTCTGAGATAAACTTGAAGTTGGTTCATCCATAATTATTATTCGAGCATCAACAGAAAGTGCTTTTGAAATCTCAACCAATTGCTGATGGCCAATTGTTAGATCTGCTACAAGAGTATCAGTTGAGAATTCTAATCCTACGCGCTTTAGGAATTGCGCCGACTCCTTGTGGATGCGATTACGGTCAATTATTCCACTTTTGTGAGGTTCATTGCCAAGAAAAATATTTGCTGCAATGTCGAGATTATCAGAAAGGTTCAACTCCTGGTGAATAAGTGCTATTCCATACTTTTGAGCTTCGCGAACATTTGAAATTTCGACAAAATCACCATCCAATTCGATGGCTCCTTCATCGGGCAAATGAATTCCAGCAAGAATTTTCATCATAGTACTCTTGCCTGCACCGTTCTCACCTACCAATGACAAAACCTCACCTTGAAACAAGGTCAGATTAACATCATGCAGAGCTCTAACACCAGGAAACTGCTTTCCAATTGCTAACGCTTTAAGCAATGGCGGAGCTTCGGACATTAATCCTTCTTCGCGCCCAAAGCAGCCATTTTCTTTTTTTCACTCCAGAATGAATCGATATTTTTTGCTGTTACTGATTTGTAACCTAAATCGATAAATTTATTTGGAGGAATCAGGGAATTGTCACCATCTAGAATACTTTTGAGTACCTTAACAGATTGATAACCATAGTTCCAAGGTTGTTGGCTAATTGTTCCATAGGCGTGGCCATCTTTAATAGCTTGAAGCAGGCCATCATCCTCATCAAATCCACAAACTTTTATTTTACCAAGTTTACCAGCTTCTTTAATAGCCTGTAAACAGCGCGGCGGATTATAGGCAAATAATCCAACCATGCAGGCCAAGTTTTCATACTTAGTAATAGCATCCTCTGCGTTAGATTTGGCAGCATCCATAACAAAATTATCAGTTCTAGTGTCAACAATTGTATACTTCTCACCTTTGAATACTTTTGCGACCTCATCAAACTTAATCTGGCCAAGTGTTTGACTTGGGCGATCTAGTAACTCATCGATTACCCCTTGCCTTCTCTGTCGAGCATTTAACTGTTCTAGTCGGCCTACAAAAATAGCTACTTCACCACCATCTGGAATCGCTCCTTTCACCAACTGACCAAGTGCACGGCCAGCCTTGTAATTATCAGTTCCAATATATACTAAACGATCACTTTTTGGAGCATCGGCATCATGGGTAATCAACTTGGTTTGACTTGCAATCTCATTTAAGAACTTTGTTTGTCCATCTGCATCAACAGGGCTAACAGCTATTCCAGCAATACCCTTTGCCATAAGAGATTCCATTATACTTTTTTGATCAGCCAAACCTTTTGTCGGAAAATGAATCTCACATTCTACTCCCCCCAATTCTGATTCTGCCTGTCGCACCCCCGCCGCACACAAATCCCAAAAAGGATCAATACCATTAGTTACATAAGCGATTTTATGTTTGGTTTTATTGTCTCCACCATCCGTACTATTGTTAGAGTTACTTCCACAGCCAGTAATAAAAACAACCGCTAATGCAGTTACTATAAATGTCAGTTTTTTAATCATATTATAAAGAATTTTTAATTAATTATTTAATTTAGTGAACGGTATTTCCTCCATTAACATGGATATTCTGTCCGGTAACAAACGACGAAGCTTCGCTTGCTAAATAAATGATGGTACCTGCCAAGTCTTCTGGAACCCCCCATCGCTTCATTGGAATATTATTAAGATATCCATCTTTCAAATCTTGAGGATCCTTTTCATGCCGTTCGACTGGTATCCAACCTGGCGCAATCATATTCACAGTGATATTCCATGGCGCCAATTCGTGAGCTAAACTTCTATTGAAGCCATTTTGACCGCCTTTTGCTGATACATATGCAGTGAAAGGTGTTACCCCTAAGTGAAACACCTCAGATCCAATATTTATAATCCGACCCCAACGCTGTTTTTTCATATGAGGTAAAACAGCACGAGTTATTAGATATGGACTTTTTATAAAAAAATCCAACATACTCTGATAAAACTCCCAATCATATTCTTCAATCGGTTTTTGAGGCTGGTCGGGTGTAGCATTCAAGATAACAATATCCACTGGTCCTAGTTTTTTTTCTGTCTCAGCAACTAATTGATTTACATCTGATTCATCAGTTACATCAGCGCGAATCATAGCTCCCTCAGCCCCTGTTTCTTCAAATTCAAGCAAGGTTTTTGCAGCCCTCTCCTCATTATTGAAATAATTCATCGCCACTCTGGCTCCAGCTTGCCCAAGAGCAACGGCCATACGCTTGCCCAAACCAGTAGAACTACCTGTGACTAAAGCAGTTTTGCCTTTTAGAGAAAATAAATCCGAGCTCATTATAGATTAGAGAGGTCAGGTAAAATAGCAAAGTACCCTTAGAATGAAAACCGATTTTTCGATTGAAAAAGAAGAAGTTTTACTAAGAAACAGCTAAATCAGTATTAAATAATAGAAATATCATTAACACTTAGGTGATTAAGGTTTGGTACTGCCCAGTCTGGACCGCATGCATTTAATTCCTCCAAAGATGAGCCACCTGTAGCAACTGCAAGTGTTCTTGCTCCTATATATTTACCGCAAGCAACATCCTTAGGAGTATCACCAACAACAACAACCTCAGATCCATCAATATGGCATCCCAAATGTTTCTCAGCTTTTTTCAAAGCAGCAGCCGCGATTAGATTGCGATCCTCGTTATCATTTGCAAATCCTCCAAAAGAAAATCTGTTCCACAAACCATAGGTGGAAAGTTTACGCTTAGCTCCCTCTTCAATATTCCCTGTTAATAAGCCAATTGATGGAGCGCTTTTAGCAGAAGACAAGTCATCCAACATTTTTATGACTCCGGGAAAGGGCCCCCCCTCACTCACGTCCAAGTAATTATCAACTATTTCTATGTAGTGCTTAAAAAAAAGGTTTCTATTGGAAACAGAAAAATCAACATGATTGCATTGGCAAAGTTCACGAAATAATGAATAATCAGTACGGCCAGCAAATGTAGTTTTTTCAGTTGCATTGGTTATTCCAAACGCAGCCTCAAAAGCCTCACCGAAAGCTTTGACACCCGCACCTCCGGTACTTACCAATGTACCATCAATATCAAATAAAATTACTCGCACTTATTGTAACCAATCAATCGAGAATGAATGAAATCAAGTATCCGAATTTGCATTATTAGAATTTTGATTTCTTTGTCTAACCATGAATTCTTCTACAGCGAGCTCATTCTCACCAGCCCTGCGGGCAACTTTCAAGAGTTTATTCATAGTTGAAAGCTCCTCAAGCTGCTCATCTAAAAACCACGACAGAAAATTCTCAGTTATATGATCTTCTTCTTTTGCAGATAATTTAAGTAAAGAATTGATTGCATCAGTCACTTTCATCTCCCAATCAAGAGATAATTTAGCAGCTTCTTCTATAGATTTCACATTACTTGTTGGTGCGTTAATTGTAGGGATTTCCAATTTGCCGTTAAAAGCTACAACATGATTAATAAATCTTTCAGCATGATCTCTTTCATCTTCCGCCTGAGCCTTAAAAAACGAGGCTAGTTCAGACAAACCTTCTACATCAAAATGGGTCGAAATTGTGAGATATTGAAGATAAGCACTAAACTCCATGCCGATCTGTTTGTTGATTGCTTGATTAACTGTTGAATTTATTTGCATCGTTCTAGCTTTCTATTTGTCGTAATGTTTCTTAAGTATTTTATTTACTTACAAAAATAATTTCCTCCTTTAATTGAGATTGTCAAGTTGTAAGCCGTTGATAATTAGTGCTTTGCAATTGAGACTCATGATCATGTGGGTTAGTTCTTACTAAAATAAATTTAAATTAATTCAATTACTAATCAATCCGTAACAAGCAGTGACGTATGGAAAACTTGGTTTCCACTAGCATTAAGTTGGCTAATGATGGGTATAGAATTGCCTTTTCTAAGCGCAATTGTCGCTAGATTAGCAAATCCCGAGATTAACTTAGGAGCGTATGGTGGAGTTGTATTTCCGTTATCACTCCTAATTGAAGCACCCATCATAATGCTATTGACCGCAAGCACAAAGCTTACTCGAGATTTAGACTCTTATCGAAAATTGTGGAAATTTACCATTGTCTCAGGTGGTAGTCTTTCTGCTTTACATCTATTAGTCGCCATTACGCCAATGTTTGATTTTATAGCTGGAAACTTACTTGGCGTTAAAGGTGATGTTTTAGAAAGTAGTCGACTTGGAATGATAATAATGACGCCGTGGACTTTTGCTATAGCCCATCGACGTTTTAACCAAGGAATATTAATTCGCTTTGGCCAATCTAAAGCAGTTGGCTGGGGAACACTTGTTCGACTTGCTGCGGATGCAATTGTTCTTTTTACATGTTTCGGCTTAGCACCAGCTCTAAAATCTAATTCAATTGGTATTATCGCTGCTACAGCTGCCGTTTCAGCTGGCGTCTTAGCTGAGGCAGCTTACGCAGCATGGCGTGTTCGCCCAATCGTTCGAAATATTTTACCAAATATTAAGTCTACCGAACCTCCCATTACTCGAAAAAGTTTTCTTTCTTTTTACATACCTCTTGCTCTGAGTCCTTTACTGGGGCTAGCCGCACAGCCTGTGCTTACTGCAGGTATAAGCAGAATGCCGTCGCCAATGGAATCACTCGCAATTCTTCCAGCAGTGAATGGTTTCACATTTTTGTTTCGCTCAGTTAGTCTAGCATTTCTAGAAGTAGTTGTTGCACTAATTGAAAGACCCGGTGGCTATCAAGCATTAAAGCGTTTTGCTTGGCAGGCTGCAATTATTGTCTTTGGAATACAAATTGCAATTGTAGCAACACCTTTGGCTGGCATCTGGTTTGGAAATGTAATTGGGCTAAATCCTACACTTGAAAATCTAGCAACTACAACAGTTTGGGCAGCAATTACTTTGGCAGCAACCGGTTTCGGAAGCAGTTTTTGTCAGGGCCTACTTGTACATTCACGCAAGACTAGAAGTATAACGGAGTCAGTAGCATTGTGTTTTATTGTTATTATATGTGGACTCATAATTGGAGCCAAAGGCGATTGGATTACAGGGGTTATCTTTGCATTATTAGTTTATGCATTAGGCCAAGCAACTCAGTTTGGATGGCTTTATTTCAGGAGTCGCTCCGACCGTAAAACACATTGCAAAGCAAATTAAAAAACTTCATCGCACAGGGTTATCATACCAGTACTCACATTTATCCCGTTTTTTCAGAGCATCTCCAGCAGTAAATAAAGCTTCGATTCCATGTTCTAAGTTTTTAGTAGTAAACAATGCTTTTACCTTACGTCCGGAAGTAATTACCGGAGGACTCAACATTATAAAACGCTTTGCAAACCTTTTACCAAGGCGATTCAATCGCTGGCAATATTCCACTTCCTCAGCTGCAAACAGCTCATTATTAAATCCATTTAATTTCCGAAAAGCATTTACTTCACAGAATAAAAAAGAACCAGCTGCCCACCCCATAATTTTAGCTACACTATTCCAAACATGAACAGTCTGGCATGCAAGCCAAGGACCGCTGTCAAACTTTACGGGAGCTCCACCTCCAATATATTTTTTAGAAACAATCGACCGCATCATAGATCGAAATAATTCTGAAGAAACTTGTGTATCTGCATCTATAAAAACTAACCAATCTCCCTTAGCGACTCGAGCAGCAGCATTGCGAGCGGAAGAAATTTGATTAAACGGTTCAAAAACAACTCGTGCACCATACGAAGTTGCAGTATTTGAAGTAGCGTCAGTTGAGTTATTATCACACACGATTATTTCACTTTCCCAACCAGCCGCATTAAAAACCCTACTAGAATCTTTAATTGAATTAAGTGTATTTGGAAGATATTTAGCTTCATTAAAAGCTGGGATGACAATAGAAATAGTCATCTATTTGGTGCCATTTGCAATATATAATTTTAAACAATTCTTAAGATTTGGGGGAAGTCGTCTTACATTGTTATCTAAATCCGTACAACCATGTAATGTTTCTCCTTCAACTACTATAAGGCTAGAATTTTTCTTAATTCTATAACCAAAACCGAGTCTTGCTCCATGAAATTTTGTTATATTACATTCGATAATTAATTCGTCGTCATACTCCGCAGGAGCAAAATATTTTAACTGAAATTCGGATACGGGAAATAAATAACCATTTTTATGATAATCATTAAATGTGATACCAAGATAACGGAAAAACTCACCTCTAGCCTCCTCCAAAAAGTACGAATATCTGCCATAGTAAACATGATTTCCATTCGAACAATCAGCGTAAGTTACTCTATGTAAGTGAGTGTATATCTTGAATTGCATGACACAGTTTAACGAGGGAGTTTTACTATATCAATCCAGCTTCATTTATTCTGGTCTTTTTATAGAAAATCGCTAATTTTTTTGCTCATGTCTTTCCTTAATTTAAAAAATTGCAGGCTTACAGCCATATTTATCTGGCTGACCGGGCTTTTATTAACAACTAATGTTAATTTAGTTGCCGATCAGCCTAATTGGATTTGGAGCTCCAAGAATGCCAAAGACGGCGAGACGCTATTCTTTCGAAAGGACATCAAGCTGAACAAGGAAACAAAGTCGGCCAATCTGACAATGTCCTGCGACAATGGCTTTGAGGCTTATGTAAATGGGAAGAAAGTGTTGGTTGGCAGCGAATGGTCAGTCGCACAAACCGTGGATGTAAAAAAACATTTAAAACGCGGAAAGAATGTCATTGCAGTTCGCGCTTGGAATGACAGTAGTAATGTAGCAGGCCTTGTGGGCCAACTTGATGTCGCAAGCATCACGGCTCGGCACAAGGTTTATTCCACTGACAAATCATGGATCTTTAGCAGTAAAAATTCAAAGGGCTGGATGAGCTTGGGCTTTGATGCGCAAGGTTGGAAGATCTCGCAGGAAACAGGTAAACTCGGCGATGCCCCGTGGGGGAATGTCTTTACCCTTGCCCAAAATGGAGGTGCCAATTTAAAAAAGAACAACCCGAATGACCTCAAACTGGCGAAAGATTTCAAATCAGAACTACTTTACAACGTACCCAAAGGTTCGCAGGGATCTTGGGTAGCCGTCTGTGTGGATGATAAAGGCCGTATCATTGCCAGCGACCAAGGAAACAAAGGACTGTATCGAATAGACCCGCGAGGTGAAGAAATTAAAGTTGAGAAACTTGATATTAACATTTCAAGCGCCCAAGGCCTTCTCTACGCACACGGTGCTTTATGGGTCAATATTAACGGAAAGAACGCAGGAGTCCATCGCCTCACTGACACAAACGGAGACGACCAGTTTGACAAAGATGAATATCTAAAACCAATGCAAGGTGGTGGCGAACACGGTCCACACGCTCTTGTACTCAGCCCAGACAAAGAACATATATATGTAATAGGCGGCAACCACACCAAGTTACCCAAAACAGATACCTCTGTGGTACCTACTAATTGGGATGAAGACTTACTACTAAAACGTCTTCCTGATGCTCGAGGTCATGCGGCAAATATTCGTGCTCCAGGAGGCTGGATTGCAAGATTCGATAAAGATGGAAAAAATTGGGAAACAGTTGCGATTGGTTTTCGAAATCAATACGACATGGCTTTCAATATAGACGGAGAACTCTTCTCATATGATGCGGATATGGAGTGGGATGCTGGCACCCCGTGGTACCGACCAACCAGATTGTATCATGTTACGAGTGGGGCTGATTTCGGATGGCGCACTGGAACTGGTAAATGGCCACAATGGTATCCTGATATGCTTCCTCCGGCCTATGATATAGGACCTGGATCTCCCGTCGGTGTTACATCCGGATTAGGGGCTAAATTCCCAGCCAAATACCAAAAAGCTATTTATTGCCTTGATTGGACCTATGGCACCATGTCAGCAATGTTTCTTTCACCAGCCGGCGCCTCCTATACAGCTGTACGCGAAGAGTTCGTAGCTAGTTCTCAAATGCGTATGACCGATGCCGTGATCAATCCCTATGATGGAGCAATGTACTACACTGTTGGCGGACGTGGAGGCCAAAGCGAACTGCATCGTGTAACTTACATTGGTGATGAAAGCACAAAACCAGTTAAGGCCAAATCCGCCAATGCTGCTGATCGCAAAATCCGCCGAAGCCTCGAAGCATTACACAAGCCGGAATCACCTAACGCCGTAAACAAAGCATGGAAATATCTCGGTCACAATGACCGGCATATCCGCTGGGCAGCACGCATAGCAATCGAACTTCAACCAACTTCACAATGGCAAGATAAAGCTTTGTCAGAAAAAGACACACAAGCTTCTTTGACTGCTCTCTGTGCTCTTGCCCGCCAAGGGGAAGCAAGTCTACAGGGGAAGCTTATCAAAGCACTTAATAACCTTAATTGGGCTGAACTAAAGCCATCTCAACAAGCTGAATTATTGAGAGTTTACCAACTTGCTTTTATACGTATGGGTAAGCCTTCCGAAGCTATGGCTTCATCAGTAGAAAAGAAACTCGATCCAATTTACCCTGCGCCTATGGCTTCATTAAATCGCGAGTTATGTACTATACTCGTTTATCTAGAGTCACCAAATGTCGCAAGTAAAACTCTTGCTCTCATGTCCCAGAGTGCAGATCAATCTAAATATAATTGGAGCAACGATCTTTTAAATCGAAACTCAGGTTATGCCAAAGCATTTGCAGCGACAGCTGCCTCATCCCCTCAGCGTGACCAAATTCATTATGCCAAGGAACTACGAAATCTTAAAAAGCACTGGACTAAGAAACAACGTCTCGAATACTTTCGCTGGTATCGAAAAGCTGAAAGCTTCAAAGGTGGTAACAGCTTTGCCGGTTTCTTAAATAACTTCCGTAAGGAAGCACTTGCCAATGTCCCTAAAGAACAATTGGAAGAGATCGAAAAAATCCAGAAAGCCCCCATCATTGATGGACCTCCTTTTAAGATTGATGCCAAGCTCTCAGTAGGTGTGACCCCTCCAATGAAATTTGATAAGGCTGAGCTTAAGGTAAAAGCGGGAGCTGGTGTCGAACTTGCCTTCACTAACAATGATCCAATGCCAATGATGCACAACCTACTTATCGTTGAACCTGGTTCACGAGTGGATATCGTAACTAAAGCTGCCACTATGGGGCCAGCTGGCATGATTAATAGTTTCGTGCCAGAAAGTGACAAAGTCATCGCAGCCACACCTTTAGTGCTGACTGGAAACACTTACAATCTCTACTTCAAGGCGCCAGTCAAGCCGGGTAAATACGAGTACGTTTGTACTTATCCCGGGCACGGGTTCTCAATGTGGGGCACACTGATTGTCGAGTAGCTCGAAATATTATTTTAAATTCAAAAACGCCGTTTAATTACGGCGTTTTTTATTTCTCTTCATTCGTTCCGGTACTGCTAGCCAAACGACGGGCGGTAAAGGTTCGAAGCTTTGGAATCTTACATTTCGAGATAAACTGAATGGCACCGGATCGATCTTCGCCAACTACTGGACTAATGCCATACCAGATCATTAACGGTAATACAGGATCATTAGCAAATGTATCTTTGGACGCAAGCACCCCTGCGAGATCCCAGCGCTTAGAAAAAGGAAGCAGACGAAGAACAGAAGCTAAATGAAGCTGAACCAGTCCTGAAGGTTCAGTCTCAGCTAAAGACTCAAATTGCTCCAAGACCTTATCTGAAACCTTTCCATTATCTGTAAGAAGCTTGATCGCCCAAACGCGAATATGCTCATTTTTTTCATACAACTGCTCTAACAACCAAGACTGATCCACCTCGTTTATAGAATTTAAAGCCCACATAGCACGCAATCGGTGCTGTACAGATTCAGATTTTTCATAAAGTAGCCTCAAGGACTTTTGTGCTTGAGAAAGGTCTTCCCTTTTTACCGCTCGTTCCTGCAACAATCTGCGCGCTATTCTTGATTGCCACTCGTTCGGGTGAGATTGCATATTTACCAATTCCATGGAACTTAATTCATTAAGAGGCTTAAGTAGCATTTTAGTTTTTCCGTATGAAATTTTAAAAATCCGACCACTTGTTCGATGAACTCCATCACTTTCATGGCACTCCCCAATATCCGACCAATCGAGCACATAAACTCCACCATCGGGACCACAACTCAATTCTATTCCACGAAACCAAACATCATCCGTAAACATAAAATCGTCAGAATGTTTACCAACATACCCTGCATTTGAACGTAGCAATTTATCCTGATTAATTCGACGCCCGTGTAAGTTCAAAGTAAACACATTACCACGGTACTCTTTCGGCCAGTTATTTCCTGTGTAAATCATCATACCGCTATGTGCATGGCCTCCACCAGCAGCATCAGTAGCTGAAGTCATTCCATCTTTTTTAAGATCAGACCATTGTTCATTACCAACATCCCAGTGATAATGGTCCGCAGTCTGAGGGATTAGTTCATAAAGATGTTTATCGAAATGATTGCCATACATCCGTTTATAACGCGCACCTGGAATCACGTGCCAGAGATGACCAATTACAGTGTTGATAAAAAATAACTGGCCGTGTTCATCCCAGTCGTGCCCCCAGGGATTTGTCGTCCCTTCAGCCACTACTTCAAAGGTCTTCTTGACAGGATGATAACGAAAGATTCCACAGTTCATTTTAACCCTTTCCTCTTTAGATGCATTAGGGCTACCAATATTTGACGTAGCTAATATTCCGTGTCTTCCATAGAGCCATCCGTCGGGACCCCAACGCAGACCATTAACAATATTATGCCGTATACGGTCACTCTCGAAACCGTTCAGGATAATCTCCGGCTGCCCATCCGGCAGATCATCTCCGTTAAGATCTGGTAGAAATAAAATATTTGGCGCCGCGGCAACCCAAACCCCGCCAAAGCCGATCTCAATGCCTGCAATACGAGTACCCTTATCCCAAAACACCTTTCTCTTATCAAAGATGCCGTCGTGATTTGTGTCTTCGAAAATCAAAATACGATCCTTCATTCTCATATCAAATCTTAAAAGAGAATTCGCATATGTATAACACTCGGCAACCCACAAACGACCTCGACTATCCCAAGCCATCGCGATCGGCTGCTGCACTGAAGGCTCTGCAGCACTTAGTTGAACCTTGAAACCTTTTGGCACTGTAATTTTATCAAGTGCTTGGTTTGAATTCAAAAACGGAGAAGACAACTCTTGCGTGTTAAACAGTTCTTGTTCATAAGCAGCTCCTGATTGAATTGCAGTTGCAATTGCAGTAATCAAAAAAAATTGTTTCATCGATGTGATTGCTGAATAAAAAACCTCCCACCTCAGCACGTCAATCCGTAACTTAACCGTTGACATCGATGCGCTTATCTAAAAAATTCCCCAGCCATGAAAAACAAAGAATTTAAAAATGTAACTGCAGTAGCCAAGGCCAATGTTTATTTTGATGGAAAAGTTGTTAGTCACACCATCATCCTTGAAGACGGAAATGAAAAAACACTTGGAATGATTTACCCTGGTAAATTTCATTTTAGCACCGACAAAGCCGAGCATATGGAAATCATTGCAGGAAATTGCACTGTCAAAGTGCAGGGAGACTCAAATAATACCGACTACAGCGCCGGCCAAAGCTTCGACGTACAACCCAAAAGCAGCTTCGATATAGAAATTAAGGAAGGCATCTGCGAATATATCTGTACTTTTATTGATTGATCTAAATTAGTCTGGATCACTCATCCAATGGAGATCACTCCAAAATTTAGTGTCGTTTTTTTGAGCACGACCGGAAGTGGTCCGCCCATTTTGGATAATCTCTGTGATACTTTTTTTCAAACGCTCAGCTACATCCGGATACTTAACGATAAGATTACTTAACTCTCCAGGGTCAACTGAAAGATCATACAACTCCCTTTTAGAATCTTTACTCCCACTCTCCATGATCAACTTCCATTTACCTTCACGCACTGCATATCGACCCCGCATACTATGATGAATCATTGCGAATCGCTGTGGAGCATTCTGACCGATCAAAGCCTTATAAAAACTAACACTGTCTTCGCCTGCATTCTCAGGAAGTTTTTTACCCAAAATATCAGCAAAGGTAGCTAGAAAGTCGGTCTGGCAAACTGGCGAATCCCACTTACTACTAGCCTTAACATTATTAGGCCAACGAATAAGAAACGGGACCCTATGACCTCCCTCGTAAATTGAGCGTTTACCCTCACGGTAGATACCATTGCTGTGATGGTTATATTCCTCAATGCGTCTACGCCAAGTAGACTCGGGGCCATTGTCACTTGTGAAGACAACTACTGTATTGTCAGTCAATTTATTTTTGTCGATACAATCGAGTACCCTCCCCACATGCCAGTCAGTCTCCATCATAAAATCACCGTATGCCCCGGCACCTCCCTTACCCCTAAATCGCTTTAACGGAATCACTGGTTTGTGGGGTGAAGTATAGGAGAGGTACAACATGAACGGCTTACCGTTTCGGGAAGCAGAAGCTTGTCCATCAAGCCACTTAATCGCCTGTTCTGTAAATCGATCGAGGCATTCGATATCTATAAAATCACTCGCAACCTCAAGGTCGTTTGGCTTTAAAGGCTTTGCCTGATAAGGGGGGGCTATTCGATAATCATCGTTCGCGATATGATTTGACTTCTTGCGAGTAAATAGAGTTGGCGGCACTTTAGCCATACGACCTTCGAACCACGCTAGCACCCCGTAATTCATTGAGGCAGGAAGCCCCCAGAAGTATTCAAACCCTTTGTCCAAGGGCATGTCGACTGTAGGCTTCGACCAATCTCGGTTACCCTTGGTCCCAGGAAAGTCCATCCCGAGGTGCCATTTACCGACCATCGCCGTGGTGTAGCCGTTGTCGCGCAAAAATGAGGCCAGCGTCATTCGCTCATCGGCGATAAGACACTCTCCCTCTGCTCCCATTACACCGCGCTTCATCTTCGTTCGCCAAGAGTAACGACCAGTCAATAGACCGTACCTCGACGGCGAACAAACCGTGTCGGAGCTGTGACCGTCAGTAAAGCTCATCCCCTCTTTAGCCAATCGATCGATGTTTGGTGTTTTAAACTTGGACTGTGGGTTTAGGCAGGACGCATCACCATACCCCATATCATCAACATAAATTATGACAACATTGGGATTAGCCCCAAGCAACGAAATGCCGCAAAACAGGCTTAAAAGCATCAACCGAAACATGCTTAAGCGATAGATTTAAGTGATGCCTCAATCAGCTTTTTAGAAGCCTTCACCCCAGGTATCGGTTTTAATTTTTGCCCTTCCCACTCAATTGCAAGGATGCCTCGGTAACCAGCCTTATCAATAATCTTCATCAAGCGTTGATAGTCGAAATCCGGTTGGTTTCCATTATCATCAAAACTGTGCATTTTACAGGAGATCGCCGCTGTGTAGGGCATCATCGCCGAAGTCCCATCATAAACATTGTTCCGCAATTTACCGAAGTCCGGCATTAGCTTGCACGCTGGATGGTTAAGTCTTTTTGCGACCTTTGCAAGAAATGCACCGCGCTGGCTCAGCTGTGATGCTCCAGGCTCTATAGCAATGATAACGTTCTTTTCTGCAGCAGCGTCGGACAACGGCTTAAGAGCTTCGACGCTTGCCTCCAATCCAATCGCCTCATCGCTGCCTGGGACTCGAAGAAAAACACGAACATACTCACACCTCAGAATCTGTGCTCGCAAGAGCGAAGGCAGAATCTGTTTTAGACTCGCTTCACGTTTTTGAGGACTGGCATCTAGAACACCGGACATCAATAAAAAAAGCTCAACATTAGTCTTATTCGCACGACGTTTGAGTTGTTTCAAATACTTTTTATCATCGAGTTTATCCTTCGGCAGACCACCTTCCCAGAGGTCGAGTTGATTGATGCCAAACTGGTCTACGCTGAATGCCGGATAATCCAGCGGATCAAGCGAACCGTCCTTAAACATTGCTCGAAGAGAGTACTGCGAAAGCCCAATCTGATAGCGGGGTCGATTGGCTTTAGTTACCGCATAGGCACCGGGTAAAAGAACCGTCCCTGCAGTGATAACTGCAGAGGATTTCAGGAATTGTCGTCGTTGTAGTTTCATAAAGTATTATTTCATGGTGCGTTTGGTTAAACGCTTAGTTTTGTAAGAGAATGATGAGAAAAACCGGTCGATACGTCGAGCATGACTTTTGGCCAAACCATCTTGCTAATACCTCGACACTTAGGCTGTGCATCGTTTACCTAGTCTTTCAATCTTCAAAAAAGACCATCAACAGATTGGAGTGACTAATCAACCGGTGCGCTGCCCCACCAGTCCTTATTCGGTTTAAAATTCTTTTTTAAAAAGTTTGCATGCTGCTTCTCAAGCCGCGCCTTGCCATCTGTGGAAATGGACTTGAGACGCGCCTCGCGCTTGGCCAAGTCGACCTGAGTGTCCTTAGTCGGTAATCGAGCCTTGGTTTCCTTTAGCCAAGCATCGAGCTTTTTTCGCAATCGCTTTACCCGCTTGGTTTCACTCTTGGCTAGATCGGTTGTCTCATTCGGATCATTGACCAAGTGGTAAATCTCGTCACGCCCGTCTTCGTGGTAGTGGATTAATTTCCAATCGTTTTGACTTATGATTGAGGACGGTTCACCTCCTTGGTTGCCATAATGAGGATAGTGCCAATACAGCGGACGCTTGGAAATTTTACCACCCTTCAGTATGGGGACAATGCTGACACCGTCAACGGACTGGTTCACCGGCACTTTAATGCCTGCCAATTCCAGTAGTGTGGGGTACCAGTCAATTCCGTTGACAGGAACAGCACTCGTCCCACCTGGCTTGGTTACCCCCGGCACCTTGATGTAATAAGGCTCACGAATGCCACCCTCCCACTGCCTGCCTTTACCACCTCGCAACGGCATATTACTGGTCGAGTAAGCGTCTCCCGAGGACACCCCACCATTATCAGATGTGAAGCAGACAATTGTGTTTTTATCCAAGCCAAGCTTATCCAGCCTATCCAGTACAATACCAACTGCATCATCCATTGTCTCGATCATCCCGGCGTAGATTGGACAGTCCTGAACTTGTCGAACGTTTAGTCGGCGATCGAATTTGAAACGCTCCTTTACCAAACCAGCGGACAAAGCCTTTTCTCTGTATTTTTTCCACAACTTGGGTGTAGTTTGAATTGGGCCGTGTACGGAGTAAAAAGAAAGGAAGGCTAAGAACGGCTTATCCTTGTGCTCCTCGATGAACTTGGCGGTTTCATTACCCAAGCGAATGGGTAGCGACTCCCCCGGAGGACCAGATTCGAGTGTAGGATTTTTCCAAGGTGAGAAAAAGCCGCCGTGAGGACTGCCAACATCCCACCCTCCCTTGTTAATGTCGAAACCGTGATCTTCTGGCCATGAACCCTTACCGCCAATGTGCCATTTGCCTGCGTAAAATGTCTTGTATCCCTGCTCTCTTAGCGCCTCAGCCAGTGTGATTTCGGAGGCTCTAAGTTTACGATCGTACTCTGGGGGTAGATGGGTATCGTTTCGCCGTGTACTGCGCCAAGCCTCACCGGCGCGGTCACCGATCCAGGTAGTGATTCCGTGATTAGTAGGATATTTACCTGTCATAATACTCGCCCGGGAAGGACTGCAAACCTGACACGCTGCGTAGCCACGTGTGAATTTCATTCCTTCACGAGCGATACGGTCGATGTTAGGGCTCTCGTAGTATGTTGACCCCTCATTACTTAAATCCTTCCATCCAAGATCATCAGCAAGAATAAAAAGAATATTAGGGCGAGTCTTGGATTTTGCATCAACCGCACACACCCCACAGAGCCAAGCAAATACGACAGCTAGCGCCAACGAAGTTATTCTAAGTTTCATTATTTTTAGCAATTTGTGCCCATGAAATTGCAGCCGAGCGTAGCTTTGTCAATCCGGCAGCGTTTTCGTCGTGCATCTTTAAAACGAAACGCTAGTATTGCCAAGTACACCTCGCGGATTGATCGCCGCTCTATTTTTTGCGTTATGTTTGATTTCTTGGCTGAAGAACAGGCCTCCATATGTGGGGGCAGTCACTTGAAAAGAAGGGAGTTCCTGCAGATAGGGTCACTTGCCGCTGCCGGATTATCTCTGCCGCAACTACTTGCAGCAAAAGAGACCGGCGCTGTTCGCCCTGGACACGACAATCGCGCCTGCATCATGATCTTTAATCTCGGGGCGCCAAGTCATGTCGATTTGTGGGATATGAAACCAGATGCCCCTAGGGAAATTCGAGGTCCATTTAAGCCAATTCGTACCAAATCCTCTGAAATAGATATCTCGGAGATCCTCCCTCGACACGCTAAGATAGCCGACAAGTTTTCACTCGTCCGAACCGTTCACCACGGCGGCGCGGCAGTACACGATGCGGGCTGGCAGATCATGCAAACCGGCCGACGTTTTACAGGCGGCATCCAAACCCCTCATGCCGGAGCGGTCGCAAGTCATCTACTCGGTCGCAAGAGCGACCTTCCACCATTCGTTGTGCTTCCGGAGTTGATGGGACGCGGCGGAGGTAATATGCCTAACGGTCAAGCTGGAGGGTTCCTAGGCAAGGCACACGACCCTTTCGCACTTAACGCTAACCCTGCACAAAAGAACTTCAAGGTTCCTGACCTTTTGCCTCCCGATCAGATCGGAGCCGCAAGATTAGATCGTAGACGTAAGATGCGTAACATCGTAGATAATGCAGTAAAGAATTTTGAAGCCAGTGAGGACGCTCGACTGCTCAATGACAGCTTTCACTCTGCCTTTCGTATGATGACCAGTGAACAAGCTCGAGCAGCATTTGACATAACCAGTGAAAAACTGGCTGTGAGGGAACGCTACGGTATGAACCGCTTTGGCCAATGCTGTCTACTAGCCCGCCGCCTCGTAGAGAACGGCGTCCGAATGGTCACTATTAATAGTTTCCTCACCGTGTTCGATCAACTCTCATGGGATATTCACGGCTCTAAGCCATTCATCTCCGTCAAACAGATGAAGGAACAGGTAGCTCCAATGTATGATCAGGGCTACAGCGCTTTGATTGAGGATCTGCACGAACGAGGGCTGCTCGACGACACAATGGTAACTACACTCTCTGAGTTCGGCCGGACTCCCAAGATTAACCCGGCAGGCGGACGCGACCACTGGCCTCAATGCTTCACCTGTTCCTTCGCAGGCGGAGGTGTACAAGGTGGACAGGTTGTAGGTAAAAGCGACCCCATTGGGGGCTTTCCTGCAGAGCGACCGGTGGAACCAGGTGACGTTGTGGCAACGATCTTTCACAGCCTTGGTCTAAACCCCAAAGCAACCCTACCTGGGCCAAGCGGACGGCCTTTTCCACTCGTTGACTTTGGCAACGAACCCATCAAGGAACTATTTTCATGAAATGCCTGATTGCACTTGGCCTAGTGCTGTTAATTATTGCACTGCCCCTCAAAGCATCTACTGATGAAAATAGTAAAGTAAGTTTTCGCCATGATGTGATGCCAGTGTTGTCCAAAGCAGGCTGTAACGGCGGCGGCTGCCATGGGGCGTTGGCCGGCAAGGGAGGATTCCGACTCAGCTTAAATGCTTATGACCCGGCAACCGATTATTACAACATTACAAGAGAAAACCGAGGACGACGCATCGAGTTCGCTGCACCCGCGACCAGCCTATTTGTCACCAAGCCAACCGCTGCAGTTAGGCACAAGGGAGGAAAAGTACTGCACGAAAAATCGGAAGGATATCGGATTCTAACACGATGGATTCAACATGGGGCACCTGGGCCAAGCGACAACGACCCCACTATAAAAAAGTTCGAAATATCGCCCACCCTTTCCCAGTTAAAAAAAGGCCAAGCACAGCAGTTAACTGCACGGGTTTTTTTTAGTGACGGTACCGAGCGCGACGTCACACAATGGGCAAGGTTCGCCTCGACCGACGCAACCGTGGCCGAGGTGAACGAATCCACCGGATTGGCCAAAGTCATCGGGTACGGGGACGGCGCCATAACAGCCTGGTATTCTGGTCAGATTGCATTGGCGCGGATTAGATCTCCTTGGCCAAATGTTATTCCGAACGATACCTACAACAAAGCTCCTAGACGCAACGTGATTGACGATGCTGTCCTTAACTTGTTGCGTCGACTTAATCTAAAGCCATCACCAAGGAGTTCTGACAGCGAGTTTATTCGACGGGTTCATCTAGATGTCGTCGGAATGCTACCTACACCCGAGTCCACGCGTACGTTCCTGGCTGACACATCAGAAACTAAGCGCGATGAATTGATTGAGTCTTTACTAGCTCAACCTGAGTTTATCGATTACTGGACGTATCGTCTTTCGGATCTGTTTTTAATAAGCGGACGCAAACTCCGCCCAGACGCGCTTAAGTCGTACTATCAATGGCTACGTGGTGAGATGGAAAAAGGCACTACGTGGAATAAACTTGTGCGACAAGTCATCTCTGCAAAAGGTGACACAATGAAAAACGGTGCTACGAACTTTTACTCCGTTCACCAAGATCCTGAGACGATGGCGGAGAATGTAAGTCAGGCATTCATGAGCCTCTCGATTAACTGCGCCAAATGCCACAATCATCCTTTAGAAAAGTGGACCAACGACCAGTACTACTCGTTTGCCAACTTATTTGCGCGTGTAAGGGCCAAGGGCTGGGGCGGCGATGCACGCAATGGAAATGGGGCTAGAACTCTTTTCATTGCCGACCGAGGAGACCTTATTCAACCTCGCACCGGAAAACCCAGACCCCCCGCACCGCTAGACGGTCAATCAATAGAAAGTGACTCTCCTGAGGACCGTCGCGAGGCATTAGCAGCATGGCTGACTTCGCCAGATAATCCATACTTTACCCGCTCCATCGCCAACCGTGTATGGGCTAACTTTTTCGGACGAGGCATCGTTGAACCAGTCGACGACCTGCGAGTCTCCAACCCTGCCTCAAACGAACAGTTACTAGAAGAAATCGCGTCGTATCTCGTTGAGAACAATTACGACCTCAAGGCCCTAATGCGGCTCATTTTGCAGAGCGAAACCTATCAGAGAACCAGTAAGCCGCTCGCGGAAAACATGGAGGATCAAAAATATTACTCTCGCTATTACCCTCGAAGATTGATGGCAGAAGTACTGCAGGATGCCATAACATCGGTAACCCAAGTCTCTCCAAAATACGACCAGATCACACTCTCCGACGGCAGCACGCAGGGGACAAACTTCTACCGCGATGGAACTCGTGCACTGCAGTTATTTGACTCCTCTGTCACTTCTTATTTTCTTAAAACTTTTGGCCGAAACGAACGCGAGATCACCTGTGAATGTGAACGGTCTAACAAGCCCAGTATGGTGCAAGTTCTACATCTTTCTAACGGGGACACTCTCAACAGTAACCTACGAAGCGAACAGAGTTGTGTAAACGTTATGATTCCGCAAAGTGACGAGCAGATCATAGAGGAAACCTACCTACTCTGCCTATCCAGGTTACCTAGTGATACCGAACGAAAACGACTTTCTCAGATATTCGATGCCACACCTGAAATAGAGCGTCGAGCCGCTGTAGAGGACTTATTCTGGGCGCTAATGACCAGCCGTGAATTTCTGTTCCAGCATTAATGCATGAAAATTCTTTATACAGTTTTTCTCACATCACTTACTATTACCCTTTTTGGCGAGACGGTTGATTTTCACCGGGACGTTGCGCCTATTCTTCGCCAGTATTGTGTCGGTTGCCACAATAACGACGATCTCGAAGGGGAACTTTCCGTCGAGACTTTTAAACTTTTGATGAAAGGCGGCGAAAACGGGATACCTATCAAGGCGGGCGATCAGTTGGAATCACTGCTGGCCAAGGTCATTACAAAAAAAGCCAAGCCATATATGCCTCCACGCCAAGAGCCTCAACTTTCTGCATCACAGATTGATACGATCCTGCGCTGGATTGATCAGGGTGCCAAACCGCCTAAACGCGACCAATCGATTCTTGCTAACCTCACTGTTCCTGCAATCAGTCCGGCTGACAAATTGCTCAGCCCCGTTACCTCGATGACAATTAGCAATAACGGAAAACTGGTAATCGGCCGCTACGAAAAAATTCAATTTGGGGACAAAACCTTTACCGACATCTCCGGAAAGGTAAATGCCATCACGATTTCAAATGACAACAAAATATTGGCGGTTGCCGGTGGAACCCCAGGACTCAATGGTGTTGCAACACTGTTCAACCTCGAGAACGGTAAAAAACTCCACGTTCTAACCGGCCATCATGATGCGCTATATGGCATCGCATTCTCTCCTGATGGCAGCCAACTAGCCACCGCTGGCTACGACCGCATCATCAAAATTTGGAACACTGCTTCTGGGGAGATACTACGCACTCTCAAAGGGCACAACGGCGCCGTTTTTGGCATTGCTTTCAGTCCGGACGGTAGCGTTCTTGCCAGTGCTGGTGGGGATTCCTCTGTCAAACTCTGGAATTCCGAAAACGGACAACGTCTAGACACGTTCGGACAACCTTCCGGCGAACAATTTCTAACCGCATTTACGCCTGACAGCCGTTTTATCCTAGCTGCTGGAGCAGACAAACAAGTTCGCCTATGGCGCTGGGTTAGCGGTGACGAAATAGGAATTAATCCTCTTGTTCAGATGCGTTTTGTGCATGAAGACGAGATCACCGGCCTTGCAATCGATGCGAGTGGCAAACTCTTAGCCACAGCTTCCGCCGACCGAACTGTCAAGGTTTGGGCTCTCCCAAGACTCGAGCTTTTACAAACTATCGGTTACCAAGTGGACGTAGTTTCCGCCCTGGCATTTAGCAAAGACGACCAAGCCCTGCATGTCGGCCGAATGGATGGCTCAGTTGAAAAAATTGATCTCAGCTTGGACTATCGTTCATATTCCTCAACCAAGACAATCTCTAAAATCCAGCCGATTGAGTTTACCGAAGTCAAGCCGGTTGAGTTTACCGAAGTGGAGCCCAATGACCTCCCAATCGAGGCCAACCGAATCACTCTACCAACTGTAGTGACCGGGATAATTAATAGCGAAAAAGATATCGACTCTGACTTGTTTCGCTTTAAAGCCATCGCCGGTGAGGAATGGGTACTCGAAACTAACGCCGCCCAAAGTAAGTCGCCGATCGATACCAAAATTGAGGTGCTTGATACAAAAGGCAATCCAATCGAGCGTGTCCGTCTTAAGGCCGTTCGCGAAAGCTGGCTTACCTTCCGAGGCAAAGACTCCAACACCTCCAACGATTTTCGTCTATTCAAGTGGGAGGAGATGAAGCTCAATCAACTACTTTATTTGAATGGCGAGATTGTGAAGCTTTGGCTTTATCCTCGCGGACCTGACAGCGGCTATATCGTATATCCTGGCAGCGGCAACCGGCATGGGTATTTTGACACGACACCGCTTGCGCATCCACTTGGTCAACCGGCATACATTGTCGAGCCCTTGGCCAAAGGCGATCCGGAGATCTCCAACGGGCTACCAACCTTTCCAGTCTACTACCAAAACGACGATGAAAGCCAACGCCGACTGGGAAGAGACTCAAAACTCACATTTACGCCCCCGACAGATGGCGAATATCTTGCAAGAATCAGTGATGTTCGAGGATTTCAGGGTAAAAACTTCAAATACAAGTTTACAATCCGTGCTCGCCAGCCAGATTTCAAAGTCAGCATTAACAATTTCTCCGACGGGATCCCAAAAGGAAGCGGCCGTGAGTTTAGCTTCAGCGTCGATCGTAAGGACAATTTTAATGGCCCAATCCGATTGGATATTAGTGCCCCCCCAGCCGGTTTTCACGTTAGCTCTCCCATCATTATCGAGACTGAACAGAAGCAGGCATTCGGATCAATTCACGCAGACTCAGATGCTGCCACACCTAAGAATGACTTCCTAATGGTCACCGCCACAGCAACATTACGAGGCAAAAAGATTATCCGTGAAGTCGGCAAGTTAAATAACATCAAACCACTCAACAAACCGAAGCTGCTCGTCCAGGTCACCAGCAATATTAGCGGGGGCGCAGAGACTGGTACTTTTTCAGATCCCCTGAAGTTCACAATTTCCCCCGGAGAAACAATCTCGGCTAGAGTTAAAGTTGAGAGAAACGGATTCAACGGCCGCATACAGCTAGGCAGCCACGACGCAGGTCGCAATCTTCCACATGGAGTCTATGTGGATAATATTGGATTAAGCGGCCTATTAATTGTGGAAGGACAAACTGAAAGGGAATTTTTTATAACTGCAGACAATTGGGTCCCAGAATCCAGAAACCATTTTCATATAAAAGCCAGTGCCGAAAAAGGCATAGTCTCCAATCCTCTTATTATCCAAGTCCGCAATAAAAAAAATAAGAACTAAGCGTTCGAAAAAATTTCTCGAGCTCCAGTCGCAGTACTGTCAGCAAAGCCCTCCTCCTCTATCCCCATACTACGCAATATACTGAGAAATACATTAGACATCTGGGTTTCACCTTTCTTCCAATACTGACCGTGTTTGAGCCCCATATTAGCACCTCCAGCAACTAAAGTTGGGAGGTTCTTGGGCATATGTGTAGTGCTAGCCCCTGAACCGTATAGAACGATGGAATTATCGAGCACCGATCCATTGTTATCCTTATAGCCCTGCAAACGATTAAAGAAATACACGAGCTGTTCTGAAAGAAATTGATCATACTTTGCAAACTTAAGTTGACCGTCCTTGTCCTGTGCATGAGAAAGATTGTGATGAGTTCTATTAATTCCAAGCTTTATTGGAAAGGTATCACTAATACCCATGCCATCTTCACGGTTTAACATAAATGCAACACTTCTGGTAATGTCTGCATCAAATGCTAATGCTATAAGGTCAAACATAGTCCGATAGTAATCGCTAGGGGCCCCCTCGGAATCAGCATCTAGTTTAAGATGAGAATAGTCCTGAGTCTTGAGCGGTATATCAACCCACTTCTCAGAAGCAACCAATCGCTTCTCTACTTCATTAAGTGAGGTAAGATACTGATCCATTTTTTCTCGATCAGACTTTCCAAGTTTCTTATTTAGTGATCGAGCATTTTCAAGAACTGCATCTACTAGTTTAATGCGTCGATTAATCTTATTACGCTCATTATTTAAAGACGCTCTATCGACTCTAAAAAGGCGATTGAAAATTTGACGCGGGTTATTCTCAGCGGGTATAGGCTTGCCGTTTAAACTGTAGGAAATCGTACCAGTGCGAGACAGAAAACCCACACCAGCATCTACAGACATCACCATAGAAGGTTGCCGACAAAAATGTTTAGTATGCTTAGCTACTAATTGGTCAAGAGCCACACTGTTATAAACATCTCGATTAGGATCTTGTAAAGGTGCCCCCGTAAGCCACATATCAGAACATACATGCGGATCAGATTTAGGCCCATTGGGATGGTATAACCCTCCTAAAAAACTTAGATGCTCACGAAAAGGCGACAAGGCCTCAGTGGACTTTCCAAAAAGAAAATGCCCGTCTTTTTTCAGGCGAGGAAACCAGCTCCACTCATCAATATTATGTTTTGCCTGCGGCAAAGACATTCCATTAGCAGTATAAAGCGCACAGAAACGCCTAGGCGCAACTTCTAGCACCTCTGAGCCCATTGCTTCCAGTACTGGCAAGGCTAGCGTGGCTCCAGCTGTGCCTTTTAAAAATGCCCGTCTATCGAGTTTGAAATTTCGTTTCATGAGTTTACTTTTTCAAGAACACATCACTGTGGATCACAAAGCGTAAAAGATCCTGCATTCGATAATCGCTGTCACGCAAAGTAATGCCCTGTTCTTCAAGAAAAACAAGTTCATTGTATGTGAGAGTGCGACCAACAGCATACGTGGCTATATGCTTTAATAAACTGAATGCCACGCGGTCCATTCGAGGGCCAACAAGGTAGGACCGAAATTCCGCATAGTCAGCCACTTCCGTCTGATCTGGCAATTTAATATTTTGTTGCTTTTTATTGGCATGAAAACCGCCACCAGCATCGAACTGTTCAAGAGAAAGGCCCCAAGGGTCAATGCTGGAATGACAACCTGCACAGCCTTTGTGATTGCGATGCAGAAAGAGACGCTCACTAAGCGGGAGGCTGGAATCAATTTCCTCTATCCCTGGAACATTAGGAGGAGGTTCAGCTGGCGGTTCAGCGATGATTTTTCGGGCTATCCAAGCTCCACGCTTAATAGGGTTGCTATCGCGACCATCTGAAAGACCTGCAAGTATACTTGTTTGTGCAAGCAACCCTCCAAGATATTCACGATTATGATTAACAGGAACAAAATTAAAACCGCTCTCGATTTGAGAGCTTAAACCGTAGTAGCTCGCAACAAGCTCATTGGCCATGACAAATTCTGATTGCAGAAGATTTCTTGCAGGCAAATTTTCACGAATCATATATTTAAGAAGCTCAACTGGTTCCCGTCTAAGATGAAGGCGCCTATTTCGGGTAAGAGAAGGATAGCGGTTTCGATCTATCTCAACTACGTCAAATTTTTCCAAGTTTAACCACTGCGAAGTGAACTCTTCGACGAATTGCTCAAATCTATCATCCTCAATCATACGAGTGATCTCGTTATCAAGCGAAGCACTTAATTCTCCTTGGCTTGCTAGCAGGCGCAGGCGCGAATCTGGCGAAGTGTTCCATAAAAAATAAGAAAGCTTTGAAACTAATTCATTCTGGGTGATCGGCTCAGGTTTGGGACTATTACTTTTCTCAATAAGAAACAAAAACTGAGGAGATGTTAGAACAATAAGCAATGTTTCCTTAATGCTTCTAATTAGGTTATTATGCTCTGAAAATGAACTCTTCCAAACCTTCATTAAGGAAACTTCTTCCTCTTTAGTTATTGGTCTGCGAAAAGCACGATCGGCAAAAGCTCTAACAACCTCAAGTGCGTAAACTTCTTTTTGATTCTTGTTTGGCGAATCAATGAAAATACGTCGGTGTGTCGCTGGCGGCCAAGTCTCATAATAAGGCCCTTCAAACTCCACTGAATTTATCTTCAATCGCGGACGATTTCGTCCATCGGTGTACTCATTTCGAACCCCAATCTCCCTGATTCCTGCAAGATAATTATCATTTCCAGGCTGAACATCATCGCTTGGATAATTATTGATTGCTCCTTCAAAAACAAATTCCTTTAACTCTCCGTTCTTAACTTCAACAGGCTCTTGCACAGATGAAAATGTACTACCGCAATCACGTCTCAATCCCATATGAACTCCCAGCCAAGACGAACGGTTTTCAAACTTTTCGAACCGCTTTGCTAAGTCACTATCATCTGGAACTCGCGTAAGAACTAGGCGATTCGGAGTAAGCCCTCCAGCGTAGTTCAGGCTAAACTCCTGAAGACCAGATGATAAGCGCAAAACCGCAAAAGCAGGTTGGCGCAACCTTGCTTCAAGTTGCCGACCAGCAATTTGCAGCTTCAAATCCTCCTCCTTCACTGGAGGAGAATTCACAAAACGCTGCCCAGGTTTTAGAAGCGCCTTAAGTTCAGAAATATCAAGAGCACGCCTGTAGAAGCGCACCTCGTCTATTTCCCCTTTGAACTGCTGAGAATCCTGAATACGGCCAATGTGCAAATCAACTTTAGGATTATCCAAAATGCTAGGCTTAATAGTCCCGGCAGCTACTTCGAAACCATTAACATATAATTTAGTTTTGTTTTCTTCACGGCTTACAACTGCCGCAACATGCTGCCACTGATTTAAACGAATGACTCCCGGGCGCGATGCGACAGTACCGTTCGATTGGTTGTCTGGATTAGCAGTCTCTATGCGCAACACCCCTTTGTTGTCAGGCATGTCAAAATACCAGCCATGAGTCCAACTATATTTACCAAGAGAGACAATGCCCGCCTGCCGCAATTCGGCAGGCCTGATCCAAGCCGCCACTGTAAACTGGCCTTCACCCACATCCATCAATTTATCACGAGGTACAATTACTGCATCGCCATCACCGTCTAGAGATATGGCTTGGCTATCTAATCCAATCGGGGAGTCAATGAATTTAGCATCTCCTGCCAATCTCCCAACAAGCTGCTGACTATTCGTAGAGCTTTTGATATTACCGTTCATACCCCAATAGCCTATAAGTTGTTCGTTTAGCCGAGAAGAGTCTGCCGTGCTTTTTTGAGTAGTTTCCGGTTGAAGATAAACGTCAGCCTGATAAAGACCTGGAATCTCTATGTTAGTTGTTTTCTTCCCTCTTAAATCTCTCAAAATAACTGAAGATTCTGATACTTGGGCCGCAGGGCTTTGATCCGGCAACAAAAAGAAATCATCATATTTTGCAGCCTTCACCTTCACTCTAAAACGACCGTGCTTAGGCAACTCACGGATGGAAATTTTAAAGTTTGCACGTGGCCCATAAGTACTGTCGACCTGCCACACCTCCTCACTGGGAATAGAAGGACGCAGTAACAATCCTTCTGGCACTATATTATAAGCCTTGCCTTTAGGGTAACCGCCTGTACCTCTCATGCATGCAAACACCGCATGATAAATGCTGTCATAATCTCTCCAACCACGCACCGTATCATTACCTTTGTATCCTTCATTGAAACGCCACTTCGTTCGCATCTTAAAAGAATCAAAAGCAAATTTTTTATCCGGCAAAATTTGCTGCACCACAAAATTTTCATTGGATAATAAAACGCTACCCGCTCCTAGAATAAGTTTATCCGGTAATGGGTCTTTATTAATACTTCGCCCAAAATCCATTCGAAAATTCTGTATTACGGGTTTAACGTTTTCATTTATAATAGCTAAATCCAAAGCCCGCTCAGCAATATCAAAATAAGCCTCTATAAGTAATGGCGAGAGAAGCATTGTTTGCTCATTATTCAAGAATCCGTCAATGGAAACCGCATCCGGAGGAAGAACCCCCGTTAAATCCTCTTTGATACCCAATAAATCTCTAATCGTGTTGCGATATTGAGCTACTGTTAATCGCCTAATTATACCATTCTTTGGTCGCACTCGTTTACGCGCCATTTCAAGCGCCTGGTCAATCCAATTGAGCAATGCACCCCGTTCGTCCTGACTTGGCTGCAATTCATCCTCAGGCGGCATCTCCTCCTCTCTTAATTGTTTCCTTATAATCTGCCAATGCCTTACCTCTTTATCAGGCAAAGACCCATCAAGATAGTCAACCCGAATTCCGGCCTTCGACTTCTCACTTCCGTGACAATCAAAACAATATTTACTTAATAATGGTTTGATATCTTGCTGAAATTCCTCTTGCACCACCAAAGCCTCTTTTGCACTGAGAAAAAGCGATCCCCATAGCAAAACAGTTAGGACAAAAAAAACTCGATATGGATTCACCTCGTTCATAATCGCTCAGACTAATGAATCCTACAAGAAAGTATGACCATGATTATAGATACAACAAGTTGCCATTTTGATGGTGTGCAGTTACAAATCAGCAGTGCGTTTATTATTATTGTTACTAGGGTATTGTGTTGTTTTACAAGCTGTTGAAAAGCCAAATATCCTATGGATCACAGCAGAGGATATGAGTCCCACACTAGGATGCTATGGGGATACTTTTGCTACCACACCAAATATTGATAAATTAGCAAAAGAGGGAGTGCTATACAGTAACGCTTTTGCAAATGCTCCCGTCTGTTCCCCATCAAGGTCTTGCCTCATAACAGGATGTTACCCAACATCACTTTCAACTCAACAAATGCGGTCAGGCTTTTCGATCCCAAAGCATATGCGCGGTTTTCCAGCTTTGCTTCGTGACCAAGGGTATTTCACAACAAACAATGTTAAGACAGATTATAATACCGCTAACTACAAGGAAATAATTGAGGCTTCTTGGAGTGAAAACAGCAATTCAGCGCATTGGCGTAATCGACCTGAAAGCTCACAACCTTTTTTCAGCATATTTAACTTGATGACTTCACATCAAAGCCGATCGATGGTTTGGCCATACAAGCAATTCAAGAAAGAGATTCAAAGCCAGATATTAGCTGAGGACATTCATGCCCCGGCAGATGTGCCATTGCCTCCTTATTATCCGGACACACCATTAATTCGTCGAGAAATGGCACGTTATTACGATTGTGTAACAGCTATGGATATTCAGGTTGGCATTATCCTAAAGCAACTTAAGAATGATAATCTTAAAGATAACACGATAATATTTTTCTTCAGTGATCACGGTAGCGGAATGCCTCGTCACAAAAGAGCTCTTTTGGACAGCGGAATGCATGTACCTCTAATAATTTATTTCCCAAAAAAATGGCAACATCTGTCACCATATAAACCCGGGTCTACCACTGACAGTCTTGTTAGTTTCGTGGACTTTGCATCAACCATTTTAAATCTAACTGGAGTTATTAATCCTATCTCTATGCAAGGTAAACCATTTCTAGGCCCAAATGTCACAACCAAACGTAGTTATGTTTACGGCCACCGTGACCGGGTGGATGAAGTTCGCGATCTAGCTCGCTCTGTAAGAGACTCTAGGTATCTCTATATTCGAAATTACATGCCTCATCTCGGCTATAATCAGCCTACAGCCTGGCCTGATAAAGGCGAAATTCGTCATGAGTTTTATAGGCTAGCTAAAGAAAAAAAGATGACGCCCGAACAATGGCATTTTGCTGGTCCTTATAGGCCTGTAGAAGAACTCTATGACTGCCTAAACGACCCAAGAAATCTGAAAAATTTAGCAAAATCAAAAAAACACAAAAATATATTGGGCAGGTTGAGATCTGAACATATACAACACATTACTGACACAGTGGATCTTGGATTCCTTCCGGAAAGCGAAGCTTGGACAATGTTTGGAAAACGATCAGGGTGGGAGCTTGGCCAGTCCAAGAGCATTCCATTCAATGAAATTAGAAATGCAGCCGTACAAGTTGGAATCGCAAGTGAGTCCGAATTTTTGAAGAATCTTGAATCAGAAAATTCAGTCGTTCGTTATTGGGGAGCAATCGGATTAACAGCAAAAAAAACAATCTCAAACAAAGCCAAGGGTATTCTAAAAACTAAGCTAAAAGATCCCTCTTATGCTACTCGCATTGAAATCGCCAATGCATTAGCTGTCCATAATGAAATAAATGAAGCCTTACCCGCTTTGACTGACGCAGTTAATCACGAAAACCTTATCGTAGTCACTCACGCAGCTAGAACCATCGAGTTATTGGGTGAAAAAGCGGCAGTTGCAAAACCGGCTATGAAAAAGGCATTAGCTAGAGCTATCAAGATACGACCGCCCGAAACTCCGGCTACTGTGGTCCTGCCTGGAGATAAGGATTTAGCCATGTTCGTAGCTTTTTCATGCCATGCTTTTTTAGCGATTTTTGAAAATTGATTTTTAAAAAAAAATAGAGATATTTTGTCGTGAAATCATCTATTTACAATATCTCTGTCATTGATATCAGTGGTAATAATAGAACATTATCTGAGTATTCAGGTAAAGTCCTCTTAATTGTAAATGTTGCTTCGAAGTGCGGATTTACATCCCAATATTCTGGATTACAGGAATTAAACGAAAAATTTCTCTCGAAAGGCCTTATTATTTGCGGCTTTCCTTCAAATGATTTTGCTAATCAAGAACTTGGTTCTGAACAAGATATCCAAGAGTTTTGCAGCTTGAATTTTGGAGTATCTTTCCCAATGTTTTCAAAAGTAAAAGTTAAGGGAAAAGAAATACATCCATTATTTGATTATTTGACGAAACACGATAAACATGGAGGGCGAATAATGTGGAATTTTTCAAAATTTTTGATTAATAGGACTGGAGTGGTTTCTGATAGATTTGCCCCATTTACAAAACCAACATCAAGAAGAATGCTGAAAGCCGTAGAAACCTTGCTGGACCAATAAAAAACAAAACTTATCTGCTCATAATATGATACAGATTGCAAATTGCACTGAAGACGACTGCCCAAAAGACTGGGCTGATCTAGAAAAATCGGGAGAATCCCACCTGGGACTATGTATAGCATGTTTTCGGAAAGTAACGCTTGTTGAAACAATTGAGGATCTTAAAGCCAGATCAGAAATTGGAGAAAAAGCAGCTATTGATGTTCGAAGCCTCAATAATTAATGAAACTTGGCCTCAAATCTGCCGTTCAATCCTTTTATTCTGACTTTCAATCTAATAACGGAAATGAAGAGGAAGATGGGTTAGATATTGCCAGGTGTTTTTCATTATTTTTTATTCATCTCGGATGTCTTGGTGTAATTTGGGTAGGATGGAGTTGGTTTGCCATTTCTTTGGCATTTTTTTTGTATTTTTCTCGAATGTTCACAATTACAGCATTTCTCCATCGCTACTTCTCGCATCGAACATTTAAAACCTCAAGGTTTATGCAATTCATATTTGCCGCTTTTGCATCAACCGCCTTGCAACGAGGTGCACTTTGGTGGGCCTCACACCACAGAAAACATCATCGAGAATCTGATACTGACAATGATGTTCACTCACCCCATACACACAGCTTTATTTGGTCTCACATTGGCTGGATTGCAAACAAAAAGAATTTCGCAACTGACTATGATCAAATTAGAGATTTTGCAAAGTTCCCTGAATTGGTTTTCCTCAACCGGTTAAACAAACTCATCCCATTAATAATGGCTATTGGGCTTTTCTATTTAGGAGAATGGATTTCTTTACGCTGGTCATTTTTAGGAACGAACGGATGGCAGTTAGTTATATGGGGATTTTTTATTAGTACTACTGTACTTTTACATGGGACATCAACAATCAACTCATTGTCTCATATATATGGAAAGCAACGCTTCAACACAGGCGATCATAGTAGAAACAACTTTTGGCTTTCTCTGATCACATTAGGTGAAGGGTGGCATAATAATCATCACTATTACATGCACTCTACCAGGCAGGGTTTTTATTGGTGGGAAATAGATCCAACTTACTACGGACTAAAACTACTAGCTATGTGCGGATTAATATACGATTTAAGACCTGTGCCGCAACGAGTCTTAGATGAAGGCCTCAAAAAAAAATCTAATAATGAAGCCTAAACTGGCAATAATTGGAACAGGCATAGCAGGGATGGCATGCGGATATTTTCTACATAAATTTTTTGACACTTTTTTATTCGAAAAAAACAATCATGTAGGAGGTCACTCTCTTACGGCAGAAGCTATTGAAAATAATAAAACTATACCCATTGATATGGGATTTATGGTTTTTAATAAAAAAACCTATCCAAATTTAACCCGCTTATTTAACCAGCTTCAAGTTCCCTACAAAAATTCAAACATGTCGTTTAGCGTTCAGCACTTACCTCAAAATCTTGAGTACTGCGGCACAAGCCTAAACCACCTTTTTGGCCAACGTAAAAATATTTTAAAAATTAGTCACTGGAGAATGTTACTTCAAATTAATAGATTTAATAATGAGGCAATAGACTCTTTAGGTTCAGGAAAACATGAAAATTTAACCTTACAAGAATATGTTAATGAAAAGGGTTACGGAGAAGATTTCCTTAAACTTTATATAATTCCAATGAGCTCAGCTATATGGTCTTCTCCTCCGGAATTAATGCTGAATTTCCCAGCCAAAACACTACTAAGATTCTTTCATAACCACGGCTTTCTCGGAATGAAGACTCAACATCAATGGCTTACACCTGATGGAGGATCACGTGAATATGTAAAACGTCTGGTCGAGCCTTTTAAAAATAGGATTCACACTGACTTTGAAGTTGAAAAAGTTGAATCCCATGGAGATCAAGCAAGAGTTCATTTTTCTGATGGTCACAGTGAAAAGTTTGACAAGGTAATTCTGGCAAGCCATGCCGATCAGGCTTTAGGATTGATAGACTCAAATAAATCTGATGAATTTGAAATCTTAAAAAAATTTAAATATCAAAAAAACACAGGCATTCTGCACACAGACAAATCCTTAATGCCCCGCAACAAATTATGCTGGGCTTCATGGAATTATCGCATGAAATTAGATTCAGACGGAAAGTTGACACCCAGAACTATATACTGGATGAACAATCTTCAGGGGGTATCCAACGATTGCGATTATTTTGTAAATATTAACGGCGAAGAAGAAATCAATCCAGATTCTATAATAAAGAAAGTTAATTTTGAACATCCATTATTTGACGCTGGAGCTGTCAATGCCCAATCAAAACTCAAAGAATTAAACCAAAAATCTAAATCACAAACTATATACTTTTGTGGAAGCTACTTTAAATATGGATTCCATGAAGACGCCTTAAATTCCGCAATAGAATTATGTGAAACAATACTCAAAAAACCCCTTTGGAATTAAAATCTAGAATATATGAATGTCGGGTTATGCATAAAAGGCTTAACCCGATAAAAAATGGTTTTATCTATAAAATCTTCATGTTTTGCATTGATTTAGACGAACTCAAAACACTCTCAAATAATAATATTCTTTTTAGTTATAACCGTTTCAATCTATTTTCATTTTTCGATAAAGATCATTCAAAAAATAAAACGGGAACTACAAAACGAAAAGTTCTGGAATATATTAGATCCAAAGGCATTAAAGTGAGCAATGATTGTCGCGTTTTACTTATTACCATGCCACGTATCGCAGGGTATATTTTCAATCCTGTTTCGTTCTATTTTATTTTCGATGAGAATTCACAAGCAGTTTGTGCGATAGCGGAAGTAAGCAATACATATAGGGAAATGAAACCATATTTAATTCAAAAAATTGTTAATAATCGTTTCAAATTAAGAACTCCAAAACATTTTTATGTCTCTCCATTCTCAAGTCTCAATTTAGAATTTGATTTTGATTTTGCACTTCCTGAAAATCTACTAGACATAAAAATAAATGAATTTGAAGGAGAAAAAAAAATCCTTATCAGCTCAGTGTTGGGAGAAGCAAAGCAATTTAATTCACGTCGTTTAACTTGGATAACAATTAAGTATCCCCTGCTAACTTTTAAAGTAATGTTTCTTATTCATTGGCACGCACTCAAACTCAAGTTAAAAGGTTTAAAGCATTACCCAAAGAAAGATAATCCCCAGCTACAAAAAGATTTAATAAGATAAATAAAAATTATTTGAATATAATGAATAAGAATACGCCCCACTCTAACGAGGACTCGTTCTGGAGCAAACAAAGCAAAAGAATAATTCTTCGTTATTTTAGTAAAATGGAAAAAGGACGCATGGAAATAGAACTCCCATGTGGAGAGAAAATTATTTGTGGAGATGATGAGAACTGCAATCCAGCAAAAATGAGAATTCGCTCAAGTAATTTTTTTAAGAAATGCGTGTTATATGGAGACATTGGACTTGGAGAAGCTTATGTTGAAGGAGATTGGGACACAGATGATATATCTTCAGTAATATCATGGTTCATTTTAAACGTTAAAAAATCCCCTTCCAAGTCAGTTGAAACAGCCCGATCATTTTTGATCAACAGCCTAGGTGTAATAAACCAAATAAAACACAAATTCCGAGCTAACACAATTGACAAAAGTAAAAAGAATATTCATGAACACTACGATTTAGGTAACGATTTCTATAAATTGTTTCTCGATGAAAGCATGACTTATTCTTGTGCTTATTTTGAAGGCAATAATAATAATTTAAACAAAGCGCAAATTGCTAAATACGATAGACTTTGTAAAAAATTAAAAATTAAGGAGTCAGATAACGTTCTTGAAATTGGATGTGGTTGGGGGGGATTTGCAGAATATGCCGCGAGTCAATATGGATGCAATGTTACAGGAATAACCATTTCTGAAGAACAGCTAAGTTATGCAAAAGAACGAATAAACAAGTCAGGCCTTTCAAAAAAAGTTACATTTCTTTTCGAAGACTACCGTAAAGTTGAAGGTAAATTTGATAAAATTGTATCAATTGAAATGATGGAAGCAGTTGGCGATGCATACCTGGAAGAATATTTCAGCCAATGCCATCAGCTCCTTAAGCCCGATGGTCTACTGGGCCTTCAAATAATAACATGCCCAGATTCGCGATATGAGGACCTTCGAAAAGGCAACGACTGGACTCAAAAACATATATTCCCAGGATCTTTACTTTTGGCTCAACATCGAGTTGCACAGGCAATGAACAGAGTTGGCACTTTATTCCTTCATTCTTGGGAGGAGTTTAGTGAGAATTATTCACGCACACTGATGGCTTGGCACGAAAGATTTAATGAATCCCTACCCGAAGTATGCGCAATGGGTTTTGATGAAAATTTTATTCGTAAATGGAATTATTATCTTTGCTACTGTTCAGCAGGTTTCTCCATGAGAAATGTTGGTGTAGCTCAAGCTATCTACACTCGACCAAATAACTTAACACTCAAATAAACAGTGATCCGCAAGCTATTATTAGTTTTCTTTAGCCTTATGCTAGCAACAATGATTATTATTTGTTTTTATGCTGGATCTAAGCAAAACATGTTTGAGTATTTCAATGAACACATCAGCGATCCATGGTTCTTCGCAACAATATTGGACTGCTATTGGGGTTTTCTAATTTTTTACGGATGGTTAATCTATCAAGAAAAATCCTGGATGATCAGAATCCTTTCATTAGTTGCTATATGTTCATTAGGAAACATTGCAGTAGCTTTATACGGATTATTTCGAACTATCCGCCTACCGGCAAATGCATCCTTTGAAGATTTCTTATTAATAAGAAATAATACTAAGCAGTGATTATGAATCCACTTGATCAAGTTTTACTAGGTTGGGCCGCTGTTTTCCTTTTAATTAATGTCACATTTTTTATTGCTAGAACTATAAATAACGCAGGAATTATTGATGTGTTCTGGGGGTTCAGTTTTGGGCTTCTAGCTACTTACTTCTCTCTTACCGGAGAAGGCAATGAACATAGACGCATCTTGTTATCAACTATAGCTTGTCTTTGGTCTTTTCGACTAGGAATATATCTTTTTATACGTTGCTGGAAACTTCACCCAAAAGAAGACAGCCGTTATGCCGACCTAAGAGAAAAATGGGCTGAAAAAAACAACTCAAAAATGTTTGTTTTTTTTCATTTTCAAGGTCTAGCAATAATGGTGTTTGCCTTAATTTTTGCCGTACCTACATGGAATAAAGATCCAAATATAAGCTTCGTAGAATATCTTGGGTTGTTGTTAATAATAATAGCATTTCTTGGTGAAGCTTTGGCAGACTTACAACTCTCGAGATTTAAAAAGAATAGCAAAATTCACGAAGTATGTAGGAGTGGATTGTGGAATTATTCAAGACACCCAAATTATTTCTTTCAATGGATGGCTTGGGTCGGTTATTTCGTTTTCGCTTTTAATTCAAATGGATGGTGGACAATTTACTGTCCTATTCTCATGTTATTTCTCCTTTTGAGAGTTACAGGAGTTAGCAACAATGAAAAACAAAACATTACTTCAAAAGGTGATGCTTATAAGAAATATCAAGAAACAACATCTAGTTTTATACCATTGCCGCCAAAAAAATATTTATCATGATTGACTGGTTATTAGAAAAAAACTTAATCCCTGACTTTCTTATTCGCCAACGTATAAGAAAATTAAACCTATTTAGAATCAAATCCGAAACTCTCAACCATGAATCAGGAGCTAAGGAACGTTTGATTGAAGAACTAAAGACTCTACCTGTCGCAATCGAAACCCAAGCAGCAAATGATCAACATTATGAAGTTCCTCCGGATTTCTTCGAAATATGCCTTGGAAAACATTTAAAATATAGCTGCTGTTATTGGGACGAAGACACAAAATCTCTGGATGAAGCTGAAGCTAAAATGCTAAAACTGACATGCGAACGAGCTGAAATTGAAGATGGGCATGACATACTTGAGCTTGGTTGCGGCTGGGGGGCCATTAGTCTTTGGATGGCCGAAAGTTATCCCAATTCCAGAATAACCTCGGTCTCTAACTCCCAAGATCAAAGAAAATTCATCATGAATCTTGCCAATTTGAGGGGTTTAAATAATTTAGAGGTCAAAACATGCGACATGAATTCTTTTGAAATAAATCAAACTTTTGACAGGGTTATATCAGTTGAAATGTTTGAACATATGAAAAATTATGAAGAATTACTTTCTAGGGTCAAACACTGGTTAAAACCTGAAGGAAAATTATTTGTGCATATCTTTTCACATATAAATTTTGCCTATCATTTTGAAACTGAAGGTTCATCTAATTGGATGGGAAGGCACTTTTTCACAGGAGGAATTATGCCTAGTCATGACCTTTTAAGTCACTTTAATCGAGATTTAATCATCGATAATGAATGGAAAGTTAACGGAATTCATTATCACAAGACTGCTGAAGCATGGCTTCAAAATATGGATAAAAATGAAAGCCATATACGATCTGTTTTCTCAGAAACGTATGGTAAAGAGCACACTACTAAATGGTGGTCTTATTGGAGAATTTTCTTTATGGCGTGCTCAGAGTTATGGAAGACAAGAAACGGTGATGAGTGGATTGTAAGTCACTACTTAATGAAAATAAAATAAAAGTGAAGTTAAACAGATTAATTAAAATACTTCTTTGGTTGTTTGTAATTTCTTCTGTGATTACTTGGACTGCTTGCAATCATTTGGAATGGAGAGGTAGCGCCATACCAAAGTTGGTTTGGAATAAGTCAGGATCACAATCCGACAAAGTTAATCAACAACGAAAAACTCAAACACCTGTTGATAATCACAAAGTGAATATAAACGAGAGTTTTAAAGCTCCTTATTGGACTTCATATCGCGGTCCAAATAGCGAAGGAATATATAAAGAACAACCTATCTCAACTAATTGGCCTAAAGAAGGTCCTAAAGTCGTATGGCGTAAGCTCATAGGTGACGGCCATTCATCTTTTTCCATCGCTAAAGGACTCGCTTTTACTATTGAACAACAAGATGAAAATGAAGTAATAGCCGCTTTTTCAATAAAAAACGGAGAGATTAAATGGAAATATGAATACCCCGCAAAATTCGAAGAATACTTTGGTGGCATAGGCCCCAGATCAACTCCAACTTGGAATAATGATAGCCTTTATGTCCTAGGTGCCGAAGGCCATTTGAACTCTTTAGACGCAAATTCAGGCAAAGTCCTTTGGCAAAAAAACATAGTTGAAGAGAATAAATCTGAAGTACCCTATTGGGGAGTATCCACTTCCCCTTTTATATACAAAGAGTCTTTAATTCTGAGCCCTGGAGGACAAAAAAATAATGCCATTATTGCTCTAAATAAAGAGAGTGGTGAGGTGATTTGGAGAAAACATAACGGAAACCAAGTTTATAGTACCCCAACACTTTTTAACATACTTAATGAAGAACAACTTATAGTAGCGCTTGAAGGAAAAATTCTTTCTATCAATCCTAACAATGGAGAGCTCCACTGGTCTCATAAATGGAAAATAAACGTTAATAATCATAACATAGCTCAGCCATCACAATTAAATGATGACACGTTACTAGTTTCTGCAGGTTATGGTACTGGAGCGGAAGCGTTTCAAATTATTAAAGATGGAAACAGTATGAGAACTAAAACCATTTGGAAAAGTAAATTATTGAAAACCAAATTTTCAAGTACAGTGTTTTGGGATGGTTTCATTTACGGACTGAACGAAAGTCGACTCGTATGTCTAAATGCCAAAGATGGATCCCTAAAATGGCGCGGCAAAAAGTATGGCTATGGAAAAATCCTAGCCGCTTCAGGCCATCTTATAATTCTTGGGGATTCTGGTGATTTGGCTTTGGTTGAAATGAATCCAAATACATTTACAGAAAAGAATGAGTTCAAAGCTTTAAAAGGTGGCCGAACATGGAATTATCCTGCTCTTGCTAACGGATTATTATTTGTTAGAAATAGTCATGAAATGGCATGTTTCGACCTACGGTTAAAGTCAGATTAAATAGATATTAAAATAATTTTTAATTCATCAATTATGATAGAGTAAGAGGCCTAGTTATAGACCCTACCTTAATAAATAGCTTCAAGATCAAAAAAAATATTAATTGATCTGCACTTAATGTAACAAATTTTTAAATCTGACGTCTTTATTAAAAATGCACTTCACAAAAGAACTAAAATCCAATCGTCTTTTAATTTTTTTATTGGCATTGTTATCAATTGTTGTCGAAACATTTTCAGAAGAAAGCGTTTCAAAAATTGATCCTATGGACCATTTAAGAGGAAGACGGCTCTCTGAAAGTGCTAGGCAATTGGTTAGTATGTGTAATGGAATGGCTGAAATGGGACTTAGCTATGAGGCCGCGCGACTACTTAAATCAACATCGGTTTATTCTACTAACGAAGAAACATCCAAAGAAGCTAAGCGTATCATGATATCCTGGAGGATTCATGAAATAGAAATTAACGATGCCAATGCTGATTCAATACGTAAAACAATTCGCATAACTCTTAATATAAATCGTTCAGCTTTACTTGACCATAAACGAGTACAAACTTTGCTTAAAGTTGGGCAGACTAAGCAAGCCGCTAAAATTATTGCAAAAGCTAAGCAAGTTGAACTATACGGAGAATCAAAAGAGTCACAACGCCGCATATTGTCCGAACTCAACATTAGGCAAGAATTACTGGATAATGCCAATGATAAAAAATCGCTCGAATCTTTAATGTTAAGGAGTATGGAAGTTTCTAATTTGAAGGAAACTTCCGAGTTTCTTCGTACAGCCCACCCGGAAAGTGGCAATGCAATGCAAAACCTTATCCTTAAAATTTTTCCCGAATCCGCTCAAATAAACAATCGACGGAATAGTGAAAGAGATAGGTATAGAAGTGCTTTTTCTCGAAGGCTTCCTGAAAATGCGCGCCCACCAGCAATGCGAGTGCAAGATGATGGAGAACGAAGAAATGCTCGTGATGGTGCTTTTTCATTTTTAAGTAACCGTTCAAGGCAACAAAGCGAAAATCAAGAAGCCAAAACTTTATCTATAGAAAAATTAATCGAGATCGCAACCGATCTAACTAAGTATGACAAAAGCATGAGTGTTTCATTTTTAACTTTGGCAAAAAGATCTATAAATTCTGAAATCGAAAAAATACAAATTGACGAAGCTATTAAGTCCTTAATCAAAAGCAGTAAAGTTAATACACCAGTACAATTCAGCCCGTCCGGAGCATTCTTCAAACCAATTCAAAATCTTGATGATGCCTCTCAATTATTTGATAGAAATTTAATATCTGAATACAAAATAACTTTACCAGAGAAAAGCATTGAAAGCCTTAAGAAAGAACCAAAGATTTTCGCTAAAGCAACATTCGAATATAAAAATATTAAACTTGAAAATGTTGGGATTCGGCTCAAAGGGTTCCTCGGCAGCTTCCGACCTTTTGACGGACAAAATAAAAATGGATTCACCGTAAAATTTAATGCTTTCAAGGCAGGCCAACGCTTTAAGGGTTTAAACAAAATCCAACTTAACAATGCAGCTCAAGATTCGACTTATCTTCGCGAAAGTTTTGGTTATTCACTTTTCCGTCAAGCCGGATTACCCGCACCCCGCGTTGGCCATGCAACTGTATCAATAAACGGGACTCCATTCGGGCTATATGTTCAAGTTGAAGCCACAACCAAAGACTTCCTTGAAAGATGGTTTAAAGATTCTAGTGGAGACCTTTACGAAGGCCCAACCGATATCACTAACTGGAAAAATCTCGATCTTGATAGTGATCCCAAAACCGCTAAACGAGGCCTCTTAATTGGATTCTCTGATGCAGCTGTGAAAGCTAAAGAGATGAATGACTTAACTCCACTCAAGAATTGGTTAGACCTTGGCTACTTTGCTCGTTTTATGGCAATGGAAATTCTTTGTGATCACTGGGACGGATATCTATCTCCAAATAATTATCGTTTATATTTAAATCCAAGCGACCAAAAATTCTACTTTATACCTCACGGGGCAGATCAGCTTTTTAGAAATAGCCGCAATAATGTATTCGGCTCTAGTCGAGGGCGCAGCGTTGTTGCAGAAGCATTTAGATCTACTGATGAAGGAGAACTAATGCTAGAAGAAGCCATACAATATTTATTAGCCAAAGTTTGGAATTCAGAGAATCTTGTTTCCCGTTTAATGAATGATCATAAAAGACTTAGACCTTATATAGTAGCCGATGCCAAAAGGCCTTACGATTTATTCGAAGTTGAAGAGCGGCTACAAAGCACCATTGAGTATTTCTCAAAAACAGAGCGCCTAAAGAGGTGGCAATTGATGTCTCTCGACAACCGAGAACTTAAAGACCGCCTTTCTCGTTTTAATAGTCGTTCAAGGTGGGGTAGATAAATTTACAACACCATTAAAACCATTAAAATTATAACAACTGTCAAAAGTGTAATAGTTATAACTTTATCTTTTGTAGGATAATTAAGATTCAATTCTGATGTCCATGGAGGCGGATGATTTTTAATTGTATTTGGAACATCAGAAGATAATGGCAACTCTCGCAAATTAGGATCCTCAAAGTCTTCATCAACAAAGTCTTCATCAGCTATCTCAAAAGACATCGGCTCTCCATCTTTATGAGCTAACTCGCCAACATTCATGGTAAGGACTTCATCATCCGTTCCTATTGAAACCCCCAACCCTGCAGTTTTACTAATCATTGATTCAGAATCCAGAGAGCCTGATTGAAGAGCACTAAAACCAACTGACTCGGGAGCATTATCTGCAGGTAGATCATCATTGAAAGTACGCTTGGCAAGTTCTATCTCACCAAACCTTTCACCCTGAATACAAAGTACAACCTTAAGCTTAACTAACTCAAGTAACGCTAGAAAAGTAGCCACTAATTCCTGACGACTTTCCGTTTCTTCAAATAATTCAGAGAAAAGAATACTCTCTTTTTCAGCGATTAACTCACGAATCTTTACAATTTTTTGCGAAACGGTCCATTTGTCGGCTATAATTTCTCTAGTATTTTCAGCTCGCCTCTTCCCTGTCTCTTCGAACCGATTAAGAATGTCATTTATAGCTCCAACTAAATCGAAAATAGAAGCAGGCGCTCCTTTTTGAGGTGGCAAGGGTGGTACTTTGGGCTTAGCACCTTGCCGCAAAAAACTCTGCTCTTGCTCCCATTCCATTCGCTTAAGGTCATCACCTGCATCCTTAAACTTTCGATACTCAACCAGTTGGCGAATTAAATCCCACCTAGGATCGTCTTCATCATCTTCATCATCAACTACAACTTGTTGATCGACTGGTAAAAGCTCTTTACTCTTAATATACATAAGAGTTGAAGCCATAACAATAAACTCACCTGCTATATGCAAATCAAAATGCTTCATTACTTCCACATATTCGCAAAACTGGTCAGCAATTCGGACCATGTCGACCTCATAAATGTCAACCTCTTCCTTACGCACCAAGTGGAGAAGTAAATCAAGAGGCCCTTCAAAAACTTCAAATTGGAAACGTAATTCCGTCATTTTCCAATCGGCAAATTTTTAAGTATTGCCACGGTCTGGTTAATCACACGTAAGTTCCAATCCTTAAATTTATCAGCTGTCATTAAAATTCCGTAAGTATCAAATCTATAAGAATTTCCTACTCCATAATAGCTGTCAGGGGCTACACAAAACGTCCAAACAAAGCCATCCTTTAGCTTACGATTAACTTGATGCTCTAATTTGCAATTAGCATGTAAGGAAGCGGTTGAAAAATTGGCTTTTGCCAAACTATCACTTTCGTGCCAATGTCTAAATACTCCTTTTCCTGCAACTAATCGGCGCATCATAGGATTAACGGCTGAAGAGTGTTGATGCGCTCGAAATACACCTCGAACCTTAGCTTTAGATCCAGCTGAAGCTTCAAGTACAATTCTTGTGCCACTTTTACCATAAACAAATCCACGACCACTCATATAACTCAGACCAGGTTCTTCACTAAACACAGTAAAATCGTTCCACATAAATCCATTAATAACTGGCTGCATTGGCGCTAAGGGAATGTAGTCTCGAACATTAGCCTTAATATAAGATTTCATAGCAGGGTCAGCTACGTCCATCAATTTAGGATGCTTAACAAGAAACTCACCACCTTTCATTCCACCAAGTAATTGGAACGCAATAGGCGGCTCAGCATCAAGAAGCCGGCCAGGAAGATAACCAGGTTCCATTCCTCCATGGTTACATTGAATAAAACTATCACCACTACCAACGTAAATAACGACTGGGAAAAAATCATATAGCCTAGCAATTAATCCAGGATCGAATTGACGTGCGTATTTTTTCTGACATTCAGCAAGAAAACCATATGACGCAATCATCTGAATATCCTCATGGTTTCCACGCGCCATAAATACATTTTCAGGATTTGCCAACTTTAGCCGAAGCATTGTGTATAAAACTTCAATCCCAAAATTACCTCTATCAGTATAATCTCCCAAAAAAACCATATAAGCATTTGGCTTAACCAAACGAAACCCGTCCATAACCCCTGACTTATTGAGTGAATCAAGCATGGTAATAAAAGAATGGATGTCACCATGGAAGTCGCCGTGAAAAACAATCTCACTTCCAGTCGGCACAGTTAGCTTTTGAGCAAATGGCTGAAAAGGAATTGGAGGTCTTAAAAAATAAGCTCGCTGTGAATTAAAGAATTCAGCATCACTTGGTTTTTTTCCAACCCAATTACCTTCGGAGTTCATCGTGCCATTATTGAACAAATCGAAAGCTGCTTTTAAAGCTTCAGCAACAGGTTCAAATTTGGGCAAAGACGTAGGTAACTTTGGCCCTACCGCTTTTCCTAGTAGGGACCTATTCGATGGAAGCTTATCACATGCAGCTTTCCAAGAAACAAAGGTGGGATATTCCTTAGATTTATATTCACCCAACCCATTACAAGCCAAGCCTAGCAAAAACACTAAACATAATAATAAAGCTATTGATTTGGGTTTTTGATGTCTCCTTGGCAACATCTTTCAGTAGGTTGCAGTTAGAGTGCTACCTTAAAGCCACACACACAAGGCAAAAGCAAAAGCATTTCAAAGACCTGCTGACTATTAATTTAGCAAAGTAGAAAGTAATCAGGCGATGATTTCCTTAATCACTCGGCCATGCACATCGGTTAAGCGAAGGTCACGGCCCCCATAGCGGTATGTCAGAGCCTCGTGATCGACCCCCATCAGATGAAGTACCGTTGCCCACAGGTCGTAAATATCACACTTGTTCTCAGTGACGTGATAACCAAACTCGTCTGTTGCACCATAGTGCGTTCCTCCTTTAGCTCCACCGCCGGCCATCCAGACACTGTATCCATAAGGGTTATGATCGCGTCCATTACTGCCTTGAGAGAAAGGTGTCCGGCCAAATTCACCAGCCCAAATGATAAGCGTCTCGTCTAGAAGGCCGCGCGTCTTCAAATCTTTGATAAGCCCAGCGATCGGTTGATCAACTTGATGTGCCATTGCCCTGTGCCCACGCTCGAGGTCGCCGTGTTGATCCCATGGGTTAGGTCCGCCGCCGGCACCAATGCCCTCATTAAGGCAGCTCAACTCTATAAAGCGTACGCCGCGCTCCACCAAACGTCGCGCCAGTAGACATTGCAACCCGTAGCCAGCGACCTGTCGGTCGGAAGAATTCATGCCATACATTTTTTTCGTGGTCTCGGTCTCTCCCTTAAGGCCGCACAATTCTGGCACGGCAGACTGCATTCGAAACGCCGTCTCGTAGTTTTGAACCGCCGCCTCAACATTGTTGTTACCCCCTATATTTTGTATGAACTGATGATCTAGTCCCTTGACGAAATCGAGCCGTGAACGCTGTGACTTTCTCGCCTGACCGGAACGTATGTTTCGAACTGCAGGCGTTCGATCCCCTTCGATTATAGAAGCCTGATTATCAGCAGGTAAATAGCCGTTACTGAATAATCCCACCCCGCCATGCGGAATGGATGCTCTGCCAGATTGCAGCACGACGAAGCCGGGTAGATTTTGATTTTCCGTTCCCAATCCATAAGACACCCAAGCCCCTGCAGAAGGATGACCCATGAAAGGGAACCCAGTGTGAAAGGCGTAGTTACCTTGCGCATGTTCGTTAACTTTACTCGTCATGGATCGAATTACCGCCAATTCGTCAGCGACTGTCGAAAGCTGAGGAAACATACTGCTAACTTCGAGTCCGCTTTGCCCGTGTTTTTTAAATTCGAATGGCGATGCCATCACGTTGCCATTGCGATTGAACTGAGTCCTCTCAACCTTCACAGGCATCGGTTTTCCATGCAATTCGCGCAGCTTCGGCTTCGGGTCAAAAGAATCGACCTGGGACACTCCGCCAGACATGTAGCATAGTATCACATGTTTCGCCTTTGACTTGAATTTAAGACTGTCGACCGTGTCGGCATAAACCCGGCTCGACATCATTCCCTGCAATGCCAGCATACCAAATCCGGTTGAGCACCTCGCCAGCATTTCACGCCTAGTTAACATTTTTCTATTCATCGTAGTTTTGAACCCTTCGCCTTATCGTAAGTAAATAAATTCTTTGAGATTAAACATTGCTTGAGCCAGGTCTTGCCATGGGTCTTGAACTGATTTACTGACCTCTTCAAGTTCGGTTTTGTACTTATATAATTCGGCCAGCCGTGCCTTTAGCTCAGTTTGTGATTTGCGCTGCTCCTCGGTCATGGCTGCAAATAATTGTTCCTCAGAAACAAAATTTGCGTTTCCAGAAAAGGAAGCCATAACAGCCTCATCACTCAAAGCCCGGTCGTACACGCTAGCCTTGAACACACGACCAGCCAGCATCCGATCGCCACTTGCCTCACTACCGTGACGCATTCCAAAAACCACCTCCGCATCACCGTCTTTGTATTCGCGCAAAGAATCCTTCCGAAAAATGCGTCCGTAAGGCTTACCATTACGATAGCCGTTAATCTTTCCGTCTGCATGGTACACAATCGCCACATGCACCGGCCCATCAAGAGCCTCTTTTTCTTTGGGTGCATTGAAATTATCGGTTCGACTGTGATTCTCGCTTCCGGCCAACCAACGGCGGCCCTGCTTTTCTGCGTAAACTATAGAATCAAAATTCACACCGTCTAAAGATTGTACCGTAATGACTCCACCGCCCTTCTGATCTAAGTCACTCAGTTGTACCCATGCCTCAAGCGTCTTGGCTTTGAGCCCCTTAGCCAAGGGCATACTTCGAGCAAATCCCCGTTTACCGTCCAAAAACAGTGCCCCACCTTCAACCTTTGCCCCGCCTTTGATCGAAAGGTGTGCTTGGCCATACTTATCCTTTGTTCCCTGACTAAAATCCCACGCTGCAAGAGGCTTCGGCACTTCAATGGCTGAAGACTTGCCCTCCTTGCCCATTGCCAGTAGCTGTGCACGCAGCGGTTTGCGAAGTGAACCCATTTTAGCCAAAATTAAATTGATTTCCTCGTTCATATCCAGCAATGAATTCTTTACTTGAGTCGCCTTTTTATCGGCATCACTGAGAAACGCCTTTGCTCCGGTAAGTTCATAAGGTGTCGCTGCTCTGCTAAGCGCCATTCGAAACATTGCATCGACCTGTGACTCAATCGACTTTAGGCTTTTATCTTCCTTAACACGGTTCGCGAATCGCTCTGCCAGGGAGAGAACAAAAGGATCGTTCATCATGGTGAGAGACTGCGCTGGGACATTAGTAACGTCGCGACGACCCGTGGTGGTAGTTGGGACAGGTGCATCCATAACAGTCATGAACGGGTTGAGACGGTTTCGGATGACCTTCTGGTACAGACTTCGCCGATTGCTGTCCGGATTATCCGAACCGCCGAGCGGTCGACGGTCAAGTGAACCGCTTGACTGTAGCATCGCGTCGCGAATCGCCTCTGCCTCCAATCGTCGGACATTCGCACGGGTCAGTAGACGATTTTCAGGATCTATATTACCTGCATTAACGTTCGGGATTACGGCCAACTGGAACGTTCGGGTTAGTGTGATCTCGCGGACCAGTTTCTTAATCGACCAACCTTCATTAACAAAGCGTTTGGCTAGGTAGTCTAGCAGTTCCGGGTGAGTCGGTTTCTCTCCGAGTTTCCCGAAATTATCCGGTGTAGCCACAAGACCACGTCCAATCATGTGATGCCAGATACGGTTCACAATCACCCTCGCAGTAAGGGTGTTTTTCGGGTCCAACATCGCCTCAGCTAGTTCGACTCTGCCGGAATTTTTCGCGCTAAATGGTTTAGCCTCGAACACCTCGAGGAAACGCCTCGGCACGGTTTGAGCCGGCTGCTTGTGATTCCCTCGCACGAACAGCGGGCGATCTTCTGGCTTCGCTTCCAGTACCCCTGGGGCACGCTGAGGCTGGGGTATCTCAGCCTCAAGCCTTCGATACTCGGCAACCAGCTCAGCAACCTTTGGCGAGACATTCGGCGAATTATTCAGCAGTCCTTCGCTCACAAAATAATTCAAAAACTGAGCCTGTTCATCGCTCATCGAATTCTTTCGCCATGCGTGAATACTCTTTCTAACTACCACAGCGTATTGCTCGGCCAAGTCCTTGGCATTGGAAGGGGCATCATTAGCAAAAATCGGCTGAACATATTCTGCAAACTGCTCCTTCGGCACCGGTTGATCCTTATCAGTTACAAGCACATCAGTGACGCCAAACCAAGAGTTAGACTTGTTCGAAAAAAGAATCGCCTGTTCACCAGCTGTTGTAACCTCAAGGTGCAACTCGTCTCCCGCCCAGTAGCCAATATCCCACGACTGCCAGCGCCACTTGCCATCGCGCAGCCTTGTCGTTGGATAAACCGTACCACCACGCGTATAATTTTGAACCACGTAACGCGTCATAACATCACCGTCAGCCACCACACGAACATAAAGCCGTTGACCTTCTCTTGCCTTGAACGTCGGCGAACTTAACACTCCGGTGTGTTTATCAGATAGAAGATGAGAGTAGACCCCAGCAGGAAGAATTGCATCGATCAGTCGATCCCCAGTCGGCAAAATTCTAAATGCTCCAGCTCTGGCAACACTTCCGTCGAGCCCGTTTCCGTCAAGCACCCATAAGTCAAGCGATGTTCGGTCCCTACCAAGTTGCCAACGCTGCGCGTAGCTGCGCGAACGCAGTTCTTTGAGCGCTTTTTGGCTTTGGGAAAATTCCTCGGCTAACTGGCGCCATGTTTTACTGAACTCTTCCCCCTTAGCCGAGCGCAGCTTATGCCAGGCGTAAAAAGGATTCTTGTTGTCTTTAGCCCCTTCGATGAGATCTTTCCACCTCCCGTTTGGCTCGGCCAAATTGGCCGCAATTTTACTGGATTCCTTCAGCCATTGATCAGCTAGCTCCTGACGAATCTGAGGTTTAAGCGTGGCCAAGACTGCCTTGTTCTTCTCACGGCGCTCCCTCGAGTTTACATCGATCGTTGCCGGTCGACTGCTTGTCATGATGCTATAAAAAGCGTGGTAATCCTCCTGACTAATGGCATCGAATTTGTGGTTATGGCAGCGCGCACAAGACACGGTCAAACCAAGAAAAGCCTTGCTGACAACGTCGATCTGGTTCTCCGTTGTTCTTACCAATTCGTCGAGTGCGTCGGTGGGCGCGAAGCCTTGCAACACAAATCGATAATGAGCTGGGCCTATGGCAGATTCATTCAGCCCCAATTCCTTATTCAAACGCGGATTTCCCAGGAGGTCTCC
>SHAK01000001.1 GCA_004213515.1 Limisphaerales bacterium | reverse complement strand
TGAAAAGTCTGGTATTCGCGAAAATACTCTTCTGATTTTTACTGGAGATAACGGTACCGATAAGCCTATCGTAACCTCTTGGAATGGCACAAAGATCGCAGGTGATAAGGGTAACATGACCGATGCGGGGATTCGTGTGCCACTGATTGCAAGTTGGCCCGCTGGCATCAAAAAGCCCGGTCGTGTTGTTGACGATCTAGTCGAGTTTTCTGACTTAATGCCAACACTCTGTGAAGTCACAGGAGCGAACTTGCCATTCGATTACCCTGGTGATGGTGCCAGTATTGTTCCAGTACTTAAAAATAATTCTAGAGCGCGAGAGAAGGACTGGATTTATATTTGGTATTCGAGGACAGGTCATTCGGATCGAGGCCATGTTATGGTGCGTAATAAACAGTATTCTCTCTTGGCTAAAAATAAAGGTGGTGATTCAACGCTGACCCGCCACAACGGACCATTTAGTGGGAAGAAGCTCAAAAATTCTGAACTTTCGAAAAAGGAGATTATTATCAATCAACAGTTTGAGGCCATTCGTGCGCGGCTCGCGAAGACACGGCTATCACGTGTGAGTATCGAAACGCGAATCAAACTGCAAAAGTAGTCAAACTAAGCTTGGTTTGTTGCGGCCGACTTGGCAATTTTTTCTCAATGCAATTTTTTTTTATATTACTGCTTTCAGGAATTGCGCTTATTCAAGGGCAAGAATCTTTAGATCCTTATGACGGCCCGGATTTTCAGTCTTTAGTTCGTAAGTCTGATCCTCTTTCGGTTAAGGAAAGCTTGAAAGCATTTAAAGTTCCAGCTGGTTTTCACATGGAATTAGTGGCATCCAGCCCGGATATCGGTCAGCCCATGAATCTTGCCTTTGACGAACGTGGCCGTCTTTGGGTTTCAAGTACGTTAGAGTATCCCTACCCGGTTCCGCTTGATCAGAAAGGAAGGGATACAATCAAAGTTTTTGAGGATACTACTGGAGATGGTCGATACGATAAAATTACGACTTTTGCAGAAGGCCTGAACATTCCGACTGGTATTTACCCTTATAAGAATGGGGTGATCGCGTGGAGTATTCCAAATATATGGTATTTTGAAGATCTTGATGATGATGGTCGGGCTGATAAACGTACCAAGATCTTCGGACCTCTAGGTTATGAGCGCGATACACATGGTATGCATTCGTCGTTTACCATGGGATATGATGGTTGGCTTCATCTTACTCACGGCTTTAACAATAACACCACCGTTACCGCCAAGGATGGATCAAGTATTAATATGAATTCTGGAAACACTTATCGTGTAAAAATCGACGGTTCTAGTGTGGAGCAGTTTACTTTTGGGCAGGTAAATCCGTTTGGAATGTGTCTTGATGAATATGGTAATTTTTATACTGCTGATTGCCACAGTTCTCCAATATATCAACTAATTCGGGATGCTTATTATCCAAGTTTTGGTAAGCCTCACGATGGAATGGGTTTTGCCCCGCTTGTTATTAGACACAATCATGATTCTACAGGTTTGTGCGGGATTGTTTTTAACCAATCCAACCATTGGCCGAAAGAGTTTCAGAATAATATATTTGTTGGGAATGTAGTCACAAGCCGGGTTAATCGTGACAAGGTCAATTGGTTTGGTAGTAGCCCTAAGGGGGTTGAGATGCCTGATTTGATTCGCACCCGCGATCCATGGTTTAGGCCGGTGGATTTGCAGTTTGGTCCCGATGGTGCTTTGTACATTGCTGATTTTTACAATCGCATCATTGGTCATTACGAGGTGCGACTTGACCACCCTGAACGCGATCGAGAAAAAGGGCGGATATGGCGATTAATTTATAACGGAACATCTTCCCAGCGCTTATCAAAGCCGGTCAGCCTTCCCAATTCAGAACTTGATGTAGTGATTGGTGAATTGGCTAGTCCTCTTTTGTCTCGGCGTATGCTTGCAGCAGAATTTATGGCAGATGACATAGGTGTCTCTGTTAGTAAACCTCTCAAAAAGGCAATTCACAATAATGACGCATCTCCTGAGCTCAAGGTTCACGGTGCTTGGGTGCTTTATCGCCTGGCTAAGTTGGATCAGTCGACTTTGCTGCGTTTTTCAACTGATGATTCTCCACTTGTCCGTAGTCACATGCATCGAATTGCTGGGGCAAAAGGCAACTGGGACCCTGTAATAAGTAAAATGGTTTTGGATGGCTTAATGGATGACTCCCCATTTGTACGTCGAGCCTCAGCTGACGCTTTGTCTCGAAGGCCACATGTAGATAATCTTCATCCGCTACTCAGTGCTCTCAAAGTTGTGGATGAAAAAGATGAACACTTACGTCACGCATTGAGTATAGCTTTAAGAAATAACCTGCGACTTGCAGATAGATTATCTGATTTTGAAGATCTTAAAACTGACAAGGTTGCTCTAAGTCATCTGCTGAAAGTTGCTCTTGCAGTGGATACTTCGTTCTCCAGTGAACTACTACTTGCAAACATTGACGCTTTAGAGATTGAGGAAAGCCAGATGACTAAGAATCTTCGTCATATTGCTCGTAATGCTCCCAAAGAGGGGTTGGATAATTTGGTGAGAATCGTTCAAAAACGATACAAAGATGATATGGATTTTCAAGTTGAACTGCTGCTTGCTATCAATGAGGGAATCTTACAGCGGGGACTGCAAGTGGAAAAAGGTCTAAAAAATTGGGCTAAAAAATTAGTTATACAACTTTTAGATTTTACTGAATCAGTTAAATTACAATGGAGATCTGAACAGGTGAAGGGTGCTCCGATATCAGACTTGCCTTGGATTATTAAAACACAAAATGTTTTGTCCAAATCATCAAAATGGAAGAATTATCTACATCCTAAACATCCGACGCGGGTCCCATGGGTTTCTCAGGCACGCAACTCTAAGGATGGTAAAAAAAATGAGAGTTATATTTCCAGCCTGTCTCCAGGTGGGGAATCGCTTGCAGGAGTTCTTCGATCCGTATCTTTCGAGATGCCGAAAGAGCTGCGATTTTACCTCTGTGGCCACAGAGGTTATCCCAATGCCCCTCCTCATAACAAAAACTTCATTCGCCTGATAGACGCCAAAACTGGAAATGAATTGCACCGAGCTTATCCTCCTCGTAGTGATACTGGGCATCTAGTTAGCTGGAAAGATAAGGTTGGTCGAAAAGTAAATTTGGAGGTTGTTGACGGTGACACAGGTGGAGCCTTTGCTTGGATCGGCATTGCAAGACTCAATGTTGATCTTGAAATGTTTGCTAAGCGTAAAATTATTTCGAGCCTTGGGCCTAATGGCGAGAAAACAACAGGGGTGTTTCGATCATTAGAATTCGATGCCCCTCCAAAATTTGCATTCACGATCATTGGATATAGTGGCCATCCAGATAATCCACCAAGCGGTAAAAACTATTTTCAAATTATTGATTCAATTACGGGGCGTGTGCTAAAGAAAACATTACCGCCACAAAATGATTCCGGCGTAGATATGGAATGGGACTTACGCGAATTTGATGGGCGGACTGTGCGATTAGAAATTGTGGATGGCGATTCCAGTGGTAGTTTTTCATGGTTAGCAGTTGGGGGTTTTAAGCCCGCTCACTTAGTGTCGATACCAGAAAATGATTTACAGAGAATTGTTAATCGACAGGATGCTATTGCCCTTTTGGTTCATGACCTTAAGTTGACTGATTCTCTCAAAGCAGTCGATAATATTGCATATAATCCTGTAGCGTCGACTAAGGCTCGTTCCTTAATAGCTAAATCTTTGTTGGCTAATGGTAGTGAAATGCAATTAGCAAAGCTTTCTGGATTACTGTTAGATGACATGGAGCCGGAACTGTTGCGTTTGGCCATTGCAAACAACGGTGCTCATTTATCTCCAATTCAGGATTCATTGTTGAAAGCGGTTGGTACAGCGCCGGCTGAGTTCCAGCTAAAACTAGCTAGAGCCCTTGGCAAAACCAAATCAGGAGCTAAGCGTCTTTTTACTGCTGTACAAAATAGCCAAGCGCCCGCCGAATTATTGTTAGATATACACATTCGCGACCGTTTTCCAAAAGAGCAAGTATTAGAGCTGACGAAAAATATCCCAAAGCCTAATGAAGAGGTGGTGCGTATGATTGCAGACCGGATCGTTGATTATCGTGAAAAAGGAGGAGATGCTAAAAAGGGTAAAGAAGTCTTCGATAGAAACTGTGCCGCATGTCATGAGTTTGGTGGATTTGGCGGTGATATAGGGCCGCAGCTAGAGGGAGTCAATAACCGTGGATTGGAGCGATTGGTGGAGGATATCATCGATCCAAATAGAAATATTGATATAGCATTTCACTATTCGATAGTTGAAATGAAAGATGGAAGAGTTATTACCGGGCTAAAACGGCGAGTGATTGATGAATCGATCATTTTTGCCTCGGTTGATGGAAAGGAAACTACTCTTCAAAAAAATCAAATTAAGCTGCAAAGAAAATTGCCTTTGTCAATCATGCCGACTGGTTTTGCGCATTCTATTTCTAAAGTTGAATTTAGCAATCTGATCGAATATTTACTAACGAAGAGATAGATTTAATTTTCTAGTTGATTGCATTCCGCAAGAGCCAAGAGAGTGAAAGTAGTCCCTGCATGGGTGATAAAGTGGTGTTTGTCGTTGTAGGTTGATCTAGTGAACCAGCGTCCACTTTCTCGTTGGTTAGATTTAATCCATTGAATCCCACGCATTATAGCTGGATGCTCAGCAGCAATGCCTGATTTGCGTAACACAAACACAACGAACCCGGTGCCGTATCCGTCACTTTGGTCAAGGATCTGTGATGTGTTATCGGCGCGTTTCCAATCGCCCAGAGTTGCGATTGCCCAGCCTCCATCTTTTTGTTGCAGGTTAAGCAGTTCCTTTTGCCAGCGTGCCTTCTGTTTCTTTAAAGAGGATTGTGGAGCCGCTTCGCTTAACCATAGCATCATTCCTTTTTGATGAGCTAGTTTCGGCTCATTTTGTTTTAACCAATTCAGTAATTTATCAAATCCATATTTAGCAGCCTTTGAGATTGAATATTTTTCAGGTGCATTTGCTACGGCGATGGCGGCAAGGGTGACTCCATAGTGGTCATCGGATTCGTAAGGCCCCCAACCGCACTTAAGCCAATCCCACGATCCATCTTCACGTTGTGTTTTCCATGCCTCAGTAAATGCATTTAGTGTGGTTTCAGAAAGTTTACCCTTTGCGGCATCGTCAAGGGCTAGAGCGGCAGCTGTAGCAACAACACCATGTGGCCCAGGTTTTTTGCTTTTCCATCCAGCAACATAATGTTCAAAGAAATTTCGGACTGCTGCATGGGGTGCGGGGTCTCCCTTAAGTTTTGCCCTACCCATGAGATAGGCGCCATTTGTATGGCAGGTTACGCATTCACGGGATTCCTGCCAATGAAGCGAAGCACGGTCGATAAATTCAACCGCTTTAACAAGGGACATACTTTTAGCTAAAGGCTCGTTTGCTGAATTTGGTGAAGGCTTCTTTAATTGTGTTAAGTCGAATTCTGCAACAACCAAAGCTTTACCATTCATTGTTAAAGCCAATATAAAAAACCAATTTAAAGAGGTTTTCATAGTAATAAATATTCAGCCTGAACCTTCGACTGTTAATTAATTTTTTAGAAATCTAAGCCCGTTACACGAGTGTATGCTTCAATATATTTTTCGCTAGTTTTTTGTACGATATCCTCAGGCAGTTCAGGTCCAGGAGGGTTTTTGTCCCAGTCGAGAGTCTCTAGATAATCACGAACGAACTGCTTATCAAAGCTGGGTTGACTTTTGCCAGGAGCATAAAGGTCGGCCGGCCAGAAGCGAGACGAGTCAGGTGTTAATACTTCATCGATCAAGATTAGTTCTCCCTCAAAAATACCAAACTCAAACTTAGTATCTGCAATTATAATACCTTTCTCTGCAGCGTGGTCACGCCCTCGATTGTAAATTTTAATACTCAACTCGCGGGCTTGTTCTGCTATATCTTTACCAACTATGTTGATAGCTTCTTCAAAGCTAATGTTTTCGTCGTGCCCCTCTTCTGCTTTAGTGGCAGGAGTAAAAATTGGTTCAGGAAGTTTTGAGGAATTATCTAGGCCGTCAGGCAGGCTTATACCGCATACAGTGCCTTGTTTTTGGTACTCTTTCCAACCAGACCCTGCAAGGTACCCTCTTACCACGCATTCAATGGCTAATGGTTGAGCTTTTTTTACAACCATGGCTCTGCGGCCAATTTGTTCGGCGTGCGATTGTACTGCTTGCGGTAAGGGCTCATCTGCCTTAGCTAGCAAGTGGTTAGGCACTAGGTCGGCAACTCGTTCAAACCAAAAGTGAGAAAACATTGTTAAGACTTCTCCTTTTAGAGGGATGCCGTTCGGCAATACAACATCGTATGCGCTAATACGGTCTGAAGCGACCATTAGAAGGCTATCACCAAGATCGAACATTTCGCGCACCTTTCCGCTTCGAACCTTAGGTATTCCAGGAAGATCTAGTTGTAGTAAAGTATTATTAGACACGAAGGAGATAATGCTTCGAAGAGGGAAGTTTTCAAGTCGATGTTATTCACATTGAATACTCATTTGCTTATGGTATTTCTGCGAAACCTTTAAAATTAATTTTCGATCGGCGATTTATCCGATTTAAAATCAATTTTTTCACCATCACCCCAAAGGTTTTCAAGATCGTACAACTCTCGGAACTCATCATTCATGACGTGTACTAGTACATCGATAAAGTCCAGAACGATCCAGGGCGTGATTTTTGCCCCATCAATAGAGAATGGGCGAACATTGTGATCAAGTCTAAGTTTTTCGGTGATTTCATCGACAATGGCACGCAGATGAGGTTCATTAGAACCGGTTACAATGACAAAATAATCAGCTATTGAGGAAATAGATCGGAGATCCAGAAGGGCAATATTTTCGGCTTTTTTGTTATCAGCCAGGCGGGCACAAGTGAGTGCGAGCGTTTTGGATTCCATATAAAAATTTGTGAGCTATTAAAGCAATTAGCGAAAAACAGCCTCTAAAAAAGATTAAACGAAGGGGTGTTTTTGTAAATCGTAAATTACAGATCCATTTTCTTGCGCTTGCGATTTTCTTACAATGGTTTTGAATAGCGGCGCGATTTATAATGTCGTAAAATTAGTTTTCAGTTAAATAATAGCAATGAGTAGCTACGCAGAAGTTTTAGTGGAAAAAGGATTAGTGTCTGTTGAGGACATTGATTCTGCTCAGCGTCTGCATGAGGATAAAGGTTTGCGCCTTGATAAAGCTCTAATTGAAAATGAAGCCATCACTGAACGAGCTTTTCTTGAGGTGATGGCTGAACGCTTTGATTTTGAATTTGTTGATCTCCCTAACGAAGACATTGAGGACGAGGCTATCCGATCCCTTCCATCGCGTTTTGTATATCGCAACCACCTTGCCCCCATTTCTTGTCGAGAGGGTAAGCTTAAGGTAGCTACAAGTGATCCATTTGATTTGTATATATTTGATGAAATTAAGCTATTAACAAACCTAGAAGTAAGTCCAGTACTAGCCCCTAAAGATGAAATTGATAAAATTATAAAGGACCACTATGGGGTTGGAGGTGACACGGTCGAAGAGATGGCCGGTGACGAAGAGCTTGCAATTTCTGGTTCGGAAGATGACAGCCAGGATTTGTTACAGATGGCGCAGGAAGCTAGCGTTATCAAGCTTGTAAATGAGATCATTTTGGAAGCAATAAATGAGCGGGCAAGTGATATACATATCGAGCCATTTGAGCGGACACTCTCAATCCGCTATAGGATAGATGGTGTTTTACAGGAAGCTGCCATGCCTCCTCAAATTAATCGTTTTAAGGCTGCAATAATAAGTCGTGTAAAGATACTCTCAAATATGAATATTGCCGAGAGAAGGCTTCCTCAGGATGGTCGAATTAAATTTTCCGTTGGCAGCCGTCAGGTGGATGTTCGTGTGAGCGTGATTCCGATGATATTTGGCGAAGGAGTGGTGATGCGTATTCTTGATAAAACGACTGTGCTTTATAGTTTAACTGAGCTCGGATTGGATGAAGAAACTTTCGATCAATTTAAAACACTCATTGTAAAGCCGCATGGTATTTTTCTTGTTACTGGCCCAACTGGTAGTGGGAAAACCACAACCCTTTACGCAGCCCTTAACGCTATAGTTGGATCGGAAAAAAAAGTAATCACCACAGAAGATCCGGTTGAGTACAACCTCGATGGAGTGAATCAAATCCCGGTTGATCACAAGGTTGGTATGTCCTTTGCAATGGGGCTTCGTGCAATCCTGAGGCATGATCCCGATGTAGTTATGATTGGAGAAATTAGGGATCTTGAAACTGCGCAGGCAGCTACACAGGCTTCGCTGACCGGTCATTTGGTATTATCCACTCTGCACACCAACGATGCAGCTTCTGCTGCGACTCGATTGATAGATATGGGAGTTGAACCTTTTCTTGTAAGCAGCACGCTAAGTGGAGTTATGGCTCAAAGGCTGGTGCGAGTTATTTGTCCTAGTTGCAAAAAGGAGGTTAATTTTAAAAAAGCAGGTTTGCCTAAAAACCTCAAATGGCCAAAAGGGGGTAAAGTATACAAGGGTGTTGGCTGTCGAGCTTGCCGCAATGGTGGTTACCGGGGTCGAACAGGACTTTATGAATTGTTGATGATGAACGAAGAACTGGGCGAGCAAATTATTGAACGCGTCCCGGCTAGCGCGTTGGTCCGAACTGGTCAAGCTAATGGCATGCGAATGCTGAGTGAGGATGGTTGGCTTAAGGTTCGAAAAGGGATTACGACACCTGATGAAGTTATGCGTGTGACTGCCGCATAAATAAAGCTATGCCCAAGTTTCAATACACGGCGAGAAATCAAAATGGAAACAAGGTTTCCGGTCAGATTGAGGCGGAAGGTAAAAGTGCTGCCTCCCGGTTATTGGAAGATCGTGAGCTGTATCCTATCGACATATGGAATTTAGAGGATAATCAGGGAGCAAGTTCGATTCGACGTAATATATCATCACGGGACCTTGGAATAATGTACGGCCAGCTTTCTGATTTACTCGGTTCTGGAGTGCCTTTGCTCCGTGCCCTAAAATCTATTTTTAAGTCAACTGTCAACAAACGACTCGCGGATGTATTACGTGATATTCACAACGAGGTGGCAGACGGCAAGTCTCTTTTCGAATCAATGGCAGGCCATGAGGATGTTTTTCCAACCCTTCACACGGTCATGGTGCAAGCCGGGGAACGTGCTAGTTTCTTGGAGGAAGTTTTAGCAAGCTTATCGGTTTTTCTTGAGCGTCTTGATGAGCTGCGAAGCAAAGTTTTCGGAGCGTTAGTCTATCCCGTCATGCTGGTGTTTATGGGCAGCGCTGTGATGGTTGGAGCGTTAATTTTTTTCGTACCCAAGTTTGAGCCGATGTTGGTCGATGTTGATAAACCAATGCCAACTGAGGTTGTTTTTTTCCTTAGTCAGATGCTTAGAAATCACTGGCTAATTCTCATCGCGGCAATTATTGCCTTTATTGCCTCTTTTTGGAGCGTTCTGCAAAGTCAGGCGGGCAAGCAGGCCCTTGAGCGTTGGCGTCTAAAGATACCAGTGGCTGGAAATGCATTAAAGATGGTTTCCATAACTCGTTTTTGCAGAATCCTCGGTACAATGCTAGCTAATGGTGTCCCGATTCTTCAGGCATTAGCCATTAGTCGTGATGCTACCGGTTCGGCATTATTGGCTGTTAACATTAATGACGCACTCGAGAGCGTTCGTGCAGGTGAGCCACTTACAGAGCCATTAAAGGCTGGCGGCTTGTTCCCTGAACAAGTTATTGCAATGATTTCAGTTGCCGAGGAATCAAATCAATTACAAAAAGTTTTGTTACAGATTGCCGATTCTGTCGAACGACGCACAAACCAGCAGGTGGATCAAGCTGTTCGGCTTATTGAACCGGTGATCCTTTGTCTTGTTGCTGCCGGTATAGGTTTTCTTGCTCTCGGCTTATTACTGCCAATTTTCACAATGGCCAGTTCTCTAGGTGCTCAGTAGACTTAAACTTGATTAATTACTCGTTTTTCGTAACTTGAATTCCTTTTTTAACGTATTGTAAATGTGCTTTTTTTTGATTCTAGTAAATTAATTATGATTCAAATTGCTTATAAAGTATCGATTTTGGCAAGTGTTCTAGTTGTTTTATTAGGTGTTAATTTTCAGCTTGAAGCAGCGGAAGAAGCCAATCCCTTTTCGGCAATAAACAAGCGTAACGCATTTGATCTTGCCAACGAGCCGCCATCACGAAAATCAGAACCTCCTCCAGCAGAGCCAGCTAAAAGTGAAGATATTAAGCTGACTGGTATCTATAGACATAGAGGTGTTGAGCGTGCAGCTTTGGCTATGATTGATCCAAAAAAGAAAACAGAACCACCTAAATATATTGAATTAGCGGTTGGAGAAAAACAAGGTGGCATCGAAATTGTTTCCATCGACAAGAAAACAGGCAAAATAACTGTAAAAGAATTTGGCTCTATGCGGAGTCTTTCTTTCAAAGAGGACACATTTAAAACTTCTGTAAGCAAGTCTCCTCGTAGTTCTTCTAAGTCATCCAGTTCCCGTTCCTCTGATGCAAAGGCTGCTGCTGAAAGGAGGGCGTCGTACGAGCGTAAGAAACGAGAGGAGGCAGAAAAAAAGAAACGAGAAGAATCATCAAGTCGTTCTTCAAGCTATTCCAATTTTAGTTCTGCTCAAAGAGCTGAAATGCGTTCTACCTACGAGCAACTTACTCGAGGAAAAAGCGAAGCAGAGAAAGCTAAAATCAAGGAACAATTTGCAGCAGAATTCAGGGGTACTTCAGGAAATTCAAAAAATGGCGGTGACAAGCGTCGCAGTCGTGGCCGTTAATTTTCTAAAGATTTTTTAAAAAATAAAAAGCGGAGCATAATTGCTCCGCTTTTGTGTTCGGTATAATGAACTTCAATTATTCAGCAATAGATACTTCAAATGGTTTGCTTGCTTCGACTTTAGGTAGAACTACTTTGAGTAATCCATTTTTAAATTCTGCTTTAATTTGGTTATTGTCGATCCCGCTTTCGAGCTGGAATGACCGACTGAATTTGCCGAATGCTCTCTCGTAGCGGTGGCCAAGATCCTTATTTCCGCTCCGCTCGGTCTTACGTTCACCTGACAGCGTTATAACCCCGTCCTCTATCGATAGGTGGACATCACCTTTTGTTAGACCAGGCAGGTCAGCTGTTAAGGTATAGCTATCATTGGATTCTATAATATCAACTGAAGGATTCCATGAACCTGTTTGAGTTGCTTTGGCTAAAGCCCCCACAGAATCATTTAAAATAGTTCCAAAAACATCCTCAAATACGTTAAGTGGACTGTCATTTCTTTTATTAATTGTCATCATATTAGTTTTCCTTTCTTGTTATGTTATCGGTTTCTATTCAACCAACTCTCACTAGTTATGCAGTATCTATGCCAATTCAATTTAGGATAAAAACATATAAAAACCCTTTTATTTTTAATAATAATAAACACAATGAGACAAAATGTCTCACCTTAAAGCGAAAGCATAATGAGACATAATGTCTCGTATTTCGCAATTCAATTCTTTGAGAAAGAGTGTGGGCAGTTCTTTACATGAATGGTTTTTGATAGGCATGGTTTTTTGCGGTGAGCTTGGGCTATTTTCTTAAACGCTTGTTGATGTTGGTTCCCTTGATTTTAGTAATCAGTTTTATTGCTTTTTGCTTGGTTCGAGTTGCGCCAGGTGGACCATTTGACAAGGAGCGTGCTCCTGCATCCCCGGATATTGAGAGAAATTTAAAAGCTAAGTATCATCTTGATGATCCACTATGGAAACAGTACCTCAGGTTTATTGGGATTGGATTTGAGGGTGGTCTTATAAGAGGTGATTTTGGTCCCTCTCTTAAGTATCGAAACCATTCAGTTAATGATATAATAACGCAAGGATTGCCCGTTTCATTAGTGCTAGGATTTGTCTCGTTTGGATTTTCTCTTGGTGTTGGAATTCCTCTCGGTATTTGGACAGCCCTTCGCCGAGGGGGATGGCAAGACCATTTAGGAAGTTTCATTTCAATTTTGGCTGTTTGTATTCCGGCATTCGTTTTGGGGCCAATTCTGATTGTTCTTCTTGGGATAAAGTGGCCGATTTTTCCTGTCGGTTTATGGGGTGGCCCATGGCATATTATTTTACCAGCTATAACGCTGGGGACTTATTTTGCGGGCAAAGTGGCTCGATTAACTCGTGAAGGAATGAGTCAAGCTATGCAACAAGATTTTATTACAACAGCTCGAGCGAAAGGAGTCAGTGAAAAATCGATTGTTTTTAGGCATGCTTTGCGTGAAGGGATTTTACCTGTAGTTACATACAGTGGACCATTATTGGCAGATCTTATGGTGGGTTCATTTGTCGTGGAAAATCTGTTTCAGATTCCAGGTATAGGAGTGTTTTTAGTTAACAGCTCAATAAACCGTGACTACACAATGGTAGTTGGATTGGTAATATTATATTCGGTTCTTTTGTTGATATTAAATTTATTTGTAGATGTGGTTTATGGCTTTCTAGATAAGCGGGTTAAGTATGGCTGAGGTTGTATCAAGTAATAATATTCAAAAATCACAATTGGGTGAATCACTCAACCGCCGCGCATGGCTTCGCTTTCGTGCAAATCTTCCGGCAATGTTAGCATCTGTATTTCTGATATCTTTGATTATGATTTCACTGTGTTGGCCTTTTGTATCTAGCTTAGGTGATCAACATAGCGATGCTCAATTTAACCCTCCAAGTGACCAATACTGGTTTGGTACTGATGTCCACGGTCGGGACTTATTTGGTCGTGTTCTTGCTGGCACACGAATTTCTTTGCTTGTGGGATTAGTTGGAGCGCTTGTTAGTTTAGTGATTGGCGTGCTTTGGGGGGCTACTGCAGGATTGCTTGGAGGGCGTTGGGATAATTGGATGATGCGAACTGTAGATGTACTATATTCATTACCATCTATAATTTTTGTTATAGTGATAATCACAACATTAGAGGGAGTTATTCAAGGTTGGGTCGAGTCGGTGTTTGCCGGAGACGGTAGCGATGCAGCTCGGCATGTTCTGCTCTATGCTGGATTAGGTGCGGTGTCATGGCTTACTATGTCTAGGATTGTTCGTGGCCAAGTTTTGGCGCTACGCGAACAGCAATTTGTTGAGGCAGCCAGATCTTTGGGCCTTGGCACTTGGACAATCCTTTGGAGGCATATCCTGCCTAATGTATTTGGTGTGGTAATAGTTTATTTAACATTAACTCTACCTGCAATTGTGCTTTATGAATCTTTCCTTAGTTACCTTGGTTTAGGAATTCAACCGCCTCAAGCCAGTTTAGGTTCTCTGATTGCCGAAGGTGCCGCACAGATTAATCCGGTCCGTGTTTATTGGTGGATGATATTTTTTCCAGCCATTGGACTGGCGGCTTTGTTAATGGCATTAAATTTTGTGGGAGATGGATTGCGTGATGTTTTTGATCCTAAATCAACTAACGAAAGATAGTTGATTAAATGTAATTGCAAAATGTACGAGAATACCAAATTTCCGTTTTCATATTTCAAATGCTGGCCTAACAAAGAGAATATTATGTTTTATATAGTGATTTCATCTTATAAATGGCTTTTTAAGTAAATTTTATTTATTGAATTGACTCAACTTACTTACCAACCGTTGACCTTCTTCCATCATGGGTATAAATATGCCGGCCCTAATGAATGAGAATATTCGCCAATTGCTGATTCTTCAGGATCGGGATATGAAGTTTACCCGGCTTGAGGATGAGCTTGAATCACTAGATCCTGAGCGGGAGTCAGCGAAGCGTGATAGTCTTAAGAGGCAAGAGGTTTATGACAATGCAAAGCAGCATCTTGTACAGCTGGAAGTCCGTCGTAAAGATTTGGACAACGATGTAGAGACTAAAAAAGAGCAAATTAATAAGTACGCTCAACAGCAACTTGAAACACGCAAGAACGAGGAATATACAGCCTTAGGGCGAGAGATTGATCATGTTAAGGAGGCTATTTCCAAAATTGAGGACGAAGAGCTTGAATTACTTGTGGAGATTGATGCTTACAAACCAAAGATTGAGGAAGCTAAAGGCATAGCTGAGGAAGCAAAGGCCCATGAGATTGCAACATTATCTGATTTCGATGAACGCGAGAAGAATATAGAAAAGGAGTTGGAATCTCTGGAAGATGAACGCGATTCATTGATTGAAAAGTTGGATGCAAAATTAGTACGTCACTACGAGAAGTTGCTGGAAACAAAAAGTGGTAACGTTGTTGTGGGAGTTGATAAAGGCAATTGCGGTGGTTGCCACATGAAACTGCAAGCTCAGACTTTAGTGGATACCAAGAGCGGCCGGGATATGGTTACTTGTACCAACTGTGGTCGGTTGCTCTATTACACTCGTGAGATGATTATGCCCGACGAGCTCGCAGATTAGTTAACAAATAATTTCGGTTTAATATTTTCCTTTAGGGAGTTCTACAATGGGAGTCTTTCTATAAACTACTTTTAGTTCATTATATAGATTCAACGCTTGAGCTGTGTTAAATTCAACTCCTAGTGTGTGGTTTTAACGCAGGGGGTTTCTTTAGTTCTCCATTTGATGAGTGAATTCTTAAAAATTAAGTTTGGTATGTAGTATGCTTTTTGAAATTCTTATTATAAATGGCAATTTTTGTTTTTAAAGAATACTTAAAAAATGCGCTTCAAAAAATTATTATTTTACCCAATTAAAAAAATAGTACATTGCGGGACGCTGCTGGGCTTTCTATTACTTCATTGCATGCAGCTTTCTAGAGCTGAGGAGGGGCCATGGCGGTGGGCTAATCCGCGGCCACACGGGAACCCAATTCGCGCCATTGCTAAAGGGCAAAATTTTTCAATTCAGGTTGGAGATAACGGATCAATTCATACAAGCCAAAATTTAGTGCAATGGCTTCCTAGAAATGCAGGGACAGAAAATACGCTTCGAGCTGTAGGCTTTTTCAATAATCAAGCAATAGTAGCTGGAGACAAGGGTGACTTGTTTTACAGTGAGAGTGAGGATTTGTTTGTTCCGGCAAAGTTAGATGAGCTAACCGATAATTCTTTTTTTGCGTTGGCTTCATCGAATAACACTGCGGTTGTAGTTGGGGAGGCAGGAACGCTTTATACTAGTGATGATGGCCTATCATGGCGAAAGGGTTCTTTTCGTTACCTTGACAACCTTTATTCCGTTGTATGGACCGGCCGATATTTTGTGGTTGCTGGTGAAAATGGTCTTGTAGCTACTAGTAGGGATGGGGCCTCATGGACAAAGCGTCAGAGTCGAACGAATCGAGATCTTAATGGCCTTGCCTTTATAAATAATCGCCTTTGGGCTGTTGGTGACGACGGTGTAGTTTTGCTTAGTTACAACGATGGGCAAACTTGGCTCGCTGCTCGTTCGGGAACAAACAAAAATCTCAACACCGTTACTGGGTCATCCAATGAAGTTATTATTGCGGGAGAAAATGTAGTGCGTAAAGGGGTACTTGGATTTTTTATGTATTGGGTCGATCTTTTGGAAAAAGACGATATCAGTAATCCTGCTCCCCCCCCTGATTGGACCTATTTTTGTTCAATTGAAACTGATGATAAATATTTGCTGGGCGGAAGAACCGGGATGTTGGTAGACAGTGTTCGTGATGAAACTGACGATGATTACCTTTATTGGTTTACGGCTGATGATTCTGTAAGAAATTGGTTGTGGGATATCAACCATTCGAATGATTTGCTAGTAGCTGTAGGAGATCGTGCGACAGTATTAACAAGCCGTGATGGTGCGACATGGAATTTAGAGGTAGTGCCTGAATCAATGACAGATGCAATTTTACTCGGGGTGGGGGGGGGCACTAATTTACTTGTTGCTGCTGGGAATCGCGGTCACCTGATGACTAGTTATAATTCATGGACAAATGTTGTGACTCGGTTAGGGAATGAACAAACGGTGACAAATCTAGTGAACACTTTAGGAGTTGTCTGGAAAGCTGTAGAGCCAAGAGTTACCGAAAACGATTTACAGGGTGTTGCATCCATGAACGACGTTGTTGTGGTTACCGGAGGAAAGGGAACAGTTTTGACAAGTGCCGATGGTGAAAGATGGATGAAGCATCAAGCTCCTACATCAGGAATTCTGACAAGTGTGGAGTCGTTCAAAAATCAGTTCGTGGCTGTTGGTGAAAACGGTTTTATTTTGAGTTCGCCGACGGGTTCCGAATGGGTGCGGCATGATTCTGGAACAGAGAATTGGATTTACCGCATAAGAGCCTTTGAAAAACAAATTGTTGCAGTTGGTCAAGCAGGGGCCATTCTCACAAGTGATGATGGTGAGAATTGGGTTAGTCGTGTAAGTGGAACCAGCCAATGGCTCAACGATGTGGCCAAAGCTGGAAAAATTTGGTTTGCGGTTGGTGCTAACGGTATTGTGTTAACAAGTTCGGATTTAGTTAATTGGGAATCCAAAAGTTCAGTTTCAACCTTGTCTCTTTACGGAGCACTTGGTAACGACGGTCAGTTGCTCAGTGTAGGTTTAGAGGGAGTTGTTTTACGTAAACAGATTGTGCCACGTATTTCCCCTATCTTATTGCGATGGGATCGCTCGGTTTCTGTAGATGGTGGATTCACCAATCAATTTGTATTCAGAGGGTTTCCGGGACAACGCTTTACGCTTGATAGAAGTGTTGACTTGTATAAGTGGGAAACTGGCCCTCAAATGGAGTTGATTGATGGTACAGGGGTTTTAGAGTACTCGAATTCAACTAAAGCAAACAAAGAGTTTTATAGGGCGCGGCTGAGTCGCTAATTACTCTTTCGGTTCGATTTCTTCGAGCAAAATTTCCATGATCACTATCGAGTGTGCCGGTACTTTGGCAGAATAATTACCTTTTTTTCCGTATGCCAATTCTGGGGGCATGTAAAGAACTGCATGACCACCCTTTTTCATTAACATTAAACCTTCAGCTGCACCTGGTAGGATTTTTGCCAGCTCTTGTAGATCTATTTTAAATGGAGGATTGATCGAATCTGCAAAAACCCTTCCGAAAGGATTCGCATCAGTTGTAAGTTCTGCAATAAATTTAAATGTAACTATGTCGGTGGCTTTTACTTTTTTGCCTGTGCCTTCTTTTAATTCTTCGAAGACTAAGCCTGACTCAGTAGGCTCAAGATTGAGAGATTCGTGAATTTGCTTCATTTGCTCTTTGGCGTTTTTCTGAAGCATTTTGTTAATGGAGTCTTCGTTGGCCTCAAATGTTTTAGCATCATTCCCTTTCCTGAGAATACTTATGGTTTTAATATATACTGGTATGGTGGGCTTGTTATTTGCGTCGGTGGAAACATTCGCAATTTTGTTAATGACATCTAGGCCTTTGATAACTTTCCCAAATACAGAATGGTTTCCAGCTCTGCTGTCGTTAAAGTCAAGCCAAGGGGTAGGTTTGTGAGTAATGAAAAACTGACTGCCGTTTGTGTGTTCTCCCGAGTTAGCCATAGAAAGTACGCCTGGTTCATTGTGCTTAAGGTCAGGGTGAAACTGATCAGGGAGAAAGTAACTGGGGTTTCCAGTGCCATTTCCTTTTGGGCAGCCGCCTTGAATCATGAAGTCTTTTATTACTCTGTGAAATGTCAGTCCGTCATAGTATGGATTACCCTCTTGATTGATCGGTTCCTTTGCATTGTCTTTATTATAAAATTTCATTCCCTCAGCCAAGCCAATGAAGTTCGCAACAATTAATGGTGCTTTTTTGTATTCAAGTTTGGCTAGCATTATTCCATAATTGGTTATTATTTCTGCGTAAATACCATCTTTAAGCGTTTCAAATTGATAATTATTTTTTACTCGAAAAAAGTAAGACTGCAGGCTAATTGGATGTTTCTTTTCCCATTTGATTAGCCCCTGTTTCACATCTATTTGATCTATTATGTGCCAATCATTTAGATTGTGAGAGCCTTCGATAACAATTGAGGAATCAAGATCTGTATTACTGACATTAAGAGAGACTGTTTTATTTATGTCATCGCCGGGAATTGGTTTTATTTTGATTGAGTCGACTTTTGGGCCAAAGGTTTGTCCAAGCGCCGTATTTGTTAATAGCCCAATCATCAAGATGAATAATATAGGTGATAGCTTATTCAAAATTTAGTTAAACCGATTGTTACTGTTGTTATGTGTTGATACGACCTTTTTCGTTAGACCAATTTTAGTTGCTGTTAATGCTTTCCCCGGTAATATTGATGAAGTCACCTGCATATTGCTCGTGACTAGGTATCGACTAAATTTCTTGAAATGAAGATTCTAAATTTTAAAAAATTATTATCTCAGGTCTTAGTGTTTGCTTTGGTTCAATCTGGCGTCGCTCATTCACTAGAGGCAAAGCTTGATGAGAAAACTGGCACGATCACTATTCACCGCGACGGCTTAGCTAAGCCGGTGGTCACCCAAAACGCTGCAGCAGATCACAGGCCGTATTTGCACCCGATCATCGGGCCGAACGGCAAAGGCGAGTTCACCCAGTACAGCCCCGGACATCACAAGCATCAGACCGGCATCTACTGGGGTTTTACTCGATTGAACGGTCGAGACTATTTCCATAACCCCAGAGGCGATTACTGGAAACGCAAGGATGTTAAAGTGATCGAAGCCAAAGGAGATTCGGTAAAATGGGAGACCGTCTACGATCTACTAGATGCTAATGGCAATGCAGTGCTCACAGAGACCCAGCGGTGGTCGATGACTTCAAGCAAAGATCGGCACGTTCTCGACCTTGAGTGGATGGGGACCGGCCAAACCAATGTCAATATTGGCAAATACCCCTACGGGGGACTTTTCGTGCGTATGCCTTGGAAGAAGGGTATCAAGGGCGAGGCTGTTAACGCCGCACGTGACACCGACCGTAGGGCTGAGGGGAAGCGCGCTATGTGGCTTGACGTCGGTATGGAGATTGACGGTCGAGATGACTGGGGGCATATCGCTATTTTTGATCATCATAAAAACGCAGGTTATCCTCAGCCTTGGAGGGTAGATGGCCAGCTAGGTGTAGGCCCGGTGCGAGCGCGACTCGGTGACTGGAATATTGCCAAAGGAAAGACTGAGACCATTCGTCATCAGATTCAGGTTTACGGTGGCAAACTTAACGGCAAGGAGTTGACTGATCGCTGGAAAGCTTACACTGGTCAGCGAGGCACATATGCACTTTGGCAACTTGCAAAGCGTGCTGGTCGAGATGCTAAGTTTCTCACCCCGCAGGAGGCGGTCGACAACTCGACTATTGAAGGAGGCTTCACTGTTAACTCTTGGGCCAATGAGCCAATGATCACTCAGCCAATGGCATTTTGCTGGGACGACAAGGGCCGCATGTGGGTTGCCGAGAATCGAGACTATGAAACGCGCGGCCGTGGATTTTCCGCTTCGGGCGATAGCCGCATTTTAATCTTGGAAGACACTGACCGCGATGGAGTGGCTGATAAGCGTTCAGTATTTCTTGAGGGCGTTCCGTTTCCGTCTGCGATGGCAGTGGGCCTTGACGGACTTTGGTTGGGTGCGCCGCCGAATCTGTTATTCGTTCCAGATCGCAACAAAGACGACAAAGCTGATGTTGATGACATCGAGGTGCGGCTGACAGGGTGGGGCATTCGCGACCGGCACGAGGTGCTCAACAGTCTGCACTGGGGGCCGGACGGCTGGATATACGGCTGCCAAGGCGTGTTCACGCCTTCTGTCGTAGGTAAGCCAAAGGGAACAGGGAAGCTTTTCAAGCATGGTGAGCCATATCCCAAGTCGGTCGAGTTCGAAGGGGAGGGTCAGAAGATTAACGGTGGTGTCTGGCGCTATCACCCAACTAAGGAAGTGTTTGAAATTGTTGCGCACGGTTTTAGCAATCCTTGGGGTATCGACTACGACGCCAAGGGGCAACTTTTCATTACAGCATGCGTGATCCCTCACTTGTGGCATGTCATCCCCGGCGGCTTGTATCACCGCCAGGCTGGCCGTCATTTTAATCCGCACGCCTACAGTGATATCCGTACGATCGCGGAACACCGTCACCGATCAGCACACGGTGGAGCCCGTGTTTATCTATCGGATGCTTTTCCAGATGAGTATCAGGGTAAACTTTTCATGGCTAATATCCACGAGCATGCAGTCTTGACTGATGAATTGGTTCCTGCTGGCTCTGGTTACGTTGGCAAGGAACACAAGGATTTCATGCATGCAAACAATGAACAATGGATTGGCTTTAGTATGGAAATTGGTCCTGCAGGTAACGTATACGTTCTTGACTGGCATGATGCATTCATATGTGGAAATAACATTCAACATAAGGATACTGGTCGTATTTTCCGTCTGGCACCCAACAAAAGCTTAGCCAACGACTGGGAGGGCCGTTACGAAGATGTTGAAAAACTTAGCGATGCAAAATTAGTTAGTTACCAGACTAACGTAAGTTCGTGGCATGCTCGTCGAGCGCGCGTTGTTCTGCATGGGAGGTCAATAAAAGGTAAATTAGATAAGGGTACGCACCGCTCGCTAAAGCAGATGTTCCGCAAAAATAAAAACGCCGATTATCGCCTGCGTGCGCTTTGGGGATTGCACATTACTGGCGGCTTGAACGAGTCTGAGAACTTAAAAAACCTAAACGACGAAGACGAGCATATCCGTGCATGGTCAATTCAATTTCTCTGTGAGGATAAGAACCCGTCTAACCGTGCTTTAAAAAAATTCGCAAGCATGGCAAATAAGGATTCTTCGCCGGTGGTGCGCCTCTATCTAGCCTCCGCTATGCAACGCATATCGATGGGCAATCGATGGGCAATCGCTGCTGGTTTGGTCACCCACGCTGAGGATGCTGATGACCATAATTTGCCCAAGATGATTTGGTATGGTGTTGAGCCGCTCGTCCCGGAAAACCCAACGCGCGCCATGAATTTGGCGCAGGCCAGCCAATTACCATTGGTAACCGAATATATTGCACGCCGAGCAACAAATGCACGCCAGCTTGAGACACTATCTCTTGCTCTTGGTCAAATTAAAGATGAAACAACAATCAACAACATGCTCCGAGGTTTTGATGCTGGATTAAAGAGTTTGGATGAAGCTGTGGCGCCCGCGAGCTGGCAAGAAACATACAAAAAAATTGAGAAATATCCACTTGCAAAAGAGATAGCACTGATTCTTGGAGATAGTGAAACCAACAAAGCTTTGATTTCAACATTGGACAATTCCAAAGCTACTTCAGTAGATCGTAGATCTGCACTTAAAACTTTAGCATCCAAAGAACATCACGCTCTTAAAGACCGTTTAGTGAATCTATTAAATGATAGTAATTTAAGTAACGATTCAATAGTTGCCATGGCATCATATGACGAAAAATCATTTTCGAGAGAATTACTTAGTAGGTATTCTAAAATGAATGTTGAAGAAAAGTCTGCTACAATAAAGACATTATCATCGCAGTCTTCTTATGCACAAAAATTTACTGACGCAATCAAATCTGGCGTGGTTCCTCGGAATGATCTTCCTGCTTATATAGTCCAGAAAATGCGACGAATTGCTGGGCCAAGATTCGTTGATATCTATGGAGGTGGTAGCTCCATTCCGGTTATTGAGGGTGAAAAGTTTCAAATCACTATAAGTACTATAGAGGGAAAAATGCTTTATGATACTAAGGAGTTTGAGGTTAAAACTGGAGATTCTGTATCATTGAAATTCAGAAATATGGATTTCCCTCCTCATAATTTACTTATAGTTAAGCCTGGCAAAGCTGATGAAGTAGCCAAAATGGCTCTTGAACTTGGTGAAAAAGGTATCAGTAAACAATGGCAACCGGACACCCCGCTTATTCTTTGGGGCTCTAAAGCTATTAATCATAAAGAGGAAACTGTGATCAATTTTATTGCACCTGAACCAGGAAATTACCCATATGTTTGTACCTTTCCGGGACATGCAACGTTGATGCGAGGCATGATGAAAGTTGTCGCAAGAAATATTAAAACGAAGTGAATCATACTTTGCTTCTTTAAGCTGAAAGAACAAAAATTCTTTTCAGTAGCTTATATATATTTATTTGTACTTATATATTTACTGGAATTTTTTAACTATTTTTATAAATGCGCTATTTAGCATTGGGTAATGGATAATTCAATAAAGCAGCTTTATACTTCTTTAGTAGAGGAAATTTTCAGGTATGACAGGGCTTATTATGTGGATGCGCAGCCAGCAATAAGCGATCAAGATTACGACCGGCTTTATCGCGAGTTGCTTGATCTTGAAGCGTCGCATCCAGAATTGATCACTTCTTGTTCTCCGAGTCAACGTGTTGGAGGAGAGCCATTAGAGGGGTTTGATACAGTTCAGCATGCACTGCCTATGATGAGTCTTGATAACACTTATTCTCAGAACGAGGTGCGAGAATTTATCGATCGTGTTCAGAAACTATTACCGAATGAAGAACTCGATTGGGTTGTCGAACCGAAGGCTGATGGAATTGCTATTAGCCTTCGTTATGAGGATGGTCAATTTACTGTTGGCGCTACGCGGGGTGACGGTGTTTCTGGTGATGATGTCACAGAAAACTTACGCACAATTCGTAGTATCCCTCTCCATCTTCAATCAATTACTGAAGCAGATTTGCCTAGTGTATTCGAAGCTCGTGGCGAAGTAATCATGACTCGTTCAGGTTTCGAGAAACTTAACTCAATGCGTGAAACAGATGGGGAATCGTTATTTGCAAATCCTCGAAACGCCACAGCTGGTTCCCTCAAGCAACTGGATTCAGCCCTTGTAGCTAAGCGCCCATTAGACATTGTGCTTTATGGAAATGGTGAAGTCATCGGCGGTCCATTGGTGGACTCGCAATGTGTTTTATTTGAAGCACTGGGTAAGTTTGGTTTCAGAACGCCGAAGCATATTTGGAACTGTTCAAGTGCTGAGCAGGTTGTTGCGGCTATTGATGAGCTTGATCGTATTAGGGAGAGTTTTGATTATGATACTGATGGTGCAGTTATCAAACTTAACAGATTCGATTTGCGAGACCGTATCGGTGTAACTGCCAAAGCACCACGTTGGGCAATGGCCTATAAGTATGCAGCAGAACAAGCTCAAACTCTTCTTAATAGTATTACCATTCAGGTTGGCCGAACCGGCACTCTTACTCCGGTTGCCGAACTTGAGCCTGTCTTGCTTGATGGCTCCACTATCAGCCGCGCAACTCTTCACAATGATGAGGAAATAAGCCGTAAAGATATACGTGTTGGCGACACGGTGATTATAGAGAAGCGTGGGGATGTGATACCAGCGGTTATTTCTGTGGTTAAAGATTTTAGACTTTCTGATTCTAAGCCTTTTGACATTCTTTCTATCACTGAGAACAGGTGCCCGGACTGTGGAGGTGCGATTCAAAAAGATAGGGAATTTGTAGCATGGCGTTGTATTAATCATGATTGTCCTGCACAGGCTGCTCAGCGTCTTGAGCATTTTGCAGCTCGTACAGCGCTTGATATTGAATGTCTTGGTGAGATTGTTTCTGATAAGCTTATTGAGCGGAATTTAGTTTGTAGCCCATTGGATTTGTTCGACTTAACTTTGGAGCAGCTTAGATCACTTAATCTTGGTAATGCTGATGAACCAAGAACGTTTGGGGAAAAAAATGCCATTAAACTTATTGAGTCAGTTCAACGCTCTCGCAGCTTGGGACTTGATAAGTGGCTTTTTGCATTGGCTATTCCAGAGCTTGGTCGCACTACTGCGAGTTTGCTTGCTAAATTCCACAAAGACTTCGCCTCATTAGCAACTTCGGAAATTCTTAACAACGTCATCGAGCTTGATAAATTAAATGAGAGAGCAGTTCGAGTTAACCCGAGATCACGCAAAAACAAGCCCACGTCGGAGTCTGATAGAACCGAACGAGAGAACTATTACACCCAAATTGTTGACCAAATCACAAGTAGAGTTGACTCCTTGGTTAGGCTTGGGTTTGCTTCAGTTACAAAGGAAAACGGATATCACCCTCCTAATTATACCACTGAGGTTGGTCCTTCTGTAGCCCGTTCTGTGATGAACTGGTTTGGATCAACAATAGGGTGTGAGACGCTTGAGCGTTTAATTGAATTGGATATAGATCCCAAAGGTTCAGAGCAGGGACCAAGTAACAATGATAGGGGTTTATATGCAGGTAAGATTTTTGTGATCACTGGAACGCTTAGTGGAATGTCGCGTGAGGAAGCTAAAGCTAAAATCGAAGCTAACGGAGGTAAGACTACAACTAGCGTTAGTAAAAAAACCGACTATCTACTTGCTGGCGAAAAAGCAGGATCCAAGTTGCAAAAGGCCGAATTGCTTGGTGTTACCGTTCTAGATGAGACTGCCTTTTTGAGTCAGATTGATTGAGTGCTCAGGCAAAGATGTCATTGACTACTTGCCCGTGTACATTAGTTAAGCGACGTTCTATTCCATTGTGGTAATAGGTTAGTTTTTTATGATCCATTCCCATAAGGTGGAGGACTGTCGCATGAAAATCGTGCCAATGTACTGGGTTTTCAACTGTCTTCCAACCGATCTCATCAGTCTGACCGTAGCTAATCCCCGGCTTTACTCCACCTCCAGCTAGCCAGCAGGAAAAACCATATTTATTGTGGTCTCTGCCTGGACCAACCTGATTGGCTTTGGATTGTGCGAATGGAGTCCGTCCAAACTCGGTAGTAAATAAAATAAGGGTATCATCAAGCATTCCACGTTGCTTTAGATCACGGAGTAATCCGGCAATCGGCTTATCGATTCGTCCAGCTTCAACAGAATGATTTTCCTTAACGTTTTCATGGGCATCCCAACTTGCTCGGGGTGATCCGCCAATTGGTCCGCCAGAGTATATCTGAACAAATCGCACTCCACCTTCTAGCAGACGTCGTGCAAGCAGGCAGCGTCGACCAGTATCTTCGGTGCGGCTTTCATTTAAACCGTACATTTTTTTGATGTGTTCTGGTTCTCCTTTTATGTTACTCACTTGTGGTACGGACAGTTGCATTCGAGCTGCAAGTTCATAGCTGCGCATTCGGTTGCTTAAGATCGAATCCAATCCGTTTCGATCAGCGTGAAGAGTATTAAGTCTTTTCAAAAAGGTGCGGGCTGCTTTATCGGAACCTTCTTGCTGATCGATAGCTGGGAAGAGGTCGCGTACCGGTGTCTTTCCAGTTCGCAATTCTACTCCCTGATGTTGTGAAGGCAGAAAGCCACTAGTCCAGTTTGAGGCTCCACCGTTTGGACCGCCTCGTTTGTCCCCTAACACCACAAAAGCAGGCAATGTTTCAGATTCACATCCCAATCCGTAAGACACCCAGCTGCCAGCTGATGGAAAGCCGTTAAATTCAAATCCGCTGTTGGCAAAAAATAATGCCGGCGTGTGGTTTGCTGAATTGGTGGTCATTGACCTAATGACTGTCATTTCATCTGCCATCTCAGCGATGTTAGGAAACATGCTCGACAACCAAAGGCCACTCTGTCCGCGTTGCTTGAATTTGAAATCACTCCTCCTTAATTGCCCTACCTGACCGAAAAAGATGTCAGGTTTCTCGTTCGACCCAAGTGGTTTTCCATGGGCCTTGTCTAGACCTGGTTTATAGTCGTACGAGTCAACATGACTCATGCCTCCTACAAGACTAATGTGAATCGCTCTTTTTGCTCTAGGTGTAAAATTTGGGAAAGTATCATGTTTAAGTCCTGCATGAGCTTTGGTGTTACTTGCCAGTAGGCTGGTAAATGCAGTGGCGCCAATACCTCGGATTCCCCAGTTAAAAAAATCTCTTCGATTAATGTTATCCAAGAATTTCATATTAATTAATAATTATAAATTCGTTACTGTTAAAAAGAGAACGACATAGAGTGGTAAGTCCGTAGTCTTCGATTAATCGTTTTGCTAAAAGCATTTCTTCAGAATCTGGATTTCGTTGAAAGGCGCTGAGAAAAGCCTGTTCAATTTGCTTGTCCCTATTTCCGTTTGATTGTGCCTTCAAGCGATTTGCCATGGCATCTGCTTTATTTAAAATGAATTTATTATTTAAAAGTGCCAGTGCTTGCAATGGGGTAGTAGTCACAGCGCGTCTTGGGGCAGTTGTGGAAGGATCAGGGCAGTCAAAGGTGTCAAGAATTGCGCTTCGTCCTCCTCTTGGGCTAAATCGGTAAACGGTGCGACGGTCGTATTCGCTTCCAATTGGATAAATTGGTTCGTAGTAAGTGGTGCCATTGTTTGGTATAACTGAAACATCGCGAAAGCCAGGGCCTCCCATCTTGAAGTTAAGTTTTCCAGAAACTTTAAGAACTGCATCTCGCAGTGATTCAGCATCTAGTCTGACTGGTGATTTGCGCCATAAAAGACGGTTTTCTGAATCGACTGCAAGTCCTTCTTCTCGAGGGGCTGCTGCTTGTCGATATGTATTTGAAGTTACAATTAATCGATGAAGCCCCTTGAGTCTTTGGCCATTGGTTTTTAATTCCGAAGCTAGCCAATCCAGCAACTCTGGATGGCTCGGGCGACCTCCGTTAAAGCCAAAATCGTTGGGTGTTTCAACTAAGCCTGTTCCAAAGTGATAATGCCAAATACGGTTGGCTATTACCCTATTAAATAATGGGTTTTTTGGATGCGTTATCCAGTTAGCCAACTGTTTCCGCCGATCGCTATCAGAAGCGTTTGCCTTGATTCCAAAGTCACTACTAAATGTCCTAAGTGCAGAAACAGCTCCTGGGCGAACTATTTCGCCTTCATCCATTGCGTTTCCTCGTTTTAATATGCGCACTTTGCCGGGGTTGCTTCGAGCGGCAACTGTATAAATCTTCATTTTTGAACCCTTTCCTAATTCTTTTTGACGAGCGAGGAGTCCAGTTAACTGATCTTTAAGGGCCATACGTTTAGTCTTTTTTGTTTTTGAAAGTGCAGCGGCTAACTCTAATTCGCTTACGAATGATGATTCAACTCCTGCTGAGGCAGCGATTTCGTTTGGGGCAAGTGCTCGGTCGTAAAGTTGTGCGCGATGAATCTTTCCTTTTAAATAGTTATTCCTTCCGCCTTTGTGCCGCATACCAAAAATTACTTGTGAACTTCCCTTGAAGAATTCCTGTAAATTGGTCTTATAAGGTTTTCCGTATTGGACTCCATTACGATAGCCGATAACGGTGCCATCCTCTTGATAAACAATTGCAATGTGCACCGGCTGCTGATGCGCGAAATTTTCTTCTTTAGCCCTAAATGATTTAGTTCGGCTGTGGCCGTCACTACCTGACATCCATCGGTGCGCTTCAAGTTCAGCAAATACAATGGAATCAAATGTAGCGCCATTGAGGCTTTGTAACCCAATCACACCTCCACCTTTTTGATTCAAATTGCTTAACTCAACCCATGCTTCAAGTGTTTTGGATCGAAACGATGACTCAATAGAATTTGTTTCAATCCACGACTCATTTCCATCAACTAAAAGGGCGCCACCTGAAATACGAGCGCTTCCTTTTGCCTTTCCATGCAAATTGCCAATACTATCTTTAAGGTTGTTATCAAACTCCCATCTAGAAATTGGCTTTGGGGGCTTAGGCATAGTAGTTTCTTTACCATGACTTCGTTTGTTTATAACTGTCTGACGTCCCTGATTTTCAATTAATTTAAGTTCTTTACTGAAAGATTCTATTTGTGTCAGTAAAGACTTGCGTTGGCGCTCAAGTTCCGGGTCTGAGACATTGCGTTCTCCATGGAATACACCAGCGATTGCTGATGTTAATTGATAGTATTCTTTTTGTAGAATGGGATCGTATTTGTGGTTATGGCAGCGGGCACAATTAACCGTTAATCCGACAAAAGTTTGACCGACAGTCCCGATGATTTCTTCAAGTTCATCCTGTCTTGCCGTTTTTTTCATGAATTCACTTCCACCTACAACAGTGTTGTGTAATCCAGCTACTAGAAAACCAACTGACTTCTGTCCCACTGGATCACCGGGTTTCAGAATATCCCCAGCAATCTGCATTCGTACAAATTCGTCGTAAGGCATATCGTCATTTATTGCTTTGATTACCCAGTCTCGGTAAGGCCAAAGGTTGTTTCTTGTGTTGTTACGTTCAAAACCGTCACTCTCACCGAAGCGTGCCAAGTCTAACCAATGGCGTCCCCAGCGTTCGCCGTAACGTGGTGAACTGAGAAGATCGTCAACTATCTTCTTATATGCTTCATTGGTAGGGTTAGAAACAAATTTTGCTACCTCTTTAGCTGAAGGGGGTAGACCAGTAATGTCGAAATATAGCCTTCGAATTAATGCTCGAGGCAGAGCGGGGCTGCTTGGTTTTAATTTTGCTGATTTAAGTTTGGCTAGTACGAATGCATCGATTGGATTAGCTACCCATTTGGCTGACTTTGTAATATCTGGTTGATTAGGTCGTTTTATCGGTTGCAGAGACCACCAATCATAACCACCACGTTTTTTTGTGGTGAATTCGAATGGATCCAGTTTTAAATTTGTTCCCCAATTTGCACCTTCACTAATCCAATCTTGAACGAGTTTTTTTTCTTTTTGATCAAGTGGCTTATCTGGAGGCATATCATCATTTTTAATTTTATTCCACAGTAAGCTCTCTTCTGGTTTGCCAGGCAGAATAAGTGTTCCGCTTTTGCCTCCTTTCAATGCTGAGTTGCGCTGAGACAAGTTTAGTTTTCCTTTAAGATCAAAACCGTTGTGGCACTCGACACAACTTCGAACAAATATTGGGGCTATGTCTTGATCGAAATCAGCAGAATGAATTGAAATAGTCCCCGTTATTCCGATTGCAAATAAAATGAATCTTGAAAAAGGATTGTTTAAACCATATTGCCGCATAATTAATAAAAAGTAAGGTGCTTGGAAAATTTGCCTGAATTATGACTTCACGCAAAGCGAAAACCTTAGACCTTATATTACAATTAATTAAAAAAAATTATTGGAAAGAAGTGAAAACAAGAGCAGAAATTAAAGATTTAAAAATCTTATTAAAATGGCGGAGAGAGAGGGATTCGAACCCTCGATAGGCGTGAACCTATACTCCCTTAGCAGGGGAGCGCTTTCGACCACTCAGCCATCTCTCCGAGCGGGGACGCAGCTTGGCGAAGCTTGCTTGAGAGGTCAAGCTGTCATTGGCTAGAAAAGAGGTCGAGCTGTGGTGATGGCTTAATTTTGGACAGGGTATCTCGTTCTGCTGATTGCCGAGAGGAATAACGAGAGCTGCCGTCTGGAGATAATTCAGTGTCTTCTAAATTTTTAAGGATATCCTTAGCTCTTTCAATTACAGGGCTAGGCACACCGGCGAGCCTTGCTACATGAATCCCATAGCTTTTGTCTGCACCGCCTTCGATTATTTTGTGGAGAAATACGATTTGATCATTCCACTCACGCACTGCGACATTAAAATTTTGTAATCGTGGCAGTCGTTCTGCAAGTTCAGTTAATTCATGGTAGTGAGTTGCAAAAAGGGTCTTTGATCCCACTTGATTATGCAAATGTTCTAAAATAGACCATGCTAGGCTAAGTCCATCAAAAGTACTTGTTCCTCTACCAACTTCGTCGAGAACAACAAGACTACGGTTGGTAGCATTATTCAAAATATTTGCTGTCTCACTCATTTCAACCATAAAAGTTGATTGCCCCCTCGAGAGGTCATCACTAGCTCCTATACGAGTGAAGATTCGATCAACTAAATCAATCCTAGCTTGTTTTGCAGGTATAAAAGCACCGGCGTGAGTGAGTAGAGTTAACAAGGCAACTTGCCGGATATATGTACTTTTACCTGCCATGTTTGGCCCTGTAATGACTGCTATCTGTTGTCTTTTACATTCCAATAGAGTGTCATTAGGAACGAAAGGATCACCAACCATAGATTGTTCAAGTACGGGATGTCGGCCTTCATCAATATTTAACACTCCTTCGTCACGTACATTCGGGCATACATGATCATGAATTCGGGCATTTTCTGCAAACCCTGCGAGTACATCTAGTTGAGCAAGTGCAGAGGAGATTTCTTGTATTTGTGGCAGCCATTGAAGTACTTGTTCGCGAACACCCTGAAACAATTCGTATTCAAGTTTTTGACTGCGTTCTTCAGAGCCTAAAATTTTACCTTCCATTTCCTTTAATTCGGGAGTGATAAAACGTTCAGCATTAGCTAATGTTTGTTTTCGAGTATAATGTTCAGGTACTCTTTCGAGATTAGCTTTTGTGACCTCGATGAAATAACCAAACACAGAATTATACCTAACCTTTAGTGATGTGATGCCGGTTTTTTCAATCTCTTCTTGTTGAAGTTTTGCGATCCAGTCTTTTCCTTCCGTTGCTCCAGTACGAAGTTTGTCGAGTGCAGGGTTAAATCCTTTTCGGATGATTCCGCCTTCTTTTAATGCTACAGGCGGTTCTGCAACAATGGATAGCGATATCAATTCTGTAACTTCAGGCACATCATGCAGTAGGTTTCCTAATTGGCTCAGCAATAATGGTGATTCGTTTGATTCTTTTTCATTAAATATACTATCATTTAAGGATGGCGCGGTAGCATTATTTACACACTGCACCTGATTGATCATAGTTCTTATGTTAGGGATCTGCAGGAGTGCGCCATGTAGTTGCACCAGATCTCGGGCGTTGCCTGAGCCAATGCTTAAGCGACTAATCATACGTTCTAAGTCTCGGACCTCTTTTAGACTTTCTCGAAATTGATCAAGCGTTGTGCTGTTTTGTATGAATTGAGCTACCGCTTCCTGTCTTTTTTGTATTTTCTCTAAGGATGAAAGTGGTTGAGAAAGCCAGTCCCGTAGTCTTCTAGCTCCCATTGGTGTTGAGGTGCGATTTAGTGCGCCGTACAGAGTTGCCGGTTTGGTGCCTTCACTGTGCAGTGGCTCGAGTATTTCTAAATGTTTAAGCGTAGCAGCGTCTAGAACTAGAAAGTCTGAAACTTTGTAAAATGATAGCTGTGTGAAGTGTGTTATATCTCGTCGAAGATGTTGGCTAACATAATGTAAGGCACCACCAGCGGCTACAGTTGCAGCTGAATTTCCTTTCAGCCCAAAGCCATCTAGGGTTGCTACTTTAAAATGATCTTTAAGTGTAAATTCTGCCGTTTCTAGAGTGAAAACCCAGCCTTCATAGCCGTTTAGTACACTTACGTTTGGTTCAATTAGTTCAGACAGCCGTTTTGATTCTTCCGGATAAATCACTTCTCCGGGGTTCAGTCGTTCTAATTCGGCTATAACTGCGTTTTCACTTTTTAGTTCGGCCACCTTGAAATCACCAGTGGTCAGGTCGATAGCAGCGACACCAAATTGCTTTCCACTAATGGCAACAGCTACTAGAAAATTGTTGCGCTCAGCTTTAAGCATTCGTTCATCGAAGTGAGCACCAGGGCTAATAATCTGTGTAATATCTCTTTTAACTAATTGCCCTGGTCGTGCGGTTTCGATTTGGTCGCATATTGCAACTTTACGGCCAGCTTGAAGTAACTTGCCCATATAGTTTCCAGTTGCGTGGTATGGTATTCCACACATTGGAATTTCTCCGCGTTTGGTTAATGCAACGTTAAGGATACTTGACGCTTCTTTTGCATCTTCGAAAAACATCTCGTAAAAATCTCCAAGACGAAACAGAAGAATTGTCCCAGTCGGCAGTTTGTTTTTACACTGTCGATACTGGGCCATCATGGGAGTCAATTTTGCCTCCTTTGGCACCTAAGAAAAATTTAAAGGTCATATTCGAATTGGTCGAGGGGAAGATATCCACAGATATTAAATTTTAATAACAATTGCTCCTAAATATTGGGAATAACTATGTTGATAACAGTCGAGGAAGTTTTGAGTTTCTCTAAGTTGCAATATTCAGGATTTTCCGGTTCCCTTTGTATGTGTCTGATGCAATTGAGACAACTTATTCACCCTCGGCAGACTTGAAAAATACTCCGCGTCGAAAGGAGGAATTACCGGTCATTCCATTGGGGAGGACTCCTCCGCATGATCTCGCTGCTGAGCAAGGGGTGTTAGGTTGTATACTTCTAGATACACGTCAGAATCTTCCTGAATGCATAGAAAAGGTGAAGGACGAGAGTGTGTTTTATGATCTTCGACATCAGGCAATATACGCTACAATGGTGGAGATGTTTGCTAGTAATGATCCCATTGATATCCTTACATTATCTCATCAACTTCGCGCAGCGGGAGAATTTGATAATATTGGTGGAGTAGCTTATCTCACACAACTTCAAGATAGCGTCCCTTCGGCAGCAAATCTGGAATATTATTTTGATATTGTAAGGGAAAGAGGGCTTCTACGACGGATGATTCAAACATGTACTCAAGCTATTTCTGATGCATATGAGGAATCAGGGGAGGTTGAAAGATTGATTGGAGAAGTTGAACAGGCGGTTCTAGCAATAAATAACGATCATAATATAGCTGATACGCCTGACATAAAGGATCACGTCACAAAGGCGATTGAAACGATTGAGGAATATTTTACAAACAAAGGGGCTAGTACTGGTGTAGAAACCGGTTTTACTGATTTAGACAAGATGACTACTGGTTTGCATGCTGGCGAGATGATCGTAGTGGCTGCTCGACCTAGTATGGGTAAAACTTCACTGGCGATGAATATCGTGGAGCATGTGGTTCTAAATTCAAATTTACCAGTGGGAGTGTTTAGTTTGGAAATGTCTGCTGACTCATTGGTGATGCGGATGTTATGTTCATTGGCTCGTATAAATCTTCGTGATTTACGAGATGGTTTTCTAAAGAATTCTGATTTTCCGCGTATTCATGAGGCTGCTAGCCGTTTGACTAAATCTGGTTTGCACATCGATGACTCGGCTGGACTTTCTATTATGCAACTAAGTGCTCGCGCACGAAGGATGTGGCAGCAGCATGATATAAAGCTATTTGTCATTGACTACATGCAACTGCTTCATTCTACTTCGCGTCGGGCAGGAGAGAATCGCCAACAGGAAATTGCGGAGATTTCCAGTGGTATTAAGGCCTTGGCCAAATCGCTTGGAGTGCCGGTTATTGTTCTTAGTCAGCTTAATCGCGAACTTGAGAAGGACAAAAATCGTAAGCCACGATTATCTGATCTACGAGAGTCTGGTTCTATTGAGCAGGACGCTGACTTAGTGGGCTTGTTGTATAAGCCTGGTGGGGTTGATGAAGATACGGATGATCCAGATAGTGAAGCCAGACCTGTGAATCTTTTGATTGCAAAACAGCGCAATGGCCCAACCGGGGACGTTCCCCTTACATTTTTAAAAGGTTTCACACGGTTTGAGAATGCAGCAAAGTTCAATCCCGAAGACCTCCCGCAGGATGACTAGCCTGAAGGGGTTGATAAATATGTTTGGGCAATTATCCTCAGGGTTGTTGTTATTTGTTTTTCTTTTTTTACCTAATTTCGTTAAAGGCCAAACCGCAAGTGGTTCTCCTGCTAAGTTGGTAAAGCAAATCGTTTTGCATCATAGCGGCCCTGTTGCGGCTAGTGATCAGCTTGTTAAGGCTCATATTAGGCTAAAACCAGGCCAGCCATTCAATCCAAAGACCACCGATGAGGATATCACTAGTCTCATGGGCACTAATTTTTTTATGAATGTACGTGTCCGGGTTGAGGATACGAGGGATGGAGTAATTGTTCACTACACTTTAATAGGTTTGCCGACTGTAATGGAGATTCGATTCGACGGAAATGTAGGTGGTCGTAAATTTCGAGACTCTAAACTACGCAGAAAAATTCGATCCCGCACAGGAGAAACACTTAATGGGTTGCGTTTGGCGGCCGACAAACAAATCTTGATCAAAGAGTATCAAAAAGCCGGCTATCATGAAGCTTCAGTTGAAACTCAGATTGAGCGAAACGAGGAATTGGGAGAGGCTTCGGTTACTTTCCAAATTAACCCAGGAGCTAAGGTAAGGATTACTGAAATTATATTTGATAATGCTAATGCATTTTCGCAACGTGAGTTGCGCAAGGTCTTGAAAACCCGTCGACGCTGGTGGTTGTCCTGGTTAACTGGAAGCGGAAAGTTTGAGGAAGAACAGTGGGATGAAGATCTCGATCAGTTAGTAAAATATTATCAGTCTGAAGGTTATATTGACTTTAAAATTGGAGAGGTGAAATTTGAGTATCCTAAAGAAGATAGTATGATTATACGTCTCAGCATCTCTGAGGGATACCAGTATCGAGTTGGAAAAGTTACATTCGAAGGAAATGATATACTTACAGATAATGACATTCGATCAGGTAAAGTGACTTTCGAACAATTTGTTCGGCTTTACATGACTGAGGGAGCCATTTTTACACCACAAGGTCTGGTCGATGATGTTCGTGCTATAACTGATTTGTATGAGATGGACGGTTATTTGGATGCAAATGTTAGAGTTTCTAAACAATCCAACACTGATACAGGAGAAATTGATCTTAACTATATCATCGATGAGCAGGAGCAAGTGGAGGTCGAAAAGATTGAGATTCGTGGGAATACCACTACCAAAGACAAAGTAATCCGCCGGGAGTTGGCAATCAACCCTGGTGAAGTGTTTGATATGGTAAGTGTCGAGCTTAGTAAGCGTCGCTTAGAGGGTACGGGATTATTTGACAAAGTAGACACACAGGTTGAGCGAATTGAAGAGCTTCCTAATAAGCGTAATTTGGTGATTGGTGTTACCGAGGGTCGTACTGCAAACCTAATGATGGGTTTTGGTTATGGTTCTATAATGTCCCTTTATGGGCAGGTTGGTTTTACCCAAGGTAATTTTGATTTATTTAATCCTCCGTATTTCACAGGCGGAGGCCAGAAATTCCGGCTACAAATTACTGCCGGTAGTCGTCATGAAGATTACATGGTTACTTTTGAAGAACCTTATTTTCTAGATCGGAAGCTGAGATTATCGGTTGATTTGTATCATCGTGATAATCGCTTTTATAGTAACTATTTCAACCAAAAACAGACCGGGGCAAAGCTAGGGTTTTCAAAGACTTTATGGAATGATTTTACCTATGGAGGTGTTAATTACACTATAGAGAAGATAGGTATTCATGACAGATCATATTACTCAGATATCCTTCGAGAACATGATATGATTCAAACAGGTTTGGTTCATCCTGATACTCTTACTGGAAATCCATTTGATTGGTATTACGATAATGATCGTAAGGATGAAGGTGAGTATTCTGAGCTAAACTATGACCGTTTAGTATCAAAATTAGGAACATTTCTAACTTATAGCACTCTGAATCATGGATTAATGCCAAGTCGGGGTCAACGAACACAATTATCCGCTGAGATTGCCGGAGGTCCATTTGGCGGAGAAACCGAAATGTATCGGTTAGAGCTTGAAAGTGCCTATTATTTTCCAGGTCTTTGGCAAGGTCATGTTCTTGAAGTTATTGGTCGAATTGGAGTAGTTGACAACTTTGGTGAAAGCGATCGTGTTCCTTACTTTGATCGATTTTTTCTGGGTGGCAGCTATAATATGAGAGGATATGATTATCGTGACATTGGCCCGCGCTTACAAAAATGGAAGGTTGGCCGAGAAATGCATGAAGGAAAAGAGCATTACGGTTATTTTGTAGACATTACGCGTGATGGGGAATTGGTTGAAGCTAACAAATTTATTCCAGTTAATTATTCTCCATCCGAATTCCCTTTTAATGGAAACCAAAATGCGGTTTATCATCCTGGAGATGGAACTAAGTGGAGTCCTGTCGCTGCAGATGGATCTGAGCCATTAGGTGGAAGTAGCTATTGGTTTAGTTCTCTTGAATATACTATTCCGATTATCCAACAATTCCGCTTTGCAGTTTTTTATGATATCGGTATGTCTTATCTCGACCCATACGAATTTGATCTTGGCGAGTATGCAGACAATTGGGGAGTTGGATTACGTCTTCAGGTTCCAATGCTTGGCCCATTAAGATTAGACTATGGTTTCCCTCTATCTCATCCCGACTATGCCGAAGGAAGTGGGCAATTTCATTTTGGGGTTGGGTATAACCGAAGTTTTTAATCAAATTTATAATGATAGCAAAATCAACCATAATACAACTGAGTTTATTGAGGGCAGTGGTGTCAATATTGGCTTTAGCGGCCTTTACTAGCACAATATATTCACAGGAGTCGCTTAAGATTGCTACAGTCGACATGTCAAAAACATTTGAATCCTATTGGAAAACAACACTTTCTAATAAGCAAATAAAAGAGCGTGAGACTGATTTTAATAAAATTGAACAAGGTATGGTGGACGATATTAAACTCATACAAGAGGAGTATTCGCGACTTGTTCAAAGTGCTCAGGACCCTGCTAATGCTGCTTCCAAACGAGAAGAAGATAGTAAGCAAGCACGTTTAAAAGCGGCAGCTAATGACAGATCCCTAAGAAGTCTTACAGAGTATCGGCAAAACAAGCAGCGTACTATGGGTGAAATGCGGGCACGTTTGAGTAAGGCCCGAGTCGACGAAATTAAAGAGATAATTTCTGCTAAAGCTAAGCAGGGAAGTTATGATTTAGTTGTTAATTCTGCTCAAAACGACGCAGCTCTAGTTCTTTATACAGTGGGTAAAAATGATCTTACTAAAGAGGTCATAGAGGAGTTGAATAAGGAAGCGCCAGAAGAATACAGAACAAAGAAACCAACTTTGGCAGTACCAGAACCTCCATTGGGAAAATAATTTAAATTTACAACCAAAAAAACGCCGGCTTAAGCTGGCGTTTTTTGTGTTTGGCTTCTGTCTGAACAATATTTGTGTTTCAACCACTACATGTGAAGTGGCTCACCTAAAGAAATATGGGCTGCTTCTCTTAAACCTTCTGACATCGTGGGATGTGCGTGAATTGTGCGCGCTAAATCTTCCGTACTGCCTTCAAATTCCATGAGTAACACAGCCTCCGCTATAAGCTCTGAAGCGTTTGCAGATAAAATTTGTGCTCCGAGTACTCGATCATTTGCCTTATTAGAAATTATTTTAGCTAGCCCATCTGAATGGTCGCTGGCGACGGCGCGTCCGTTTGCTTGGAAAGGAAAAATTCCTGTTGATACTTCAAATCCTTTTTCAATCGCTTCCATTTCTGTAAGACCAACTGCTGCAACTTCAGGCGAAGTGTAAATCACCCATGGGATAGTATTATAATTTACCTGGCCCGCCTTTCCTGCAATTCGTTCCACAACAGCTATTGCTTCCTGTTCAGCTTTGTGGGCAAGCATTGGTCCAGTTACTACATCGCCAATTGCGTAAATTCCTGAAATGTTGGTTTGCCAGTTTTCGTCAATTTGGATGCACCCTTTTTCATCTAGAGTAATTTTTATTTCCTCTAATCCTAGATTTTCAGTGTTAGGTTTACGTCCAACAGCGACTAGGACTTTCTCAGCTTCGATATCATTTTTTTTATCTTTGTTTGATGTAGTGATTTTGATGCCATTTTTCGTTTTTTCGGCTGCTTCTACTCTTGTGTTTAGATGGAATTTTACACCCTGTTTTTGAAGAAGCTTTTGAAGTGGTTGAGTGACATCTTGATCAAAAATAGTAGCAATGCGCGGCAGGGACTCAATAATGTCAACTTTAGTTCCAAGCCTTGCCCACACCGAGCCTAGTTCTAGACCAATCGCGCCTCCTCCAATTACTACCATAGAATCTGGCGTTTGATTAAGTGAAATTGCGTGATCGCTACTGAGGACAGTGTTGCCATCGAAATCGAGGAATGGGAGGCCGCTTACTTTGCTTCCGGTTGCGATCAGGATTCGTTTAGTTTTGAGATTTTTTTTCTGTTTACCTTGATCAACTTCAACTTCACTGGAACTAATTATGCGGCCAGTTCCACTAAAGTGTTCGATGTTGTTTTTTTTGATCAAATAATCAATGCCGCGAGCCATTTTTCTTATAACGCCTTCCTTGCGTTTCATCATAGCCTCAACATCTATTGATAAGCTTTCAGAATGAATACCGTGGTTTTTGAAGTGATGCTTTGCTTGTTGGTACAACTCAGAGGATGAGAGAAGTGCTTTGCTGGGAATACACCCAACATTTAAGCAGGTGCCACCTAAGTTATTTTCTTTCTCAATAATAGCAGTTTTTATACCTAACTGAGCAGCCTTAATGGCAGCAGTGTATCCGCCTGGTCCGGCTCCAATTACAATTAAATCAAATTCCATTTTTTAAATTAATCTATCAAGTTAAGATTTGGGTTTTCAATAAACTCCTTAATAGCAACTAGGAAGGTAACAGCCTCACGGCCATCAACGATTCGATGATCATAAGTTAGTGCGAGGTACATCATTGGCCGTATAACGACTTGGCCATTTAGTGCCACCGGGCGTTCCTGAATGGTGTGCATCCCTAGTATGCCGCTTTGTGGGGGATTTAAAATTGGAGTGGACATCATGGATCCAAAAATACCCCCATTGGTAATGCTAAAAGTACCTCCAGTAAGGTCGTTCAATTCGACATTTCCTGATCGAGCTTTTTCAGCATGTTTGATAATGGCTTTCTCAATGTCTGCAAGTGAGAGATCATTAGCATTTCTAATGACTGGAACGACTAGTCCTTTTTCTGTAGAAATTGCCACTCCTATATGTGGTTTGTCGTATAAAATTATGTCGTTTCCATCAATGGCAGCATTAACATTAGGTACAGTTTCTATTGCATGAACTACAGCTTTCACAAATAGCGACATATAACCTAATTTGACACCGTGAGCTTCAATAAACTTTTCTTGGTGAGTTTTGCGTAAATCGATAATTTGAGACATGTCGGCTTCATTAAATGTAGTCAACATAGCTGCCTCATTTTGTGCACTGACTAGACGGTTAGCGATAGTGCGTCGCATCATGCTCATTCGCTTGCGAGTAAAGCCAACTACTTCGGCAGATGAAGACTCCAATGCAGAGCTAAAATTATCTTTGCCAGCTATTAAGTTAGAAGTTTTCGCTTCTTTTTCAACATTTGTAGAGGCTAATACATCTTCTTTCAGGATGCGCCCATCTTTACCAGAGCCTTTGATATTTGATAATTCAATACCAAGCTCTTCTGCATGAACCCTAGCTGATGGAGTAGTTAAGGTCTCTTTTGAGGTAGCTGTTTTTGATATCTGGTTTTCATCTGAATTAGCTTTATTTGTATTTGAGTCATTACTGATGTTAGCTTTCTCAGGATTGCCCTCATTTACAGATTCATCAATTATGGCAAGTACTCCGCCGATGGGAAGTTCGTCCCCAATTTCTGCTGATGTAGTGATGATGCCAGATACTTCTGTGGGTATTTCTTGTGAGGCTTTGTCTGTTTCAATTTCACAAATAATATCCCCGGCATTGCAGTATTCGCCGGTATTCTTTTTCCATTCAGCTATATATACCGTTTTAATGGATTCACCAACTGCTGGAACTTTGATTTGGGTAGGCATGAATTGTCGATTAAAGGGTGAAGGCTTCCTCAATAAGTTTGGTCTGTTCTAAGAGATGTATGGCACGTGAGCCGGTAGCTGGGCTTGCAGATGCGTCGCGTCCTGCATAAATGATTTCTTGGTTTAGTAACTTTCTAAGTATTGATTCAAAGAAAGACCAAGCGCCCATGTTCTCTGATTCTTCTTGGCACCAAACAAAGGAGCTTGCTTCTGGATGGCATTTAACTGCTTCGAGTAGTTTCGATTTGTGAAGTGGATAGTGCTGTTCAATGCGAATAATTGCAGTGTGATTTAAGTTGTGTTTTTCTCTGTAAGCCTCCAAGTCGAAGTAAACTTTTCCAGTACAGAAAATGATGCGTTTTGCTGAAGAGTTTCTTTTAGTATCAGGAATTATTTCATTAAAATTACTATCTGTTAGATCTGCAATCGATGAGGTGCAGCGTGGGTCACGAAGCAAACTCTTAGGGGTCATAAGGATTAGAGGTTTGTTGCATGTTCGGAGGGCCTGCCTGCGAAGTGCATGAAATAGATTAGACGGAGTCGTCAAATTACCTACTTGAATATTGTCTTCGGCGCACGACTGCAAGAATCTCTCGAGTCTCCCGCTAGAGTGTTCAGGTCCTTGCCCTTCGTAACCGTGAGGTAGTAATAATACAATATTAGAGGTTTCATTCCACTTGCTCTCTGATGAGGTGATAAACTGATCAATTATAACCTGTGCTCCATTAGTAAAGTCTCCAAACTGCGCTTCCCATAAAAGTAGCATATTGGGACAGTCCAGGGAGTATCCGAATTCAAATCCAAGAACGGCGGCTTCCGTTAATGGAGAATTAAAAATTCGAAAATCACCTTGATTAGTGGATAGGTTACGGAGTGGTATGTATCTTTTCCGTGTGCCAACTTCATAATAAACTGCATGTCTATGACTAAATGTGCCGCGACGAACATCTTGTCCAGTAAGTCTAACTGGAATCTTTTCAGTTAATAGTGATCCAAAGGCTAGGGCTTCGGCCATACCCCAATCAATAGGTCTCTCTCCTTGGACCATCTCACGGCGTTGACTGATTAAACGCTTTATCTTTGGGTTAATGTTGAAATCTTTTGGTTCTGAAGTCAGCGAAAGGCCTATTTCTTTAATTTGGTCCAGATTGATTGAGGTATTACATTCTTCTAGTAGCTCAGGGCTGCTTAGTGGAGGTTTGATTGCTGGCTTTAATTTATGTGTTTCACTACGAGATTCATTGCGTGCACACTCGAGAGCAACCTGAAATGAGTTTCGAAATCCTTCCGCTTCATCCCTGTTGATTACGTTTTCATTTGCAAGTGAATTTAGTAATAGATCGCTTATCAGTGGTTGATTTGCAATGGCTGCATAGAGTTGAGGTTGAGTGAAACTTGGTTCGTCACCTTCATTGTGGCCATGCTTTCTGTAGCAGACAATATCAACAACAACGTCACGACTGAATTGCTGCCTGAAATCCAGTGCCATTTCGATACAATGTACAGCAGCGATAGGATCATTTCCGTTTACATGAAAAATTGGGACATCCAGCATTTTAGCAGTTGAAGTGCAGTATAAAGTAGAGCGTGAATCATGAGGTAGGGTGGTGAATCCGATTTGGTTATTAATGACAATGTGAACAGTCCCCCCCGTCTTATATCCTTCAAGTTGGGACATATTGAATGTCTCAGCCACTATACCTTGCCCTATAAATGCTGCATCTCCGTGAATTACGACGGGCAAGACCATTTGCCGATTCTTTGAGTCGCTAAGTAGTCGCTGAAAAGCGCGTGTCTTGCCCTGAACTACTGGGCTAACAGCTTCGAGATGGCTGGGGTTGGGAGCTAAATTAATGCTAACTTTGCTGCCGCCTGAGGTAGTGCGAGTATTCTCATATCCTAGGTGATACTTAACATCACCATCGCCGTGTGCATCTTGCTGTACGTAATTATCGTCAAATTCATCGAATAAAAACTTATAGTCTTTGCCAATTATATTAGCTAAAACGTTGAGTCGTCCTCGATGCGCCATTCCCATCACAATCTTGAAAATTCCACGATTTGGTGATCCTTCAATAATTGCATCAAGAACGGGGATGAGAGTTTCGCCTCCTTCTAATGAAAAACGTTTTTGACCTACATAGCTCGTATGTAAAAATTTCTCAAAGTGCTCGGCATCAATTAAACTTTTGAGTATTCGGCGTTTTTTTTCTTTTTTAAAAATTGGACGGTTCCGTGTGGATTCCATTCTGTCTCGTAACCATCTTCGTATTTCGAATTTTTGGATGTGCATGTATTGCGCTCCAACGGTACGGCAGTAAGTGTCTTTTAGGATTTGTAGAATTTCACGAAGTGTTTTTTGACCTCCTCCTCCTGCTGTGCCAGCATTAAACTCCTGATCTAAGTCTGCTTCAGTAAATTTGAAATTATGTAATTCCAACTCTGGAAGTTCCTGCTTGTTGAACCCTAGTGGATCAAGATTTGCTAGATAATGACCCAACATACGATATGCAAACAATAGATGAGATAATCTTCCTTGTCGCATAGGATCCACGACAGGTAAGACTGAGGTGGTATGATTAGTATCGCTTTGCGATTCATTTTTACTGCCAGTAATTTCTGTGTCTGGCTCGAGTTGAGATCCTAGTTCAAAACCCTCGAAAAATGATTGCCAATTTGCATCAACACTTGTCGGATCTATACGCCATTGTTCATAATTTTCTTCAAGAAATAATGAATTTTCCGCATGGCCGATTTGACCGCGAGGTTTTTGACGTTCTTCTTTAGTGAGGCCTGAGAGAGCTCCATCTCCCGACGACGTACGCATAGACCTATTATTACTCTAATTTTTTCAATCGGCCAACTAGAAATAGAAAATACTGAACTCGCTTAGGTTAATTATATCGAGTTAAATGCCCTTACACTTTGAGATTATTAATAATCCAATTACTTTTTTCCGTTGCAAGGGTAATTGCCGTTGTGCTGGCATTATTTAATTTGGAAAATACTAATGCTAAAGATTTGGAAGATTCCGATTTGGCTATAAATGCTATGCATATCTTGCGTGACCATTGTGTTAATTGCCATAATCCAAAAAAAAGTAAGGGAAAACTCGATCTTACTACATATCAAACAGCGCGTATTGGGGGGCTAGAAGGTTCTGCATTTATTGATGGTAGTCCTGATGAAAGCAGGATTATTCGTTTAATCAAACCAATCAGCGACCCTCACATGCCACCTAAACAACAATTGAGTGATGATGAGATTAATATCTTAAGTCAGTGGATTCTTGATGGTCCAACTTGGATCACAAGTGAGCTTGATATCGAAAATAGGATAGTTGCTTCCTCCGAATTGGGAGATCTTCCAAATGATTATCGACCAGTATTTGCACTGACGCTTTCCCCTGATGATCAACAACTTGCTGCTGCGTACGGCAACCGGGTGGTTGTTAATAATTTATCTACAAAGACATTGCTTAGAAAAAAACTTAATGGTCATAAAGATGCGGTTCAGTCGATTGCTTGGAGTCCAGATGGGAAACTATTAGCTACCGGAGGGTTTAGAAAAGTGAACTTGTGGGATACTAAAGATTGGTTGTTATTTGGAGAGATAGAAGAATTGCCAGGGCGAGTTACAGCACTTGCTTTTAGTGCCGACTCTAGATCACTGATTTCTGCCAGTAATGCGTCAGGGGAAAAAAGTAAAATATCTATATGGAATTCTGAAGACTTGAATAATGTAATAGAATGGTCGGCACATAATGGCACTATTTACGATATAACTTTGTCTCCAGACGGAGAATACTTAGCCACTGCTGGGGAAGATAAACTTATTCGCTTTTGGAATTTGATTGATGGGAATCAGCTAAAACAAATTGAGGCTCATTCTGCTCCTATTATGAGTCTTGCTTTTAAGCCTAATGGTAAATCTTTAGCCAGTGGAGCTGCTGATAAGGAATTAAAAATTTGGGATATTGAAACTCGCGAGCAAAAAAATCTTGTTACAGGTCACCCAGGTAATGTTGCAGCAGTTGTTTGGCCTGCTAATAACACAGAATTAATTACAGCCAGTGATGATGGAGCTTTACGGCTTTGTAGTGAGGCAAGTAAGAGTCCAGTGAAAACATGGGCTAAAGCTAAAGACCTTATTTATAGCCTTGATGTAACAACTGATGGTAAGAGGTTCTTTGGAGGTTCGGAAAACGGGCAAGTTTATGAATGGGATAGAAATGGTAAGATTATTCGAACATTGGTTTTTAAATAATCATAAAGTTGCCTTACTTAAACACTAATTAGAAAATCTATTCCAGATTAGTTGCGGGTGTAGTTCAATGGTATAACGCAAGCCCAAGCTTGACACGAGGGTTCAATTCCCTTCACCCGCTCCACTTTTTTATCTAATTTATTAAAAGTTTTTGGAGGGTTTTACTGCTGTCTTCAAACAGCGCTTAATGATTAACTGGTTTTTCAAGCAATATAGTCAGTAAAATTAGGCATCGTGTTTGCCTCTATTTTTTGAAACGCTCAAGCACTTCCTTGAGCTTACTGTCATTCTTGACTTGGTCCGAAGATTTGTTCTTTTCGGGGTTACCTTTCGAATCTAGATCGTACTTGTTAATCAATGCCCTGAGTATTGCTGGAACGGAGGAAGGCTTTTGAGAAACCAAAGAAGAAATCTCCATGACCAACTGTTCAATCTTTTCGACTTGTTTGCCCTTCAATTCAAGTTCTTTGGGCCACTCTTCTTGATGTAAATTTTTGATCTCGTCTATGTTCTTCGTTATTGGCTCAAGTTTAGTGTTCAACTGTTTTTCAAATTCGTCTTTGAATTTTCCTAATTCATCATTTGGAAATTTTTCAATTTTCGCTTTGATGTTCGTTAAACCATCATTAAGTTTTTTGAATTTCTCTTCTACTTCGGATGATTTTAAAATTGGCTGATCGGTATTTTTTTGCTCTTGATTAGCATCACGAATATCATTCTTTAAATTAAGAATCTCTTTTTTGATTAATTCGAATTTATTATTAATTTCGCTGGTTAATTCTAAGCTGACTTGCTGCTCATTTTTTTTTAGATTCCCTTCAACACTGTTGGCCATTGATGATGCTAACTTTTCACCTATGCATCCCAATTGCTCAACAAGCGGATTAAGGTCTATTGATAAATCTTTAGTCTTTTCTGGGTTTAGTTTTTGCTCAAGGGTAGTTTGTATAGACCCCAGTCCTTCTTGAAATGAAGTCAACTGCGCGACAACACGACCGACAGGATCACTTTGATCTGTGCTACCTAATAATTGATTTCTCTTAAAAGTCTTTTTGATTTCATTCCATCGAACCTCTTCTTCTTGAGATAAAAGGGAGAACATTTCCTTGAATTTCAGTAGATTTGCTTCCGCTCCTGTAGTCAGTGTTTGAGATTCGCTTTTGTAGTGATCAATGACTAATTCATCGACCTCTTGGTCGTTTAAAATAGGTAATATTTTTTCCGCGAGCCGATTCATGTTTCGATAGGATCCTTGAAGCTGGAATCTCGGCTCAGTTCTGAACTCATCTGCCATGGCAGCGGATCGAATATATTCTAAATTAACATCCAAAAGAAAATTCCGAACAATAACCATTTTTTGCATTACAGAGACAATCTCATTAATTTCTGCCACAGAATAATTGGATTCAAAATTTGCCGCTTCTCTCGAACCGGTTTCACCAATTTCAATGAATGTTTGAATGTCTTTTTGGCTCTTATTCGAGAGCTGTTGTAATACAGGGTTGGAAGTGACGGCGTTTTCAATATAACTAGCCTTGAAGGCATTTGCATTACCCCCAACGACGTCGCCCAAATTGTATGTATCTGCCCGATTAGATAGCATGTCGGGGATCTTAAATTTCTCACCGCTTTCAGTATATGGATTACCGGCCATTACCACGGCTACTTTTCTTCCTTTAAGATCATATGTTCTAGGTCGGCCTTCCCACACTCCCTCAATCTTTCTCTGGGCGTCACATAACGAAATGAATTTCTGAAGAAATTCTGGATTACAATGCTGAATGTCATCCAAATAAATCATTACGTTGTCACCCATTTCCAAAGCCAAGTTTAGTTTCTGAACTTCCTCTCTAGCTCCAGCATTTCCGGCTTCACTGGGATCCAAAGAAGTGACTTCATGGCCAACAGTTGGGCCATTAATTTTCATAAAAATTAAGCCCATTCGATTGGCAATATATTCCATTAAAGTGGTTTTACCATAACCTGGTGGAGAGATTAGTAGTAGCAATCCCATTAAGTCTGTGCGCTTGCTATCACCGGCCGCACCAAGTTGCTTTGCCAAGTTGTCACCTATAACTGGAAGAAAAACTTCATTAATGAGTTTATTGCGCACAAACGAGGTAAGAACCTTTGGCTGGAACTCTGTTAATCTTAAATCTTTCCGACCATCTTCTATGACTTTGGATTTTAATTCCAAATACTTCGCATATTTCGGAACGGACTGATCCGCAAAAAATTTCAGTTTGTTTTGAAACTTATGAAAATCAAGATGGTAGCAATCGTCCACTATAACCGGATGCGACCCGGCCATGTTTTTTATTTCTTTGGAATTAGATTCGTTAACAATAAATCTCGTATCGTAATGATTAAGTAACAATAAACTAGTGAGTTCCTCCTCGTATTGAATAAGTTCTTCATTCCCAGTAGACCTGACGAATCCTGAAGCCCAGTCCCGAATCACTAGATATTTATTACGAGGGTAATTTTCGAGCGGTTTTATGGATTTTTCATAATTCAATTCCTTGTTGGTTTTCTTCAGGTGTGCGTTGAAACCATTTATTAGTTCAGCTCCTTCCTTACTGATGACTTGCCCTTTGCCATTTGCAACTTCATGAAAAAGGTACTCTGCTGATTCACGCGTCAAGGATTGGTCAAATATTCTTTCTTCTACTGTAAAATCACTGATTAATTTCTCAATCTCATCTACATATAATGTATTTAATTGAAGCCCAGGGAAGAGTGTGTTTTTCTCCTGAAAAGCCTCAAGTTTTGCCTGCCAAAGTGACTTTAATTCAGCTGGGCAAAACAAGTTCCAATAAACTAAAGCGCAGGCCCGGGCAGTTGGAGAATAGCGGGCCAGTTTTTGTGCTTTATAAATAGTAGTTAAGGCTTCCAGAATTTTTAAGGAGTCTTGATCATGAATACCCTTGGTATAGGATTCAGCGTAAAGGGGAGCCATGAAATCCTGAACCGTTTTCAATCTTTCTGCATCATTTAATTTTAGGAATTCTTCGATGCTAATACTGCCGTTTTGCTCAAGCCATAATAGCACTTGATAGCCCAAGTATTCGGATCTATAGACATCGCGATTTTCTGAAATGATATCCTGTGCCCAAGCATCTTTTGTTTCCAGAAATTTTGGATTTTTAATGCTACTAAAGAATTTTGTGCCTGTTAGATGAAGACACATATCACCGTCATGGCTGAGAATAGTTAAATCTAGATCCTGAGTGTTAACCGAAAACTTATGCTTTCCGAATCTGATAATATTTTCCCCATCCTGAAACAGCTCTTTTTTATCTTTTAACTGACGAATCCCATCCTGTTGTATGGTTTTAAGTCGCCCTTGAATATCATCCGCTTTTACAGAATCTCCGAGTGAATTTAGATTATCTATGATGCCGCGTATCTTTTCGACCATCAAATCAGCAGCCAGATATCCGTTGATATCGTTAATGGAATCGAATCCTTCAACACGGTTGCTGATAACCTTTAATATGCGTTCAGCTGATGAAACCAAAGATACCGCTTTTTTATTACGGCTTTCTATGAGGTTTAATTTTCTAGCTTCAAACGCTTCATATGCTTCGGTTCTTTTGTCTGCAATCTCTATAATAAACTCATCGAAATCAGCAAAGGAACCTTCGAGTTCCTCAAGTTGAACCATGAGTTTATTCAAATATTCATCGCATTTTTCAGGGGAGTCACAAAGGTCTAAAAAACTTACGACTGACTGACTTATGAGCCTTATTTGTGCTGCGAATTGTGCTTTACCTTCAACACCATGCAACTCCTTGATTTTCTTGTTGGCAGCAACTTTTAACTGATTAATTGAAGTGAAGATCTCCGTAATTTGGTCGATGATTCTTGTCGCTTGCGTTGAGTCTTCAATTTTCAAGTTGTTAACGATGTCGATAAGCATTTCCAACTCGTTACCGGCTTCGCTTACATTTTCAACAAGTTCATTTCCCTCTGTGACCTTTGTAATATTTCCAAGCGATCCCTTTAGTTGAGCCACGTGATCTCGATATGGATTCAAGGATTCTTCTTTTAACAAAAAATCAACACAAGATTCAGAAAGCTGCAGTGTCTTGCTTGAAACAGTTTCCTCAAATGTATTCACCCTTTCCAGGTCAACATATGGGACATCCCGAAGAGATATGATTTCTCCACGAATCTTTCTTAGTTCGGCCAATCTAGAAACAAAATCGTCAATGAGCGCAAACTCGCTCCGACTAATCTCATTAAAAATCTCTTTAGTCTTAGTTTCTACAGCTTTGAGCCTTTCGATTGCCTCCTTTTTAAGACGGTTTACTTTGTTGAATTCATCTATAGCTTGGCCTGAAGTCTCCTTTATTTGATTAATGCAATCTACGATTCCATTTAGTCCATCGTTATCAATCCAGAAATAGGACTCAACTACATCTTGAGACCGTTTGACCAAGTCTATATACAATTCGTCGTATGTTGAGTCTCGAGTCGCGAGATTTAATATTTCACTGCATTCTGCCATACAGCGAACTACATCCCTATTTCCGATTTGATATAAAAAGTGGTCCTTGTTGGTTTCGCTGTTAAGCTCCTCTAGTGTAAAGGGAGTTTGCCAGATTTGCGCAACATGATGTTTTTGGGGTTCATCATCCATTCGGAAGTAAGTCAACTCCCCGTTTTTAAATAGAGAAAAGCCATTACAATAAATTGGATTGTCTACATTTTGAGAGATGATGTTATATGGCAAAATGGTATAATTACCCTGTAATCTGTTATAAAAAACATACATGTAATCTTCCCCATTAGGAGAACTGACCATTCGTTCGAACATCATCTCTGTCAGATCATTTTCGTAAATTTTAATTTGTCCGTTGATCAAATAATAGCCGTTGGGAACAATCACGCCATGGCCTTCTGGAAGTATGCAACATGCATCTTTTAGAGCATCAAACCGATGAACCTCACGTAACTTATTATTGTAAACAAAGTATCTGAATTCTTTTTCCTGAAATGGTCTAATTTTTAACAGAATGATTTGGCCAATCTTAGCAAAAAAGATTTCTGCATCGTCCAGAGTTTGATCCTTAAACTCGACCTCTTCAGACAAAATTCCCGACCCAGAGTCAGTGTTATCCTCAATTTTAATCGTTAGGTCACCCCCGATACATTCCACAAATACAGTATCTTCAATTGAGACGTGAGGATGTTCTCCAAAACGATGCAAATCCCTATGCGTTCTGACCCATTCAAATTGGTATTGATCTGGAAATACAAACTCATGATCGCTTCGGTTATCGACGTAATGTAATTCTCCGTTCTGAATTGCCCATTTGAATGTTTTGATGTCAGTAACGTTTTTGCCAACACGAAAAACCATAAAAAGAAACGGGCCTATTTGTGAAAACTTAACAAATTTAGTTTCTTTGTAGTACTTATATAGATTAGCGAAATCCTGCTCGAATTGGCCACTTTTTAGTGGTTCTAGGCTTAGGGGGTGAAATGCTTCGTCTTTATAATCAAAGATAGCAAAAACATCACTGATTTGAACCGATGTCTTTAAGCCGAATTGCACATTATAACCAAATATAAAAGTATCACTTACAGCCCGGATCATATCCCGAGGTATACAATTGTGTTCTGTCGTGATTCTTTCCGCTTTTTTCAGAGCCATCGGAACCGACCCGAATACACTCTTCCTTAATTCATCAAGTTGCTGGACTTTCTTTTTTAATTCGCCTGCCTGTTTCAGCAACCGTTGCTTGATGATTTCGTAGGTGCCTCCCTCCAAGGCAGGCTTTACCTCGGTAGACACTGTTTGCTCTGCATCTTCTTCTGACATGATGCTACGTGAAAAGCTATTTTAGTTCAGAATAATTAATGAAAAATATTAATTTTCAGAATTAGGTAAATTGATCACCGAATTGGCAGGATTGTCTGCGATACCAAAATTCGCTGCCATTTCTAGAGCCTGTTTTAAAATTGAGGTTTTTCCCGAGTCTTTTGATTCGCTAATCATTTGCCCGATGAGTGCAGAGATTGTCAGGTTCTTTATCGAGTCACTTGTAATTCCGAAATCCCCAGCCCAATCAGTAAGTTTTTGTTTAAAATAATCAGGGTCACCATTAAAAAACGTATCTTTTACATCGGTAATAACTTGGCTGTTTTTTGCTAAGCGATCGACTGATTTGCCCTGAGTTATAGCATTAGTGATCTTGTCAAAGAACACGCTATCGCCACCAACAATATCGATGTTAGCACTTTTGAGAGCTTCCCCAACTATGAGAGCTTGCTGTTCCGCAATATCCTTGTGGACTTCGATCTGAGCTAATTCGATTTCCTTGTCCTTATTCAGGTTCAACTTGAATTCTTCATGTTCGCGGCCAACACCGTCAAAGATCTTCATTGCCTCTGCCTTTTCTATAATACCTTTAGCCTCTGCTTGAAATTTCAGCTCCATCACATTTGCTTCAGCCGTTCCATCTTTCTCCTTGGCCTCTGCTTTTGCGGAAATGACATTAGCTTGAGCTAATCCTGCTGCGGCATCCAGTGCAGTGACTCCAGATGCTTCGCTCTTCTTGGCTGCTGCAAGTTTTGTGGCAGCTTTTTCCTCAGAATCTGCTGCAATCATAATTTCATCGGCTTTCATCTCAGCTGCTTCTTTGGCTCCTTCAGCAGCAAGAACTTGCTTATACTTCTCCTGTTCTGCTTCTAATTCAGCTGATTTCTTTTCAGCCTCAGCAGCTTTAATATCTTTTACCAAAGCTTCTTCTGCTTGCATTTCTGCCTTAGTTATTAAAACACGTTTTTCACGATCAGCAGTAGCAAACGATTCTGTGTCTTTAATTTTTTCTTTTTCAACGACAACCGTTTTTTCAAGCTCAACCCGTTCCCGGATAACCTCTTGAATGTTCTTTTGTTCTGTTTCGATAGTTTTTTCCTTCTCGATGTTGGCCAAAGTTACAATTCGTTCTCTTTCGGTAACCTCAAGTAACCTGTCTTTTTCTACCCGTTCAGTTTCAATTGCCTGTGTTCTTTCACGGTTCTTCTGCGCTACAATGATTTGCCGCTGCTTGTTTTCCTCCGCTACTCCGAGCTCCTGTTCGGTATTGATTCTTGCTGATTCCGCCTTCAATCGTTCTTCTTCGGTGACTTTATTGGCTTCGGCTACCTCACGTGCTGTAATGGTCGCAATCTCTCGTTTTTGTTGCTCTTCGGCTTCTGCTTTTTGTTTATCAAGTTGAAGGATAGCCTCCGTAGCTTCAACATCCTGTCGTTTAATCTCCTTCTCTTTATTTCGTAAAATCTGGTTAGCTTCTTCCGCTTGTTTCGCTGTCACTCCGTTAATTAATTTGATACCTATCGAATCCAAAACGTTGTTGGCATCCATCTTGTCCAGCGGAGTCTGTTCTAGGTAGTCAATGGCGCAATCTTCTAAATGGTAGCCATTTAAATCCTTACCAATCACCTCAAGAATAGACTGTTTGAATTGATCTCGCTCTGTGTAGAGAGAAGTGAATTCGAATTGCTTGCCTGCGGTCTTTAGGGCTTCAGAAAACTTAGCCTCAAACAGTTGTCTGAGTTGGTCAATTTCTGATGCTCTATCGCATCCTACTGCTTGAGCTACTTCCTGTGCCTGAGGTTTGTCCACCCTTATGTAAAAAGCTACAGTAATGTCAGCACGCAGATTATCCTGACAGATCAAGCCGTCAGTCCCCTGCCGGTTTATTTCTAACCGTTTAACTGAAATATCCATGATATCGTACTTGTGAATAAGGGGAAGAACCACGCACCAAGAGTCTCTAACCGTTATTCCTCCAATTCCTGTTCGAACACCTACAGTGCCAGGTTCTACTTTTCTCATGCATCGAACTGCGATCGCAAGAAGGCCAAAAAATATGATCACCGCACCAACTCCACCAATGATTGAAACATTAGTAAGCATGTTACCTATTGTTGTAATATTTATCATTTTTTTATCTTTTTTTTAAATATCTATTTTTTTAATACTAAAAATTTTGTCTTTTATATCCACAATTACAGCAGATTCACCTCGCTTTAGGACCTCGCCTTCCCGGGTGGGCTTTACATTAAACAAAAACGGAGCTCCATCCGGATTTTCGATCTCAGCTTGGCCAAACTTTTCGTCTGCTTTCGGGCTCCTGATTGTACAAATTTTTCCAAGGAATGCATCAGGCGAATCCAATTCATCTAACTTCGCAATTGATTCGAAGAAACGTTCAAAAGGCATTAGCGAAAGTTTCATTGCGAAAATGGAAGCAATCGATCCTAGTCCCAAAACTATAAGCCCGATCCCCCAAGTTTTTTCTGGATTAAGATAGTAATTTGATAAAATGCAGGTGGGCCAAAAAACAAATCCAAACACACTAAATAGTATCACCAGCGGGACCTTGCCAATATAAAAGAAATCGAATATCCCGGCAAATGTATCCCCAGATAGTATCGGGATATCAATCGAGCCAAAATCCACCGGAATCAGGAAGTCCAATAATTCTGTCCCCAAAACTCCGATAATATTAAAAATCCAAAAAATTAAAATTATTCCAAATAGCAAGGTAGCAGGAAGGTTTACACCCGTTATAGATTCTTGCCATAGTGGTAGAAAGTTTGAAATGATTTCACTCACGATTATGAATTTCAAAAATAATAATATACATATTAAAATATTTCAAGCTTTGAGCCGTAAATTAGGAAGGCTTTATAAATTATGCTACATTGGCTAATAGCTTTATTTTTTATCTACATTAAAAAATATCCCAGCACTCCCCCTTCTTCTTGCCTCGATTTCTCTTTAAAAACTTTACGAATGGAGCTTGAAGTTTAGTTATAAAATGAGGAATGTTTTTTCTTAACCAATAAAAACCTTTGAAATTCTCTTACCCAAACTGCGGGGAGAAATTTAGAGGCAAAAAAAGGATTCGGCAGGCTCAACTATTCTTTGCCTAATCTGTGGTGAGAAATTTATATCATAAGTATGTCATTATGAAATTAACGTAAAATGAAATATAATTCACCCGCTGCTATTAGTTTTATGTTATTTGCATTTATAGCCTGCTCATCTTCGGTTATGGCCCAAGAACCTTCTGCATATGCTAATGACTTTGACAAAAGTATTGTACCAATTCTGAAAGAATATTGCTACGACTGCCATGGAATCAAAAAATCTAAAGGCAAGGTCAAGCTAACCGATTACCAATCATGGGCGGATCTCGAAAAGAATCCAGAGCTCATTGAAAAAATGATCGAGGCATTGAATAAAAATGAAATGCCTCCCGAAGAGGAAAATCAGCCTAGTGCTTACCAGCGCAAAGTAATGTTAATTGAGCTGGAGAATGCATTTAAAAATGCTATGGCTCATAGCACCCCTGCCGCCCCACTTAGTCTTAGGCGGATGAATCGTTTTGAATACGGTAATGCTGTAAGAGACTTGTTCGATCTTAAGTCGTGGGTTTACTCGATCAATGATCGAATCATTAGAGATCATAATAATTATTTCAGGCCCGAAACCGGCAAAATGCCCAAAGTCGCAAGAGTGGGTAATCGAATTATGGGGCTTCAGCAGATGTTGGAGAATCGGTTGCTGGGGGTTATGGCATTTCCAAAAGATCCTCCCGCAGAAAACGGGTTCAACAATCGCGGCGATCATCTCAGTATGACGCCAACGCTCATGGAGGCCTTTTTGGAACTTAGTCGGTCCGTTGTGAATGCTGAGAATTTTGATAAAAACTGTCAGATTTGGAATGATCTATTTCAGGATCCATCACAGAAGCCATTGATCCAGGGATTTGGATTTATTAACGCAGATAAATCCGTCGCGACGCATAGCACGGGGCTGACTATTAGTGCTTGGATTCGCCCAACAAAAGTAACTAAAAATTGGCAGACCATTGTTCGTCGCGAGGATTCGTGGAGGCGCCAGTTATTGGCGATTGGCGACACAGATGGAACTTGGGGAATTTGGATGGGTGCGGGCATTGAAGGCCAATATGTGGAATTCGGCGCCCCAGTGAAACCAAGTTACCTTGGAGATGGCAAGTGGCATCACGTTGCTGGGACCTTCGATGGGAAGGAAATGAATCTCTATTTGGATGGGAAGCAGGTCGGGAGTAAGGCGGTTGTGGGCAAGCTTTACACTCAGAGTATGGAGCCGATGGAGATCGGATCGTATCATCAGAAGGAAGTTTTTCACGGGGATCTTAATGATGTTCGATTGTTTCGATCAGGGCTTAGTAAGCCCCAGATTGAGGAGATAGCGAAGGGCAAACAAGATGTCGCCAAAGAGGAAATGGTGGGGAGCTGGAAACGCAAGAATGATGTTAAACCAGAACTGAATCAGCCGATTGAAGTAATAGCTCATAAGCGCATTCGGGAATTTCTTCTCAGGGCTTTTAGGTCTCCAGCCGATGCAAAAACCTTAAATTTGTACACGGAATATTTTGATAAGCAGTATAAGGAAAGTGGGGATTTCACCAAAAGCATGAAGGATGTAGTATCAGGGGTATTGGCTTCTCCGCGGTTTATTATGGTTCACAACAAGGCAAGTGACGACTTGCCTAATCATGCTTCATATAATTTGGCGACACGCCTTTCATTTTTTCTGTGGAGCTCGATTCCTGATGACGAGTTATTGGCATTAGCAGGGGAAGGGAAGCTTCAAGACCCACAAGTCCTCGAAGCCCAGGTTGATCGGATGCTCAACGATCGTCGTATTAAAAACTTCTGCGATAGTTTTGCCCCTCAATGGCTAAGGATTAACAACTTAGTTTCCGCATCACCTGATTTCAAAACTCATAGAAATTACTACTTCGGTGGCGACGACAAAATATCATACAAGAGAGGGATGCATATGATGTTGGAACCGCTACTAAACTTTGAAACTGTTTTTATTGAGAACAGGCCAATTATGGAATTAGTCGATTCAGACTTCACCTATCGCAGTCACTTACTTGAAGAATGGTACCAAGGAAGAGCTGCTACATATGCCATAAACGTCAACCTTCGTGATATTGAATTCACTCGAACTCCACTTAAAGATAGAAGGTTCGGTGGTGTGATTACAACGGGAGCCGTGATGGTGATGACATCCGGTCCATTTCGATCATTACCTATCACACGAGGGTCGTGGGTTTCCTCGGTCATTTTCAATGATCCTCCGGAGCCCCCGCCTGACAATATTCCTGACTTAAATGCGGATGACGCAACACTTGAAAAAGAGGGGCTAACAGTAAGGCAAAAATTAAATCGGCATAGCGAAGACTCCCAATGCTCTGGTTGCCATCAAAAAATTGATCCATTGGGGTTTGCTTTGGAAAATTATGATTTACTAGGTCGCTGGAGAGACACGTACCGAACGGGCTTGAAGGTTGATGCTAGTGGTGTATTATTCGGGAAGCACCCTTTCAAAGACGTTGTTGGGTTTAAGGATGCTGTACTTGCTGAAAAAGACGTGTTTGCAAAGGCTTTCACCAAGCATTTGTTGTCCTATGGTTTAGGGCGAGAGTTAATCGTATCGGAACGAGTTGCGGTTGATGAAATTGTGAAAGCGAGCGAGAGTAATAATTACAAATTGAGAGACCTTATTAAACACACGGCGGTTCACTTAGTATTTAGCCAAAAGATGAAACAATGAATCAAATTGATAGGCGCAAGTTTTTGTTTGGGACGGCAGGCGGTGTGATGGCCCTTCCTTGGTTGGAGATGTATGCAGAGGATGCGTTGACAAAGAAATTAAAGGACCCGTCTCTGCGTTTTGCTTCGTTCTATTCGCCAATGGGTTTTGTGCGAGATCATTTTTTCCCTGAGAAGGGTAATCAAAACTTTTTGGAGATGCCCACTTTGAGACCACTTAAAAAAGTGGGGAAAAAAGTTACACTCATCACAGGTTTGTCCCGGGTTAACGTTAGAGGGGTCGATGTACATAATCAATGTAGTTCATGTTACCTCTCGTCAGCCAATCCTAATGGGGAGCTGAAATCACCTTACCCTATGGACAGAACCTTGGATCATTTGATTGCAGATAAGGTAAGCCACCGAACCCCTATTCGATCCTTGGAGCTGAATTGTAATACGTTTAAAGACCTCAAAGAATCGATTTATTTGGACAACATTTCCTGGTACGGGCCTGAACATGTAGCTACGACAATCAAAGATCCGCGGCAGGTTTATAAGCGTCTCTTTAAGACGGGAAAATCCGACAAGGATATTACGGATTTGATTCTGCAGGATGCTTCCAATTTTGAAAAGAATCTGAGTAGTCATGATAAAGACAAGCTAGATGAATACTTCACTTCTGTTAGAGAAATCGAAAAACAGATTGAGAAGCTAAGCAAGTACTACGCAACGCATGAGCGGCCGGATATGAAAGAGCCGGATGAAGAGCCGATGACGCGTGGAGAGTACATAAGGATGATGGGCAAATTGCTTGTGCTGGCATTTCAAGGAGATCTTACACACGTTGCAACGTTCATGCTCGCACCGGAAAGGTGGGGAACTCCACAGCGTTTTCATGAATTAAATTTTACGAAATCACATCATGGACTTACCCATTCGCAAGACAGACAAGACGTAAAGAAGGCTCTTTCGCAAGTTGACCGCTTTTATGTGGAGTTATTTGCGGAAGTTTTAGAGCAGTTGGACTCGATTAAGGAGGGGGAAGGAACTCTTTTAGACCACTCTATGATTACTTTAGGTTCAGGGTTAGGAGATGGTAAAGACCACACAATGGATGAGCTTCCAATTATTGTAGCAGGTTCTGCTAACGGACGTATCAAGACTGGCCACATTCTTAATTGTCCTGAAAAAACTCCACTGGCCAATTTATGGCTCTCTCAAGCTCAATTAATGGGCACAGGTATGGAGCGTTTTGCTGATAGTACTGGACCATTAAAAGGCTTACTATCCTAAATCAAAGGAGCTTTCTTTAGTTCTCTTAGATTTTTTTCGAAGTCCAGCTCCAAACATTAAATTTGATACCTGTGACGCCGGATTTTCCGGATTGGATCAAGCTGAGCATAATTTAATTCTAATTAGGAAGGAAGGGCCTATTCCTTAACTTAAACAAAGCAAGTGGCCTGTTTGTAGTCATTGGAACGCTTCTTCTTGATTTAGTATCTATCTTCCATTTTAAAGATACTAGCACATGCTAGCTTAAATATATGGTTAAGAACTAATGGAGGATTTGCTTAGCTCTTTTATACTTGGTACTAAATTGAAATTCTATATCCGCATCTAGTGATCAATTCTTTTCATGCGCTACACTTTTTTATCTTCAGTCTGAATACTTTACAGCTTCGATAGTGCGAGGTAATAAGTCTTCTGTGTTCAATATCAATTTCTCATCCTATTCTATTATATTGCTTTTATTTTCCAATCTAGAGTTAATTTATTCTGTTGAACCAGTTACAGAAAATCCCAATTTTGGTGGTGGTGATTACATAATCGGACCAGATTATGTTATTGATTCAGATTTAAAAGATAATGGAAACCCAAAGGGAAGAAACTTCCAGTTTGCGATGCCTCTAGCCAATAGCAATATCTATAGAGGTACAGATGCTTCGCTGGATTCTAAGAAGCCTGTTCGAAAGGAAAGGAAGATTTATGTTTATGTGCCAGCTGCTTATAAAAATGGAATAAGTGCCCCGATTCTAGTTATGCATGACGGTCCTAGTCGGCTTAGCTTAGTGAGAAATGCACTTGATAATTTGACAATTTCAAAAGATCCAATGCGAAAAATTCCAGCCTTTATTATTGTTTCTGTGCAAAACGGGGGTAACGACAGCAAAGGTAGCCAAAGAGGACTGGAGTACGATACAATTTCAGATCGATTTGTGAGTTTTATAAATGATGAAGTTTTACCAGCTGTATTAAAAAATCCGGAGATAAAAGCTGTTTATCCTGATATAGCATTTACAGAAAACCCTTGGGGAAGAGCAACAATGGGTTGTAGCTCTGGAGGCGCTGCTGCTTTAACAATGGGTTGGTTTCGCCCTGACTTATTTCGTCGCATAATTACCTATTCAGGAACATTTGTTGATCAACAGGATGACGATGCCCCAGAAGAAAAAATATATCCATTTGGAGCATGGGATTATCATTCTGGGAAAAAATTAATTGAAAAAAGTGATAGAAAGCCACTGCGTATTTTTACGCATGTATCTGAAAATGATAATGGATCAAATAATCCAAAAACATCTCATCATAACTGGGTTCTAGCAAATAAGAGAATGGCGAAAGTACTCAAGACAAAAGGTTATAATTATCGTTTTATATATAGTCGCTCTTCTGGTCATTGTGATAGACAAGTATATGAGCATACACTTGCAGATACCCTTGTTTGGATGTGGCAAGGCTACAAATCAGATTAAATTTTGCACTTGAATGGATATGGCATAGTAATAAAAAAATTATTGTAAATTACTATGCTTTAGCTTGAACCTTAAATTGTGATTATCGAAACTATCCCTGATGCTTGCTGTTATTTCTCCAGCTAAAACACTTGATTTTGAGACGCCGTCATTAGCGAAGTCTAATTCGCAACCGGAATTTCTAGATCATTCACAAACATTAATAAAAAAACTTCGGACATTATCTGAGAGTGATCTTTCTTCGTTAATGTCTATTAGTTCTAATTTGGCTGTTTTGAATGAGAAGCGTTATCAAGATTGGAGTCTTCCATTTACCAAATCTAATGCAAAGCAGGCTATAATGGCTTTTAAGGGGGATGTTTATACAGGATTCAATTTCGAGGAATACAATGAAAAAGATTTTGCTTATGCCCAAAATCATTTGCGAATTCTATCAGGGCTTTATGGACTTTTGAGACCTTTGGATTTAATCCAACCCTATCGACTTGAAATGGGAACTAAACTAGCGATAAAGAAGGCAAAAGATTTATATGCTTTCTGGAGTTCGGATTTAACAAACTCCCTTTATGGTGCAATTAAAAAATCAGGCAATCAAATCTTGATAAATCTTGCTTCAAACGAATATTTTAATGTTGTTGATAAGCAAAAATTGAAAGGGACTGTTATAACTCCAGTTTTTAAAGATAAAAAAAATGACAATTACAAGATCATTAGTTTTTTTGCTAAGAAGGCTAGAGGAGCTATGTCAGATTATATTATTCGTAATCGTATAAGCGAACCTGATGGGCTGAAAGAATTTAAGGGTATGGGATACCGGTTTAATCAAAAACTAACAAGTGATGATAATTGGGTGTTTACTCGGAAGGAGTCTCTTTCAAAAAATTAGATGAATAGGTATTGAGATTTATTTCTGAATTGGTTTGTAACTTAGAGATAATGTTATGAGACTAATTTTATAAAATTTGGCAATTAGTTGTTTCTCAACTCAACATCAAAAATCATATATAAAATTGTAAATTCTAATAGCGCTATTTATAGCGTATTATTTTTATGAGTAATAGATCCGCTTGATATATCTATTTTAAAATTAAACAAAAAAATTGAATCTGAGATTGATTTCCCGTTGATAATATACGGGCTTAGATCTGAATTGGAACAGGAGCTCGATTCTTATCTTGTTGCTTCAAGAAAGTGCATTATGAGGATGAAAAACACTTCCAAAAATAAGTGTTTTATATTTATAATTAATATATAGCTTTCCAAAATCTGATAATTTTTGGTCTTCCTGTCAGAAATATAATTAAATTGAAATATTAATCTGGACGAATAAAAACTTAAACTAAAGAATAGGAATTAGTTCCAAAAATAATCATTAATGATTGTGAAAAATATAAAGATATTTAATTGCCTGTTTCTGTTCGTTCTTTATGGGTTAGTTTCAACTAAAGCAAATTTTAATGTACTTAAGGTTGATGACCGAAGAGAACTTTTTGTAGATAATCATCTAATTGAGAAACTTGAAGGTTTTGCTAGGCAATCTCTAAATAATCCTATTCCTAGAGAAATTGTTTTTGTTAGCGATAAGCCTTGGGAGGGTAACGGATTAAACTATGTAACAGTCATAAAAGATTCGAAAAACAGCTATAAAATGTATTATAGAGGTGCCGACTATGATCGAGGTGTGAAATCTTTGCATGACCAGTTTTACTGCCTTGCTGTGAGTAAAGATGGGATTAAATGGAGGAGGCCGGATTTAGGGCTGGTTGAGTTTAAAGGGTCAAAGGCAAACAATATTATACTTACAGAAAAAGATCCTGTATTAGGCTACATATGTCATAATTTTAGTCCTTTTATTGATCTGAATCCTGAAGCTTCAATTAGCGAAAAATATAAAGCCATAGGTGGGGGGCCTTTGTTTCCTTTAGTGTCCGCCGACGGAATTCTTTGGAAAAAGGCGACAAAGAAACCAATAATTTCTCAAGGTGCCTTTGATTCGCAAAATCTTGCTTTTTGGGACTCAGTCAGGAGAGAGTATAGAGCATATCATCGGGAGTTTAGAAATGGTCGAGACATCATGACAGAGACTTCCCCCTCTTTTACGGATAGTTGGAAAAAGCCAGTTTTCTTGGAATACACCCCTGAAAGAGGAGGTGAGCTTTATACTAATCAGATTACACCTTATTTCAGGGCTCCGCATATTTTTGTTGGATTTCCAACACGATATGAAGATAGAGGATTAACTCCATCGACGCGTCATTTGCCACAATGGGAATATCGACAGCAACGAAGTAAAGTTTCTATAAGGGAAGGAACAGCTGTTACTGAGGGGCTTTTTATGAGTAGTAGAGATGGAAATAATTTTACAGTTTTCCAAGAGGCTTTTATCCGTCCAGGATTAAGGGCTAAAGACAGTTGGTTTTATGGCGATAATTATCAAAATAATGGATTAGTTGAAACCAAATCCTCGCTTGCAGAAGATGCTCCTTCAGAGCTTTCAATGTACTTAACTGAAGCGACTTTACAAAACGGAAAACCAGCAAAACTTAGAAGATATTCAATAAGAATGGATGGGTTTGTTTCAATTACTGCTCCTATGAAAGGAGGCAAGTTAACTACTAAACTGATACAATTTTCTGGTCATAAATTGTCTATTAATTATTCAAGTTCAGCCCGAGGGGGTATTCGTGTTGGTATTCTTGGTGCAGATGGGAATTACATTTCTGGATATGAGATAGAAAATTGTCCATGGATTTATGGAGATTCGTTAAACAGAATTGTAGAGTGGACTCGTTCTGACGGGTTAAGTTATAAAGTGAGTTCTCTTTCAGACCAAGGAATCAAATTAGTCTTTGAATTGAAAGATGCAGACTTATTTTCATTTAAATTTATTAAATAAGCCAAGGGTTAAAGAGAAGATTTTGCTAATTAAATCATTGGAGATGTAATTATATTAGAAAAGCAAGAGGGTATAATTATTATGCTCATTTTTTTACTTAAAAGTATAAATTAAGTCACTAAACTCATCACAGATGAAACCATTAAATTTATTCATATTCATAGCTATTTTACTAATGTGTGCTCAGTCAATAGCTATGGAGCGTTTAGATAAACCGCAAAGTGATAGAGTTGATTCTGAAAAGGAAAAGCAACTGACAGAATTGAAAAATAGGCTTTCGAATAATTGGGTCGATCTATATAAAACGAATTCTGAAGGACCAATGCTATATCGTCTCCTTGCTCCTATAAATTTTAATTCTAAAAAAAAATATCCAGTTATTGTGTCTTTACATGGCGCTGGGGGTAAAGGCTCGGACAATCGCAAACAACTCAAGGGTTGGAACAAGATTTTAGCAGGTGAAAAGATCCGAAAGGAATACGGTTGTTATGTTTTGGCGCCACAAGCTAATCGTATGTGGAATGCTACAGATCTGAAAAATATTAAGAGTGTTATTTCAAAATTACCTTCTGTTGACATGCGCAGAATATATATTCTTGGACATTCAATGGGTGGGCACGGAACTTATATTATCATACAAATCGACCCTAATTATTTTGCTGCTGCAGCTCCTTCAGCCGGAGCTGGTAGACCAAGAACTGAAGCATTTATTGATGTTTCATTAATTAAAGATTTGCCTATCTGGGCTTTTCATGGGGATAAGGACAGGGTTTGTCCAATTGATAGGGCCCAGAAGGTTTTCGATGATATTAAAAAATTAAAAGGCAATATGAAATTTACTATTTGGAGTGGAGACAAGCACGGGATTGCTGAAAAAATGTTTATAGGTGGTGATAATGGTACAACTTTTATAAGCAGTGAGCGCTGCCATAAAGAGCCAGATTTTATGAAATGGTTATTTGCTCAAAAAAGATCGAAAAAATCAGCTGATAAATAAAAAAGAAATAACGAATAAAAGAACTGACTTGTTGTTAATTGAATAAGAACTCTCAAATTAAAATCAGCTGGCCGTCTTTATGGGGGTTGAAGTTATTTATTTTTATTGGCTCTTTTTTCATTTTAGAGGCTCGCATTTTTTCTGAGCAAAAAATTTCATATCCTAAGATCAAAATAGCTCAGGGATTTGAAGTGCGGCTTGTCGCTTCTGATCCGCTTGTGAAATATCCTATGTTGGCTTGCCTTGATGATCTCGGACGCCTTTATGTAGCGGAAAGTGACGGGCGGAATCTCACTACAAGAGCTGCTATAGAGAGAGAGTTGCCCCGTTTTGTTAGGCAATTGGTTGATGTTAATGGAGATGGTGTTTTTGACAAGAGTACTATTTTTGCAGATCGGATGACGATGCCCGAAGGAGGGGTTTGGTATGATGGGGCTCTTTATATTATTGCTGCTCCATACTTATGGAGGCTTGAGGATTTAGACGGAGATGGAGTTGCAGATAAACGTGATAAGATTCTAGGGTCAATGGAATTTGATGGGCGAGCGAATCAGCATGGTCCTTATTTAGGCCCAAATGGAAGATTGTATTTTTCAGGAGGTCATTTTGGTTATGACCTAATTGGGACAGATGGGACGAGTTCTGGTTTTAGTCGAGCTGCTGGTATTTTTTCCTGTTGGCCAGACGGAAGTGACGTTCAAGTTGAAGGCCAGGGAGGAGTAAATCCTGTTGATATAATTTTTACTTCTAATGGGGATATGCTTTCGACATGTGCGATTTTTGACAGTTTCGGGGGGCAACGTCATGACGCCTTAATTCATTGGGTTCCTGGGGGATTGACTCAGCGAGTTTATGGCCAACCATTATTGCCTGAAACAGGATTTCGTCTGCCTGCGACAAGTCGCTGGGGGCAAGTGGCCCCTGCTGGATTAATGAGATATCGCGGAGAAACTTTTGGGGCAGCTTATGTAGACTCTTTATTTGCATGCCATTTCAATACGCGCCGGGTGGTAAATATAAGATTGGAGTCTAAGAATGGATCCTTTGTGACGAAAGAAAAAGATTTCCTCACATCTGATAGTATTGGCTTTCACCCTACAGATATCCTAGAAGATGCCGATGGGTCTCTTTTATTGTTAGATACTGGGGGATGGCTTAGTTGGGGGTGCCCGTTTTCAAAGAGAGCTATGCCTGAAATTAAAGGGTCTATTTATCGTATTCAAAGAAAGGATATCTCCGTTCGGGATGACCCTAGAGGTTTGATGTTGTCATGGAATTCATTAAATGCCAAAGATCTAATTTATTTAATAAATGACTCAAGGCCAGCAGTTAGGGATAAAGCAGTTGAGACTATCATAGGCAGAGGTGAGGCTATCTTAGATTTAATGTCTAAATTAATCCTTGAATCATCTGATTCAATTTTTATAAAGCGTTGTCTTTGGGCAGTTTCAAGAATCAAAAGTAAAAGCAGTCTAACGATTCTTCAAAAAGCTTTGAAGGATTCGGATTCGGGGGTCCGTCAGGTAGCAGCTAGATCTTTGGGGCGTCTGAAGGATAAGACTTCGCTTGCGCCTTTGACAGAGCTTTTATCTGATACTAGCCAATCAGTTCGTGCGTCTGCCGCCACAGCAATAGGGCAATTAGATGATAAGAAGGCTTTATCATATTTATTTCGAAACTTGGATTCAAATGATCCTATTCACACGAAACATTCTTTTGTTTATGCTATTTCACAGATTGGTAACTCTGCGGAAGTTTCTTCATATTTGTCCGACAATAGATATCCGTATCGTCAACGAATTGCGCTGAAAGTTCTTGCTTCTTTGGGAAGTGAATTGGACTCAAAACAGGTTGTTCCATTATTGCAATCAGCTGACAGTAATGTTCGAGAGGAGGCACGGCGTTTAATTTCTAGTCGTAGGGAAATGAGAAAAGAAATTATTAAAATTTTCTCAAATATTGTTAAAGAAGAGGAGCAAGAATTGTCAGATGAAGAACTTATTGAAGGTATTATAATCGCTTATGCTCAAGATAGTGATTTTCAAGATATTTTGTTGAATATTTTGAATGATAAAGAAATAAAGACTGAAATAAAGATTCAGGTACTATCTTCTTTAAGTTTTCTAGACCGTTTTCCAGATCCGCTTCAATTAGCTATTCTTATTGGATTAAATCATTTTGAGCCTGATGTTCGGATGGAGGCACTAAATATTGCACGGAGATTCAATATTAAAGAAAATATTTTATCTAAGATAAAAATTATCGGTCAAGATTTGGATAAATCACAAAAGGAGCGTGCAAGCGCTATTCAAGTGCTAGTAAGACACCAAGGCCGTCTTTCAAGTGATTTATTTTTCTTTCTAGTTGATCTTCTTGAAAAGAAACAAACTCAAATTATCCTGAGGCGTCAAGCTGCACAATCTTTGGGCTCATTGCATCTTCATCTGCTTACTGATGGACAATCTGATGAGTTATTAAAGATAATATCCGAGGCTAGTCCCTACTATTTACCTGAAGTGATAAAACCTTTTACACGAGGACGTAAGCACACGGCATCTAAGGATCATGTCGTAAATAATGTGGATTGGAATCTTTTAGGAAATAGACTTTCTTTAGCGCTTGAAGGTAGCCCTGGCCTTAAAACGATTGGTAACAGTCAACGTCAAAAGATATTGAAAACTTTCTCTAGTCTTGATGGCAGTGCTACAAATAAGAATTTATTGAACGTAATGGGAAGCAGTCTTCAAAGTAAGAAGAAACAAGATGTTGAAATTGATTCATTAATAGGAATGCTAAATTTAGGTAATGCATCTCGTGGGCGAGTGTTGTTTCACGAAGAGAGAGTTTCTTGTAGTGCCTGCCATCGCGTTGGTGATCAGGGAGGTCAGCTAGGCCCTAACCTAAGTAAGATTTCAAAGATCAGACAACCGCGAGATTTGCTTGAGGCAATTCTTTATCCGAACTTGACGATAGTTAATGGCTATGAGTATTACACTTTGAGAACAACTGACGAAAAAACATTAGGGGGTATAATACAGCGAGAAAACAATACTACTGTCTACTTGAAAAATGCAAATATGCGTGATGTGAGAGTCCCAAGAGATAAGATTCATAGTATTAGTAATTCGTCGTTATCAATAATGCCATCAGGTTTTAGTCAAATTCTTTCGCAGCAGGAATTATTGGATATCGTTGCGTTTTTACAAACTTGTAGGTGAGAAATTAATTTTTAGGAAAGCAGCTTTTAATAACAATGAATAATACAAACAGTAGTGGCCGATTAGTTTCTCTAGACGCTTTAAGGGGTTTTACGATGTTTTGGATAATAGGGGGAGGCTCTTTGGCGGCTGCATTAAGCAAGCTAAGTTCAAATTCCTTTTTTCAAACTTTGGCTAATCAATTGGAGCATGCAGAATGGGAAGGGTTTAGATTTTACGATTTAATATTTCCAATGTTTGTTTTTATTGTTGGGGTCTCTACGGCTTTTTCAATCCCAAGAAGCATAGATAAAAAAGGCAAAAAAAATACAATAATGAAAATTATTATTAGGGCCTTATCACTCTATATAATTGGTCTTGTGTATTACGGTTGGGATCCAAAGGGGACTGGTGGTGATCAGTTGCGTTATGTGGGAGTTTTACAAAGAATTGCAATTTGTTATTTGGCTAGTGGTTTATTGTATTGTTTTTTGAATCTAAGAGGATTGTTGATTGCTTTTGCATTATTATTAATAAGCTATTGGGCGGTCATGTGCTTTATTCCTACTCCCGGCTTGGAAAAAGTTACCTTCGAAGAGGGGAAGAACCTTGCTAATTGGTTTGATGGGGAATATTTGCCGGGTCTCAAATGGTCTGGTAAATATGATCCAGAAGGTTTTTTAAGTACATTCCCTGCAATTGCTACCTGTTTGCTTGGAGTTTTAGTGGGAATTGTATTTAAGGATGAAAATAAAAATCCTAGTGAGAAATTGAAGTTGGTTTTTTCTTTTGGTGTTTTGCTAATAATTGCCGGTAGCATTTGGCATCTTCAGTTTCCTGTAATTAAGAAATTATGGACGAGTTCTTACGTTCTTGTAGCTGGGGGATGTAGTATGGTTCTTCTTGGTGTCTTTTATTATTTAATTGATATTAGAAACTTGAAAAAATGGTCAAATATATTTGTGTGGATTGGAATGAACTCAATTACAATTTATATTGCGTGGGCATTTGTTGGTTTTAATGAAATAGCGGAGCATATTGTTGGAAAGCCCGTTGAAAAATTTATTGATGGCCTTACTTTTGAACACATGGGGAATCTTATAACATCCTTGATAAGTCTTTCACTTGCCGTGTTTTTATGCCGTTTCTTATATAAACATAAGATTTTTCTAAGATTGTAATAATTTTCTTAATCTATTTTAGAGAAAATTATTTAGCTTTTTTAACGGCGTGTCCAACGAGTGGCCATAGCCACACTCCATTGATATTTTCGTGAGTGTTCGCGAATAAGAAAAGGGATATCCCATTTACCATTAAGCTCGAATGATGGATCTAGTATTTCCTGGATTTTATCGAGAGTTTGAAATGACTGATCGGATGATGTGCGGCCACCAAGCCATTCGGTTTTTGGGGTGTAATCCTCAAGCCATGTGCAGGGAGATGCGATGATGAGTTGACCTCCGGGGCAAATTAGCGAAGAGAGTTGCTCTAGGCACTTTTTAGGGCAGGGCAGTCGGTCAATTAGATTGATCATCGAAACAACGTTGAATACGCCAAGGCCTTTACGTAGAAACATGGCATCACCTTGCTCGAAGCTAACTCGTGAACGATCAATCTCGTTTGGTATTTTGGCGGTAGCTGGTTGCCCAATTTCACCTTCTATTATAAAAGAGTAATCGATCTTCCCAGTTTTTTGTAGTTGTTTAGCTGCATTGATAAAGCCATCTGACAAGTCAATACCTATGGACTCGTCGCAATGTCGGGCTAGCTCGAAAGTTGAGCGACCCACTGCGCAACCGAGGTCGAGAGCCCTAGCATTGTTTGGTATTTGTTTGGCATCGATACATTCGGTAATACATCGTACGGGATAGTTAAGTGAATTTGAGGGGCCAAAGCCCCATGGGAGAACTTCATCGGCTTTACCGTAATGGAATAAAAGGTATTCAGATAAAGCTTTATTAGTTTCGTAAAAATCGTCGTGCATTAAATGGATTTGAGATAAGTCAGCAAGTTGCTGGATTGCCGTCTTTTGCGTGTTTTGAAAGGTTCACCCTGTACGATTCCTCTGAGTTAGTTGTTACTTTTTTGTCTGTATCAGCTTTTTTAGGAACTCGGTTTTTGGTGTTTATTTTATTTAGCTGATGAAGCTTTTGGTTTGCTGTTCAGGTCAAAGGTTTCGTTTTTTGGGTTGATAATTTTCATGTCCTCCCGCTTTACAGCCCAAAGTAGTCCTCGAGCAACAAGCTTGAGATAACGAGAATCAGCCACTGTAACGTTGTTGTGCCCTATTGAAGTGCTAAATACTCGAGTGCCTTTGTAATTGTTCGTCCAAGCAACAACTGCCTTACGGTTCCCTTGAACACCTCGAGCCACGATTTTGGCTGAAGGGAGTATTTTTATGTTGTTGTAAAGTTCTTCCCGCTGGGTAGTCCAGTTTTGAATGCCTTTAGTTATAAATGGTACGTTGTTCTCAAATTTAATTTCTATTGGTTGTTGTGGGCCGTGGCCAGATGATTGTAGTCCAATATATTCAAACCATTTTGCATTGTCGGCTCCTGATTTGACCGGCTTACGAAAATCTCCAAAGCGGTATGAGTGCATTGCGCAATGCAAGTTCACTCCTGGTACTCCATTAGTGTGTGGCGAAAGAACCCCTGCGATGATTTCTGGGTTTTTCATGTCAGCGGCGCATTCGTCATGTATTATGACATCATACCCTTTTGCATAATTGGCTTTACCAAAGATTGGAAGCGGAGGATTAGTGCTTTTGTCGTCTGAATGCGCATGATCAATAGTAATATTCAGCCGACGCTCAAGGCCTTGCTTTAGAATGTCTTTTTGTTTGGCATAGTCGTGGCAGCAGCCTCCTGTTACTAATAATGCCCGCAACGGCTTGTCGTAAGCTTGCAGATTCCAAGCCAAAATATTTAAGAACGTCAGAATGAATACAAGGCTTCGCATGCTTTAGGTAATTTTAAGTGCTTAGTGCGTCCCGAAGGTGCGCGGCAGGTTGATAATTTTCAAGCACAACAATCGTTTTATCATCGCGCTGCATTCGAACCTCACAGACAGTAATGTCAGGAGTTTTGCTTGGAGAAAACAGTATGTCATCGTGAGTTGCGTTTATAGGTTTAGCAAATTTATCAGGTGTAAGTGAGCCTCCGAGATGATCGCTTCGGCCTGTGGCTACATGCATTGTACCTAGAATTTTTTCATCTTGTATGTCTCGGCCTGAGACAGGTAGCTCCTGAGTGCCAAAACCAAGTTCACCAAGTTCACCAGTTACAGGGTCGCTTTCGATTTTTTTATTATGTTCATCAATAGTTGATTGATTTCCGCGAATAAGTGACGAATTAATAATTTTTCCTTTTTCGACAGTTTGTAAACCAATAGTTCCATCCCCATATTGCATAATAAATTCACCTTCGCCTCCTGTAGGAACAAAGTAAACTTCACCGGCAGGTAAATTGGCAACATCAGGTTCGTTCACCAAACAAATGCCGTGGCTCTTTTGAGCTTCTTGTTGATCACAGTCGAGTTTGAGGGTGTAAATTTTATTTTCAACTTGGAAATCTATTTCGAAATGATCTGCGCGTGTAAGAGCTAAACGTAATTTCTCAGCGTCCTTACTGACTTCGTTGTAATCTACTGCTAGGCCACTTCTTAGGATAATGTCGTTAACGCCATGTAAAGTGGCGCCTCGAAAGCCAAATTGTTTTGCGAATGCAGTTAGGGGAGCTGTGGCGGAGTATGTTGATATGCACAATATAATATCATAGTTAGGATAAACATCGTTCTCTAGGCTTAATTCTGAGCCATCTGGAGCTATTGCTAAATCAGGCAGATCTAGGTTGCTGCCGCCAGTTTCCTTGTAAGCAAAAAAGTCTCCTCCAGTAAGTTTTAGTTCCCCCATTACGTTCTCGTGAAGAGCTTTATAAAAAGAATCATATGCATGTCTTTGAATAGAAAAGTTTTCATTATTCAAGAAAGCCCAATCCTTAACTAAAGAAATATCTGGAAGGTCAATTAGTATACAGATTCTCTCATTCTCTTTAGGTCTGAATGTGTTTAAAAGGAGTCTGGATAGTGAAAAATCTGGAAATTTAGTTTCGATCATACGTTACGAAAAGTATCAATGTATGTTTTTTATGGCAAATTTTAGAAAAAAATAATTATTTTTTATCTAAGTTTACTTTGAGTTCTTTATTGGTAATTGTGGATTCAACGCCGTTCGTTGGCACTTTGGCTTTGGCAATCCATAGGAGTCCGTTAAGTACTGCTTTTCGATAATTGTCGTTACCCCAATTCACGTGTTTGTGGCCTCCTGTGAATCCAAAGCCTCGGCCTTCATTCTCACGAACGTATGACCACATCATTGTTTCTGAGCGGCCTTTGTTTGTTTGTATATGTTTGTATGGCCCTTTTGGCCAGACGTAAGGGCCATTTCTAACCTTATCACTTGGGGTTGCAATTAGTAGCGGGGTTATTTTCCCTACGTTGTCATTGCGGAATCGCATGTTAAAATACCATTCGTCAACGACTTTAAATGGTTTTACCCCTCGAGTAATTGGATGCTTTGGGAAAGTCTTAAAATCTGGTGCCCACATAGGGTTTACAGAAAATTTGTGCTCATAGTAGCCGCCAATCCAGTTTTGCATGTACTTACCTGGATCTCCTTTTGGAACTTCGACTCCATAGTGAGCGCAACCAATCCCAATGCCCTTATTAGCTAAGTCATCAATTAGCTTCGCTCGGTTTTTTTGTATGGCTGGATGGCCCCCTCCACCATCAGCATATATCAAAACTGCATCAATATTCTCAAAAGCAGAGTCCTCTTTAGGCCAGCCGTAATCGTGCACTTCTGCTTGAATGTTTTGTGTCTTATTAAGGCATTTTTGAAGCAGTAAAGCGCCTGCGCGAAATTCATGATCTCCTGGCCCGTGGCTAGGTTTGCCAGCAATCAATAGTATCTTCTTGTTGGCCGCATAACTACTTCCAAAACTGCTGACTATGAGAGCGGCTGCAAACAGTGAGATTCTTGCTAAGTAAAGCATACAGGGAGAGAAAGCCATTTTGACGGAAAAATTAAGCTAAAAATCTCTTGGCCAACTAGATCAGGGCGAGTAGTTTCCCTGCCGGCTTAGCCGATTTATCAATGCTTTGGGGCTTTCTCATAATTCTTTTGGCGGGAGGTGTATTCCTAGTATCCATATTGACGGACGGTATGGAAATAGCCACCGTATATAAGCAGATGGGGTTTGGTGGTGCCGTAGGCTTGCTGGTTGGCATGGCTGTATTTGTCTATGTTGCTGGCTTGGTTTACGGCATGTCTACGCCCAATGGCAGGAAAACATTGTTAGGTTTAGGAGTTCTTACAATACTGCTTGGACTAGCCTGTATAATGTATTGGCCCGAGTTGAGGACTGTTTTGACGTTTCTCCCATCTAAAGAGGATGTGCCGGCTTTACCATTCATTGGTCTCCCTATCATTGGTACAGGGGCACTAATGTGTAAATTGGGTTCTTTAAAGGACTAGCTGTTTCGCGTGGGTGCATTATTCCCGTGAGTTCCCATAGCAAAGTATCTATTTCTCCAGTTTCAAGTCTTTACGTCCATGTGCCGTTTTGCGCCACTAAGTGTGAGTACTGTGCTTTTTACTCTGAAGCTTCTAATGGCGAGCAAATGTCTAGGTATGTTGATGCTCTTATACTAGAGTTAGAGCTTGTTTCTGCTTCCTTAAAGCCTAGAACCGTTTTCTTTGGTGGTGGCACACCTTCGTTACTAAGTTTAGATAATTGGCGACGTATCATGAATGCCATGGAGCGTCTCGATTTACTTGGGGCAGAAGAGTGGACGGTTGAGTGTAATCCGGCCACGGTTTCTTCGGAGAAAGCAAATCTGTTTAGAAAGTTTGGAGTAAACCGTATATCCATGGGAGTTCAGTCTCTTGATGAAGATCTTTTAATACGTTTGGGTCGAATCCATTCGCGGGATATGGTCATGAAATCATTTAACCGATTAAGAGAAGCGGGATTTGACAATATCAATCTTGATCTAATGTTTGCTATTCCTGGTCAAACAATGGAAATCTGGAAGTCGACAATGGAAGAAGCAATCGCTCTAGGTAGTGAGCACTTGTCTTGTTACGAGGTGATTTATGAAGAGGATACTCCGCTTTTTGAGCAATTGCAGGCTGGGGAATTTGAAGTAAATGAAGAGCTTTCATGTGATATGTATGAAGAGCTTATTGATACAGCAGCCTCGGCTGGATACATTCAGTATGAGATAGCCAACTTTGCAAAAGATAAAGAAACTCTTGCCTCTAAATTACCATCCTACGCTTGTAAGCATAATGTTAACTACTGGCGCGGGGGTGAATGCCAAGCATTAGGGCCGAGTGCAAGTGGGTTTGTAGATAAGCGTCGCATTCGCAACATTTCAAATACTGAGAGATATTGCAAACAACTAGAACTTGGTCATCGTGCTCACGAGTCTGTAGAGCAGCTATCCCCTTTGGCTCTTGCTGGAGAGACTGCTGCATTTGGATTGCGCATGAATGCCGGTTGGGAGTTTGATTATTTTATGGAAGTAACAGGTTATGACCTTCGCACCGAATGGAAAGATGATATGCAGCGTTCAGTTGATTCCAATTGGGCTGTGAAAACGGAAGAAAGTTTTCGGCTTAATAGAGAAGGTCTTCGATTTGCTGATTTAGTAGCAGAGTGGTTCATTCGGCCAAATTTGTGAGGCCATGAGATTGATTGTGTTTTATGTTATGGTATTTCCTGATGGCCGGGTTCTTTAGTATTGTGCGTTTTCCGTCCGGCCATTGTACTTCAACTTCTTCAACCGACTTTGTTTGCTTGAGTCCAAAGTGTGCTATTGGTGCGTGTTGAGACCGATATGAGTCGCCGTTGACAATAAATCGCCATTGATCTTTTCCGTTAGCGCGGAGCCGGACTTTAGTGCCATTAAGAGATGGGCAAGATGTGCTTTGAGATAACCGAAAACCTACCCAATTATTTTCTCCTGGCCACAGGTTTCGGGCAATCAAAAGCCCCTGCGTTGTAGGTTCAGGCCAAACAGAGAAATGAGTAAAAATTAAGTCAAGACGCCCATCACCATCAATATCACCACTAACTACATTTCGTGAGTCGATTTCGTGTGATGTGTTCATTAAAAAGGCTATATCGTCTAGATTTCTATTTTCACGGTTTAGTAATAAGCGATTTTTTTCATAACCTCCGTAAGAATAGCCAGCGCCATATAATCGACCAGAGATGCTTTGAAAATAAACCTCCATTGCTGGGTTAGAATTGGAATTCGCATGGTAAATATCATGACACCAGAATTGCCTTTCATAGTCTTTAACTGATTTGCGGCTTTTATGTCCATTGGCAATATAAAGGTCTATGTCTCCATCATTATCTGCGTCGAATGAGGTGGCACCCCATGACCACCCGGTGTTGGCAGCTTTATCGCCCATAGGTCGCTGTTCAAATTTTTTGTCATTACCAAAGTAAAGTCTGTTTCCAAAAGTTAGATCATCAAGCTTATCATAGTAATGACGGTGAGTGGGTGGAGCGAGAGTCATGGAAAGTAATCGTTCTGCCGTCCATGAGTTCATTCCAATCATAATAAGATCCATTTTTCCGTTTGCATCGTAATCTCCAAAATTATGAGCCATGCCAAAGCCATAATGATTATCTATCAATTTCATAGTAGCATCTTCAAAATTTCCTAAGCCATCATTAAGGTGTAGATCAGCACCTGAAAAATCACTAATGACTACAAGGTCTAAGTCATGATCGTTATCAAGATCAGCAAATGATGCGCTATATGATCGTCGATAGCGTTTAGCTTCTAGCCCAGCGGCTTTTGTACGGTCGCTAAGATTGCCACTGCCATCATTTATCAGAAGGTAGCCAGGGAATCCGTCATTGCTATCGTAAATCGGGCTTGGCATTTGTCCCTTTACGTAAGGAAGTTTGTACTGAGAAAACCATAAATCAGCGTCACCATCATTATCGATGTCACCCGTAGTGACTACCATTGGGTCGAGCACTTTTTTTGGGGCTGACCAAATCAATCGTGCATGGCCTGGAAATGTGCCATCTAATTTTCCTTCTATTAAATAAATTCCTTCATGGCCCACTGTTATGACATCTGTTACTCCATCTCCTGACAAATCATCCAAGACAACGTTGAATACCACCTCATCAAATTTAGGACAAAGCTTCTCAGGTTTAAGACTTCCATTGCCGTGGTTGCGGTAAATTTGATTTTTGCAGCCAAGAATAATTTCGACCATACCGTCGTTGTTAAAGTCAGTTATTATTAATGGGTCAATGAAGACGTTGCCTTCGTTAGGCTGAATATTTTGTCTGCTAGCTGCTTTAAATGCTGGGTCGCCTTCTCGTTCAATCCAATCTAATTTGGAGAGGTCTATGTGATCTGGCTTAGCCAATGTCTCGGGCGTTATTTCTATTGATTGCCACTTGACTGTAATGTTCCCGCGAAGTATGCCGCGTCTGTTTAGCCTTTTGTTAATTAGATGCAGTGATATCCAAAAAACTGAACTTGGTTCGACTTTGTCTCCTGGAGTGAAATGTCGATGTCTCCACTCGCTTTGTTCAAGCTTCCAGCCTTCGGATTTCCATTTACCTAGTGCTTGGTTTAATTGTTCTTTAGACCAGCTCGGACCTCCTTGTGCTAGACGAGTGTAACTTATGTTTGATTCCCAGTCTTCAGTTGGTTGTGGTTTGCCCAATTGTAGGATATTGACCGGCATTCTTGCTAGTAATTCGAATGGGTCAGCTCCAGCAAGAAGTTTGTCCCAAATTTGTATTATAGATTCCTCATAGTCACGCGCGATTAATTCATTAGCCCATACGGTACTGTCCCATTGGCGATGTTTTGCCTCAATTGCAGAAACTTGCTGCATTATCTGTTCTTCTACAAGGCCCCCCTCTCGGATAGATTCTTTGGAATATTGATTACTTTCAGCCTGTTTCTTGGGCATGAATTGCATCACAAACATGCAGACTAAGACCAATGTGGCCACAAGTAATAAAACTCTTCCTGGGCGAAACAGCACAAAGGGATTGTCCGTACATTTGTCTCTTTTACAATGGAAATAAAAGGATTTAAGGCTTTCGTTCCCTTGACACTGTTCAATCCTCTGCGAAGATGCCGCGCCTTTTCAATGGACGAAATCAACAAAAATGAGCGGATGGAAAAGATCGTATCGCTTTGCAAGCGTCGAGGCTTTGTATTCCAGTCTTCAGAAATTTACGGAGGATTAAATGGTTTGTGGGATTACGGACCTCTTGGCATCGAGTTGAAGCGTAATATCAAAAATGCTTGGTGGGCAGATATGGTAACTGCGCACAATGAACGAATACAGCCGAAGGGTGCTCCACGCCAATTCCAAATGACCGGTATAGAATCTTCAATTATTATGCATCCCAGAGTTTGGAAGACATCGGGTCATTACGATCTATTTCATGATATGATGGTGGACTGTCGAGAAACTAAACGTAGATATCGCTATGATCATATTAAAGGTGCGTGGATTGAGTATGACGATCAAAAGGTTTTTATATCTTGTATTACCGATGGGGATGCAAGGGAAGAAATTACCAAGCGAGCGCTTCAATATTTTAAGTTAAAGGCTAAGTATTCCGAACAGCTGAAGTGGAATAGTCAGGTTGTGGATCTGACTTCAGTAGAGCAGCCAGAACTAGTTCTTGCTCCAGATGCAAAGGAATTAGGGTCACTGACAGAACCGCGTGAGTTTAATCTGATGTTTGAAACACACATTGGAGCTATGCAAAATGATGATAATAAGGCGTTCCTAAGGCCTGAAACGGCACAAGGGATGTTTGTTAATTTTCGAAATGTTGTTGATAGTAGTCGCATTAAAGTGCCTTTTGGAATTGCGCAACAAGGAAAGAGTTTTAGAAACGAAATTACCCCGCGAAACTTTACTTTTCGAACCCGGGAGTTCGAGCAAATGGAAATGGAGTTTTTCTGTCACCCAAGTGAGTCCCGTGAATGGTATCAATTTTGGCGTGATCGTCGTTTTAAATGGTATGTTGATCTTGGTATTAGTGAAGAAAAATTGATTCTTCGTGATCATGAGGAAGCTGAATTGGCTCACTATTCCGTGGGAACAGCAGATGTGGAATACTCATTTCCATTTTGTGAGGAAGGAGAATATGGTGAGCTTGAAGGGATTGCTCACCGAGGGGATTTTGATTTGCGTTCACATATGGAGGGTAAGCTTGTTCGTGAGGGTGACGAGCTTGTTGTTGAAAAAGATAAGAATGGAAAACCTAAATACCCCGGAAGTGGAAAGGATTTAACATATCACGATGAGGAATCTAAAGAACGATTTGTGCCACATGTCATCGAACCCGCTGCAGGGGCAGATAGGACAGTTCTAGCATTTATTTGTGATGCTTTTGATGAGGAGGAAGTGACCAACGATAAAGGTAAAACTGAAACGAGAACAGTAATGCGTTTTCATCCCCGTATAGCGCCTGTAAAAGTAGGTGTATTTCCATTACTCAAGAACAAGCCTGAGCTTGTAGCCAAAGCTATGGAAATTCGTGCTATGCTTCAGCCCTATATGACAGTGTTTTATGATGAGACTGGTGCGATTGGTCGTCGATATCGTAGGCAAGATGAGGTTGGAACCCCTTTTGGAGTAACAATAGACTTCGACACGATTGGTGAAAATGGTGAGGAAAACAAAGATACTGTTACCCTTCGAGAGCGAGATAGCATGGAACAGCGGCGAGTTAGTGTTGATGATTTGCTAAATATTTTACTCAAAGAAATTATGTAGGCTGTTTTAACTGATTTTAGACTGTTGGTTGTTTTCTAACAGCTTGATTGGCGCGGCGGGAATTGTAGACTCTCGCCGTGATTTCTTTTTTGCACAAGGGTTTAGCAATGTTTTTTGTTGCTAGCTTTTTTACTGCGCTTCCATTGTGCCAAGCGATTGATATAAAGGATCATTGGGCATTTAGACCTGTAAAAAGACCAGTAATAATTGGCGCTTTGAATCCGATTGATGGCCTTATAGCAAAAAAACTGCACGCCAACGGATTGGTTCATTCAAAGGTTGCAGATCGAATAACACTTGTTCGACGTTTGTATCTTATCATGCATGGATTGCCTCCTACACCAGAGCAAGTTCAAGAATTTATTGCTGATTCAGCACCTGATGCATTTTCTCGATTAATTGAAAAGGTGCTTGCTAGTCAGCGTTATGGAGAGCGTTGGGCTAGCCATTGGTTAGACTTGGTTCGTTTTGGTGAAACGACTGGTTTTGAAACCAATCGAGAGCGGCCTAACGCATGGCATTACAGAGATTGGGTGATCGATTCCCTTAACATTGATAAACCTTATGATCAGTTTATTCGGGAACAACTTGTTGGAGACGCTTTAGGTCAGGGTATTGGCACCGGGTTTTTGGTTGCGGGACCAAATGATATTGTTAAGGGGCAAGATCCCAAACTTGGCAAAATGCAACGAATGAATGAACTTGACGATATGATTAATGCAACAGGCACAACATTCCTTGGACTTACTACAGGCTGTGCGCGTTGCCATGATCACAAGTTTGATCCTATTTCTCAGAAGGACTACTATTCTATGCAAGCAATATTTGCAGGCGTTTCACATGGGGATAGATCGCTCAAATTAAGCCAAAAAATTAAGAGAGAAATCCAACAAAAAAAGGCAGAGAAAGTAAGGCTTAAGGAAAGTTTATCTAGGTTCATTCCAAAATCAGGAGCACTTCGAAAACCTGTTAGTTTTACTTATAATGAGGAAAAATTTCCGGCTATAAAAGCTAAGATTGTGCGGTTCAACATTGATAGGTCGAATTCTTCTCAACCGTGCATCGATGAGTTAGAGATATTTTCAGATAAGGACAATGTTGCTTTGGCTAGCACAGGAGCCATTGCGACTTCATCTGGAGATTTCATTCACCCATTTCATAAGTTGGAACATATAAATGATGGTCTTTATGGAAATTCTAAAAGTTGGATTGCTGCTGAATCTACAGGTTGGATACAAATTCAATTCCCTAAAGTTGAACGAATTGACCGAATCGAATGGGCTAGAGACCGTGAAGGAAAATTTAGTGACCGACTTGCTGTAAAATATCGAATTGAAGTGGCATTAAATGCAGATGAATGGGTTCAGGTTTCCAGTTCATCGGATCGCAAGCCTTTTCTAAAAGATAATCAAGAAAATGCATTATATGAATTTTCTGGATTTCCTCAAAAGGAAGCTAAAAAAGGCAAAATGATGCTTTCTGAGCTTAAAGTTATTGAGAAGCAATTGGTTGATTTGCAAAATCAGAATAAAGTTTATGCGGGAAATTTCACACAGCCAAAAGCTACGTATTTGCTTTATCGCGGCGATCCGGATGCCAAACGAGAAGAGGTCTCTCCTGGTGCTATTTCAGCATTTGCATCTCTAAACCTTAGTCGATCAGAACCTGAACAGCAGCGTCGTTTAGCGTTAGCAGATTGGATAGCAAGTCCGGATAACCCTTTAACCTCTCGCGTTTTAGTTAATCGACTTTGGCAGTTTCATTTTGGAGATGGAATTGTAGGTACTCCAAGTGATTTTGGTATCAATGGAATGAGCCCAACTCATCCCAAATTGCTTGATTGGTTGTCAGTGGAGTTCATGGAAAATGATTGGTCAATCAAGCATATTCATCGGTTGATTTTAAACTCGAAAACTTGGCAGCAAAGTAGTCGACCTAATATTGAAGCCATGAAAATTGATGCATCTACCCGATTGCTTTGGAGGTATCCTATTCGTCGTTTGGCCGCTGAAGCAATTAGAGATAGTGTTGTTATGATGAGCGGTGTTTTGAATCTTAAATCTGGCGGTCCAGGCTTTAATGGTTTTCAGGTTCAGATGGAGAATGTTCGCCATTTTTTTCCTAAAAAATCTTATGGCCCCTCTGACTGGCGTCGTATGATTTTTATGACTAAAGTAAGGCAGGAGCAGGAAAGTGTATTCGGAGTTTTTGACTGTCCGGATGCAAGTCAAAGTGTTCCAAAGCGCTCCCGGTCTACTACTCCCTTGCAAGCATTGAACCTCCTTAATAGCACATTCTTAATGCAACAAGCTGAAATTTTTTCATATCGCCTTAAAAGGGACGTTGGCTCTAACACAGTGGCTCAAGTGAAACATGCATTTGAATTGTGTTTTAACCGTTCCCCTTCAAAGTCTGAAGTGCACAGCTCTTCAGCTTTTATTGAATCCGAGGGTTTGTCCCAGTTTACTAGGGCTTTATTCAATTCAAATGAGTTTGTTTTTGTTCCTTAAGAAATGAATTCCTTTTTAAATCGTCGTAATTTTTTAAAAGACACCGGCAAAGGGCTGGGGGGGATTGCCTTGACTAGCTTATTGGCTAGGGATGGTTTGTTGGCTTCCAATGAACCCATAAGGCCAAACATTGAACCTACTAAACCTTTTTCGGCTCGTAATCCTCATTTTTCACCATCTGCAAAAAATGTAATTGTGATTTTCTGTTCTGGTGCATGTAGCCAACTTGACACGTTTGATTACAAGCCAGATCTGATCAAGTTTCATGGTCAACCTATGCCTGGTGGAGAAAATCTTAAAACTTTTCAAGGTGAACAGGGCAACCTCATCAAGAGCCCTTGGAACTTCAAACCACGGGGGCAGACAGGAAAGATGATTTCTGATTTAGTCCCACAATTAGGCGAGTTAGCAGATGAATTATGTTTTATACACTCGCTTACAGGTAAGACGAATACCCATGGTCCAGGAGAAAATTTTATGTCCACTGGCTATACCCTTGATGGTTTCCCAAGTATGGGCGCTTGGGTGACTTGGGCACTTGGATCTGAAAATGAAGAGCTGCCTTCCTATGTGGCAATACCGGACCCTCGAGGAACACCTCAGAGTAGTGTTAATAATTGGGGCCCAGGATTCTTGCCTGCAGCATTTCAGGGTACTGATTTTAATGCTACAAAACCACTGCGTAATTTAGTCCGTCCTTCCGGTGTGAGTGCTAAAACAGATTCAGCTACCCGAAGTTTTCTTCAGAGACTTAACGAGAAACATTTGGAAAAATTTCCAGGAGATACCGAGCTGGCTGCCCGTATATCCAGTTATGAGCTCGCCGCTCGCATGCAGCTCAGTGTCCCGGAAGTTAGCGATCTTTCCACGGAAAATAGCACTACCATGAAAATGTATGGAGCTGACGATGTGAGTAATCCTATTAAGTCTGGTTTTGCAAAGAACTGTATTCTTGCTCGTCGTCTCCTTGAAAAGGGTGTGCGATTTGTCCAGCTTTTTAATGGAGCCTACCAAACCGGTGGCGAAGGTGTAAGTAATTGGGATGGTCACAAAGCATTGCAGCAGCAATATTCAAAACATGGTCCTGTGTTAGATCAACCAGCCGCAGCGCTTATTCGTGATTTGAAGCAGCGCGGTCTGCTTGATGAGACTTTGGTTGTTTGGTGCACCGAATTTGGACGGATGCCTACTTTTCAAAAGGGTGCTAGTGGACGCGATCATAACCCTGATGGATTCACTGCATGGCTTGCAGGGGCAGGTGTTAAAAGTGGATACAGCTACGGTGCCACTGATAGATTTGGATGGAAAGCGGAGCAGAATATTTCTTCAGTCCATGACCTGCATGCCACTATACTTCATTTACTTGGCTTAAACCATGAACGCCTCACTTTTTATCATAATGGATTCGAGCGAAGACTAACTGATGTCCATGGTAATGTGATTCACGATGTGCTTTCGTGACATTAACAAAGTTACAACTTGTTAACTGCAACCTTTTTTAAGCAGAGCCCTGCCATACTCACGATTCATTCTGGCAATGAAGTCTAGGGAAATTTCTTTTGGGCAAACTGCTTCGCAGGAACCATTTACGCTACAATTACCAAAGCCTTCTTCATCCATTTGATTTACCATGGCTAATGCTCGACGGTTGCGTTCGGGTTGACCCTGAGGCATAAGGCTAAGGTGTGATACTTTTGCTGCTACAAATAACATGGCACTAGCATTTTTACAGGCAGCTACGCAGGCTCCACAACCAATACACTGTGCCGCATCCATTGCTAGATCAGAGTTCTCTTTTGCCACTGGCGTTGCATTTGCATCAGGGACGCTTCCAGTTCGCACACTAATGAATCCTCCAGACCGTTGAATTCTATCAAAGGAAGAACGGTCGACGATAAGGTCTCGATGCACTGGGAATGCTGTAGCCCTCCATGGTTCGATAACAATGGTGTCTCCGTCATTGAAGTGCCTCATGTGCAGTTGGCAAGCTGTAGTCCCCTTTTGGCCTCCGTGAGGAACTCCATTAATAACCATTGAACATGTACCGCAAATACCCTCTCGGCAATCGGAGTCGAATGCAATAGCTTCATCTCCGTCTGAAATAATCCCTTCATTCACTACGTCCAGCATCTCTAGGAAAGACATGTCTGGGCTTATGTCGAGGGCCTCGAAATATTCAAAGCGACCATCATCTTCAGCATTATCCTGACGCCATACTTTGAGTTTTAAATTCATTGTTTCACTGATCACTTGTAGCTCCTTTGTGTCATTTTTACCTCATCGTAGACAAGATTTTCTTTATGTAACTGAGGTTTTTTGTTCTCTCCTTTATGCTCCCAGGCAGAAACGTAGGAAAAGTCATCATCATTTCGTTTTGCTTCACCTTCAGGTGTTTGATGTTCTTCACGAAAGTGGCCACCGCAGGACTCCTCGCGTTGTAATGCATCACGACACATCAATTCCCCAAACTCTAGAAAATCTGCAACACGTCCGGCGTGTTCGAGACTTTGATTGAGGGCAGTATTTTTCCCTGGAACAGAGAGATTTTGCCAAAATTCTTTTCGAAGTTTCGGAATTGTAAGTAAAGCTTCTTCCAAACCTTCCTTGTTACGAGCCATACCGCATTTGTCCCACATGATTTGTCCCAATTCACGGTGAAATGAGGTAGGCGTGCGATCTCCTTTAATTGAAAGCAGAGTTTCAATTCGTGATTCAACTTCATCCTGAACAACGGAGAATGCCGAATCATCAATGCTTGGGCGGTCACTAATTCCATTTTCAGCTAAATATTGACCTATTGTGTAAGGTAAAACGAAATAACCATCTGCTAAGCCTTGCATCAAAGCGCTGGCCCCAAGACGATTTGCTCCATGATCTGAAAAGTTTGCTTCTCCGATAGCGAATAGCCCTGGTAGGTTACTCATTAAATTATAATCAACCCAAAGACCGCCCATTGTATAGTGGACAGCAGGATAAATTGTCATTGGATTTTGATAAGCATTGGTGCCAGTAATCTTTTCATACATGTCGAAAAGATTACCGTAGCGTTCGCGAACGGTATTTTCTCCCATTCTTTTAATAGAATCAGCAAAATCTAAATAAACCCCTAAACCAGAAGAAACCACACTTCTTCCCTCGTCACATACTTCTTTAGCATTTCGAGATGCTACATCACGAGGCACAAGATTGCCAAAGCTAGGGTATTTACGTTCCAGAAAATAATCTCTGTCTTTATCTGAGATATCATTTGGGGATAGTTCTCCTTTTCTGATTTTTTCTGCAGTTTTTTTGTCTTTAGGTACCCAGACTCGGCCGTCATTTCTAAGTGACTCACTCATAAGAGTGAGCTTGCTTTGGTGATCTCCGCTTACTGGAATGCAAGTAGGATGAATCTGAGTGAAACAAGGATTAGCAAAGCAAGCTCCACGTTTATAAGCTCGATATGATGCTGTTACGTTGCACCCCATCGCATTAGTGGATAGAAAAAAAACATTACCATATCCACCAGTTGCAAGCACTACTGAATGAGCAGCGTGTCGGCTGATTTCTCCTGATATCATATTACGAACTACAATACCCTTTGCATGCCCGTCAATCATCACTACATCGAGCATTTCAGATCGGGTATGCATTTCCACATTTCCTAGACTGATTTGTCTATTTAGTGCTGAATATGCTCCTAGAAGTAATTGTTGTCCGGTTTGACCTCGAGCGTAGAATGTTCTGCTTACTTGTGCTCCACCAAAAGATCGATTAGCGAGTAATCCTCCATACTCGCGAGCAAAGGGCACACCTTGTGCTGCGCATTGATCGATTATGTCTACACTTACCTGAGCGAGGCGATATACATTTGATTCTCTGGAACGGTAATCACCGCCTTTTACTGTGTCATAAAAAAGTCGATATGCTGAGTCCCCATCATTTTGATAATTTTTTGCGGCATTTATTCCTCCTTGAGCTGCTATTGAGTGAGCGCGACGTGGACTATCTTGATAGCAAAAGCACTTAACTTTATAACCCAATTCGGCAAGTGATGCTGCAGCTGAGGCGCCCGCCAAACCGCTGCCCACAACAATGACCTCGTATTTTCTTTTGTTTGCAGGATTAACTAGCTTTAGGTTAAAACGATGTTTATCCCACTTATCAGCAATTGGTCCAGCTGGTATTTTAGAATCTAAAATAACCTTTGATGTTCTGCTGTTTGTTTTAACAGTCTTGGCCTTGGTCGGAGTTTTTTTCTTTTTTATGGCCATATTATTATAAGAATCCAAACAGTACGCTAATTGGAACTGAGACGTAGCCTGCAAAAAGTAGCAAAGCTGCAGTTAAAGCGAAGCGGTTTATCAGTTTTTGTGATGCTTTGGACTTAATACCAATAGATTGAAACATAGCACTTAAGCCATGGCTCAAATGAATACACAACAATCCTACAGAGATAATATAAAAAATAGATATCCACCAAACTCCAAAACCACTTGTGACCATTCTGTAAACATCAACAGCATTTTCACCTTCTTTTCCGACCCCTTCCGGTAAGGCAGTTGTGTAAGCTATTTGTTTTTCACCTGCATTTACATCATGAACGTAGAATGTTTCGAAGTCGATATTATTAAGTCCGTTGATTTGTGGCACCTTCCATGTGTAGTGAGCTAAATGATAAAATGCAAATGCAGCAATTATCAATCCGCTGTAAATCATGGTTCGTGCTGCATAGCGAGAAACGATTTCGCTTTTACGATGTGAATCGACAGGTTCAATTGTCCCCTCGTATTGGAACTTACGAGCTCTCTTGTTTTCAGAGGATAATTTTATAGCTGCCCAAATATGAATACCAACCATTCCTAAAAGGCTTAGTCGAGCAATCCACAATAGAGGCCCCAAGCTATGTAGCTTGGCTGCATATTGGTTAATGGCAGCAGGGCCAGCAAAAATTGTTAAGTTGCCGAGCATGTGAACGACTACAAATCCGAATAGTCCAGCACCGGATAGAGCCATTAAGTATTTCCGGCCTAGAGAAGTGTTAAAGATGTTGCTCGCCAGCGACATAGGATGCAAAAAAGCTAAAAATTTATACTATATTTTGTCTGTTTTGGTCGAGCGAAACGTTGCGCTTGGGCAAAATCAAATTGAGCGTTACTTTTGGTCAAGCGCATGAATCAGTTAATTTCATTTTTTTTTGGATTTGTTCTTTTGTTAGCACTTGCAGCTTGCGAGTCCACTCCTAAAAATACCAGCCTAGGTAAATCAGTCAAAACGGTGCCGTTGTCTTCAGTGTTTCGTTTGACCAAGCTCAAAGAGATTGATGCGGCTATTTTGGAGGCAATTGGTGATGGAAAGGCTCCGGGTGCAGTTTTGCGTATTGCAAACAGTGGTCATGTTTATAGAAAGGTTTATGGTGACAAAAGTATCAAGCCGAAGCGTTCCGCCATGCAATATGAAACGATTTTTGATGCAGCATCTCTTACGAAGGTAATTGCTACAGCTCCCTCGATAGCTTTGTTAGTTGAGCAAGGTGAAATAAGTCTTAACGATAAGGTGAATCGGTGGATTCCAGGGTTCAAGAAGAATGGAAAAGGAGCTATTACAATACGCCATTTATTGACGCACACATCAGGCCTCCGTCCAGGTCTTTCATTGCGACAGGAATGGATTGGAGTTGAAACAGCGATTGAAAAAGCCAAGGCTGAGCGAATTACTTTCCAGCCGAATACTCGATTCGTTTACAGCGATATAAATTTCATTTTGCTTGGCGAAATTGTTCGGCTGGCTTCTGGTCATAGTTTAGATAAGTTTGCTAAGAAAAATATATTCCAGCCTTTGGGAATGAGGGACACGGGATTCCAGCCGTCTTCAGAAAAACTAGGCAATATCGCTCCAACTGAAAAACTAGGTGAAATTATTTTGCACGGTGAAGTGCATGACCCTACTGCAAGACGTATGGGAGGTGTTGCCGGTCATGCGGGTTTGTTTACTACTGCTAAAGACCTTGGGGTATTTGCATCAATGATGTTAAATAATGGTAATTCCGGTGGTCGACGTATTTTTAGTAAAGAAACTATCGAATTGATGACGACATCACAAACGGCTCCAGACATTAAGATTCAAAGGGGTTTAGGCTGGGATATTTCTTCCCCGTATTCAAGCCCACGTGGTAATCATTTTGATTTGGGCAGCTATGGGCATACAGGTTGGACTGGATGCTCAATTTGGATCGATCCAAGCACTGGTACTTCTGTGGTTCTTATGACAAGCCGTGTTCATCCTGATGGTAGTGGAAATGTCATTGATCTCCGCAGAAAAGTAGCAACTCTTGCTGCAGAGTCTTTGCGGCATTTTTCATTTGGGGCTAGTGATTCAGCTCGGGTAATTTCCCATAAGGCCGTCCTTAACGGAGCAGATGCTCTGCGGATGAGGCCGGATATTTTGCCTAAAGGTAGCCGAGTAGGACTGATTACAAATCACACCGGTCACGATCGCAACCGTAATTCAACGCTTGATTTTTTGCTGACAGCAAAGCATGTCCAATTAAGAGCTCTCTTTAGTCCTGAACATGGTCTTTATGGAAATCTTGACGAGAAAGTAGCGGACGCTACTGATGCAAATTCTGGACTAAAGATTTTCAGTCTTTATGGAGATAATCGTAAACCTTTGAAGGATCAGCTTTCCGGGATCGATTCTCTAATTTTTGATATTCAGGATATTGGTTGCAGATTTTATACTTACATTTCAACTATGGGTCTTGCAATGGAGGCAGCTGGCGAAGCTGGCGTTAAGTTTATTGTGTTAGATCGTGTAAATCCAATTGGAGCTGCGAAAGTTGAAGGCCCTGTAAGATTGGGAAAAACTGACTTTATTGCGTTTCATGATATTCCGGTTAAGCATGGAATGACTGTCGGGGAGTTGGCTCAGATGTTTAACAGTGAACGATCTTATAATGTAAAATTGCAGGTAGTAAAAATACAAGAGTGGTCTCGAAGTCAGACATTTGAAAAAACTGGTCAACCATGGACGAATCCGTCACCCAATATGCGAAATATTACACAGGCGATGCTCTATCCTGGTATAGGGTTGCTTGAGACAGCACTCTCTGTAGGCAGAGGAACAGATACCCCTTTTGAAGTGATAGGAGCGCCTTATATAAATGATGTGCTTTTAGCCAAACGTCTAAATGCTCTTGGCCAAGAAGGAGTAATGTTTGTACCTATTAGATTTACTCCAAGTGCAAGTGTCCATCAATCGAAAGCATGTGGCGGAGTTAATATTATCATTACCGACCGAACCAAACTTAAGCCGGTTTTGTTAGGGATTGATATTGCACGTGAGTTGTATTCGATTTATCCGAAGCAGTTTCCATTGCTTAAGGTTAACCGATTGCTTTGTCATCCGCCTACTATTAAAGCGATTAAAGAAGGTAAGACTATCGAACAGATTAAGAAAATTTGGCAGCCAGGTTTAGAGAGATTTTATAAACGCAGAGCTGAGTTTTTGATTTATAATTAACTTATAATACCAATTAAAGATTTCAAAAATATCCTCAACTAAATGCAGTCTATTTTGAAATGCGAGACTCTTTTTTTCGAAGCGCTTTTTCTTGTTTTTTAGTTTCTGCACGTAGAAGCGCCTCTGGTTGCCAGCCTTTGTTCTGAGCATACTCAGCGAGAGCAAAAAGTTCCTTGCTAAGGCTTGCCTTGGTGTAGCGTTGCTTTATAGGCTTGGCCAATGGAATCTTAGAGAGACCATTCTTACGCGCTTTTTTCACAAGTTTCTCGGCTCGCTGTAGTGCAGGAAGGTGGCGTGGAATTCCGTCAAGTACTGATGGTCGTTCGTGTTGTGTTCCTTTCTTTTCTTCTCTTTTAATTTTTTCCCACTGCGCCCAGACTGCATCGACGTTATCTGCATCAGAGTCACCGAAGACATGTGGGTGTCTACGAATCAATTTATCAGTAATTGAGCGTGCAGCTTTCTCAAAATCAAATGCGTTGCGTTCTTTTGCTAATTGGCAATGAAATACGACCTGAAGAAGTAAATCGCCGCATTCTTCGAGCATTTCATCATCATCATCCATTTCAATAGCATCAATAAGCTCATATACTTCCTCTACGGCATGAAATCGAATCGACTTGTGATCCTGTTCACGATCCCAAGGGCAACCATCTGGAGCTCGAAGTCGCTCCATAACTTCAATTAAATCATTAATCGCAGATCCCCTTTTCTTTCTTTTTGCAGACATTTTAAAGTATAACTAAGTCGTTGCGATGGACGATTTCTACACTTTTCAATTTTCTTGCCCGTATCTCATCAGAGTTATATCGGCTGATTCCACGAGAAAACTCTGTGCCTTCTAGATCACAAATCCTCACGACTTCTCCTTTGTTGAATTCTCCAATGCATTGAGATACCCCGGGCGGAAGTAAACTTTTACCTTTGTCTCTAAGTGCGTTTCGAGCTCCATCATCTACCCAAAGTGATCCTTTTGGATGATGAAAGAATGCTATCCAGCGTTTGTGCCCCTTAAGCTTGTCAGTTCGTGGTACAAAAAAGGTTCCCTCATCTTTACCTTCAATGATGTTGTTTATTACTCTCTTCTTTTTTCCTGAGGCAATTACGAGTGGGATACCGGTTCGAGCCGTCATCTTAGCAGCACGAATCTTTGCTTCCATACCTCCAACTGCCATATTGCTTAATGTTCCTCCAGCAAGTTTTTGAATGTCGGCATCTATTTTTTCAACGATTGAAATTGTATGTGGATTTTTTTTTCCAAAGTTTTCTACTAAGCCATCAACAGTTGTAAGGATTACAAGCAAATCTGCAGGCAGCAAACAAGCTACTAATGAAGCCAGCCAGTCGTTGTCTCCAAACTTCAATTCAGTATAACTAACTGCATCGTTTTCGTTAACGATAGGTATAACCCCTTTTTCAAGAAGAGACACAAGTGTGTTGCGTGCATTTAGATGTCTCTCTTTATCCTCTAAGTCGTCATGTGTCAGTAGTACTTGTGCTACCTTTAAATTGTATTTGGAAAAAAGTTTTGAATAGGTAGCCATCAAGGCTGATTGCCCTACAGCAGCGCAAGCTTGAAGATCGGATAAGTCGGTCGGTCGCTTATTGATATTTAGAACACCCATACCTGCCCCAACAGCTCCTGAGGATACAACAATAACTTCACGTCCATCTTTTTGCTGTGCTGCAACTTGCCCGACCAACTGTTCAATTTGATTGGGATCAATCTGTTTGTTAGGGCCGGTTAGTATACCGGTTCCTAACTTAACTACCATGCGGCTGGATTCTATTAGTGAATTTCTCTCCATCTAACGCGACTTGGGCTAATGGTATATTACCCTCTTAGCAAGCAAAACTGATCATTCCAATTAAAATGTAGTAGAAGAAAGGTTGCTCGTCTCTCCTGACTATCTAAACTTTCTTAACCAAATTAAGAGCTAATTGATTAATTATGATAAAACTAACTTTTTTTACTATACTATTTGCTTTTTTAACTATTAGGCCATCTGTAAATGCTGATTGGCCTCAATGGCGTGGTCCAAACGGGCAAGGCATTGCATTTGAGTCCAAAGTGCCAATTGAATGGAGTGAAACTAAAAACATAGCTTGGAGAGCCGAGTTGCCTGGTCGTGGTTGGTCATCTCCTCTGATAGTTGGAAATCATGTATGGATTACTGCTGCGCATGAAACTAGAGCTTCAGAGGAACAAGCTAAGGAGAGGTTAAAAGCTAATACAGGGGGGCAACCATTAGTTGTGCTTTCAGAAGTGAGGATTCATGCTACCTGTATCGATAAAGAATCTGGAAAAGTCCTAAAAGATATCGAAGTTTTGCGAAAAAAGGACCCACAGTGGATTCATAAGACAAATAGTTATGCATCACCAACTCCCATCATTGAGGATGGAAGGATGTATATGCAAAATGGCTCATATGGATCTGCATGCCTTAATCTAAAATCGGGAAAGGTAATTTGGCGTAATCAGGATTTATGGGTGATGCATGAAAATGGACCTGGAGGATCCCCACTGATTTGGAATGACTTACTAATCTTTCATATGGATGGTAGTGATAATCAATTCATAGTTGCAATTGATAAAAATACAGGAAAAGTTATATGGAAGACTAAAAGATCCGGTAAAATGCATGATAATCCACAGTTAAAAAAAGCTTACGGAACACCAGTCATAGCGAGACTTCATGGTCGAGATATAGTTGTTTCTCCCGCTGCCAATTGGGTTTATGGATACGATCCAGCAACGGGTGATGAATTATGGAGACTGGAATATGGGTCTTTGGGTTTTTCTATTGTACCAAAGCCAGTAATTGGAAATGGCATGATTTATATAGGCACTAGCTATATGAGGCCTCAGATGTTGGGTATTGATGTTTCTAAGACTCAGCCCGAAATTGCGTGGTCTTGTAAAAGAAGTGTGCCTGCTATTTCATCACCAATATTAATAGGGGAAGAACTCTATTTTGTAAGTGATTCAGGTGGAATGGTTACTTGCTTGGATGCAAAAACTGGCGAGGAACTATGGCGAGAAAGAATTGGCGGTAATCACGGCTCATCGCCCACATTCGTTGGGGGGAGAATTTTGTTTCATAGTAAGGATGGGGAAACTGTTGCTTTAAAACCTGGTCGAGAATTTAAGATTTTAGCGCGTAACAAACTAGATGGGGAGCACCATGCTAGTGCGGCAATTAGTGGTAACTCTATATTTCTTAGAACAGAAACAGCCTTATACAAGATTTCCGAATAAACCCAATTCCATCAGTAAAAATGATTTGATTTTCAGAGAAATTGTAAACTAATGCATTCATAATATTACTCGATTTAGGTGGGGCTTGCTTTTGATAAGATTGGGAGTAAAAACAGCTAACCCTTAATTTTGTTTACTGGCTAATTATTTAATTATTTTGGGAGATTAAATTTATTATCACTTGTGATTGAATTGAAATGAATAAGAATAAAATTAGTCGAGGATTTACACTGATTGAACTTTTGGTCGTCATTGCTATTATAGCTATTCTTGCAGGTCTTTTACTTCCTGCTTTAGCCAAAGCTAAAGCTAAAGCGCATGCTACTTCTTGTATGAATAATCTTAAGCAAGTAGGGCTTGGGATGTTAATGCATGCAGATGATAAAGACGATATGATCCCCCGAGGTAATGCAAAGCGTTGGTGGTTTGAATTTATGCCTTATATTCCCGAGGGTGGAACAGAAAAAGATTTTCGTAATATAAAAATTTTTATGTGTTCTAGTTATCCTATTCCAAAGCACGATAATAGATTACGAATTTCATATCGTAGACAAGTTATAACTTATGTTGTGAATGCATGGAAGTTTCGTTCGACTAAAGATAATAACGGCTATGAGCACATTGGGTTAAGCAAGATTACAGATTTTACCTCTCCGTCGGACTCTGCCTATTTATTGGATAATGAAGATGGCATCACAAATCCGGGTATCAGACGACCAATAATAACTGGATTCCAAGATATGGGCACTGATGTAAACGATGTCTGGTCGCCTAATCATTTGCCTTATGGCGCTAATGGAAAACAATTGAGTAGAGCACGACGAATTGCAGCTGATCGGCATAATGAAGGATCTAATATTTTATACATTGATGGACATGTCGGATTTCGTAAGGCTAAGATGATTGACATCAATTTATTCCGTGAAAAAAAACCTTAAAGTCTGATGGTCTTTTTTGGGAAAAAGCTGAATAAAGGTTTTACTCTTATTGAGCTTCTTGTGGTCATTGCCATAATTGCAATACTTGCTGGTCTTTTATTGCCAGCGCTTGCAAAAGCAAAAGAAAAAGGACGTGCCACTTTGTGTGTGAATAATCTCAAGCAAGTTGGATTGGCCACTATTCTGCATGCCGATGATAATGATGATATGATTCCTAGAGGTGATGCAGAGAGATGGTATCTAGTGCTAATGAAATATTTGCCTGAAGGAGGAACAAAAAAAGATTATCGAAATATTAAGATTTTTAGGTGTCCAAGTTTTCCTAAACCTAAAAAAAGACAGAAACCTCAGGTGGTTACCTATACTGTCAATGCATGGCGCTTTAGAAGTGCTCGTGATATGACAGGTTATCAGCAGATTGGTCCGAGTAAGATCACTAATTTTAGAGACCCTTCCAACTCTATTTATGTAGGGGACAGTTCAGCTGGTTCATGGCGTCCGATTATTACTGGGTTGAATGATCCAAATAATAACACTTGGTTAAACGATGTTTGGCGTCCAAGTCATCTTCCTTTTGGTTCAGATGGTAAACGCTTAAGTATGGATCGTCGTATTGCGGCCAAAAGACATAATAATGGAAGTAATTTAGTTTTTCTTGATGGACACTCAGCTTTTTTAGCGAGTAAAAAAATAACAATAGATCTCTTTCGAGAACAAAAACCATAGAAACTTAATTAGGTGTTAGCTCTTGAATAAGTAATTAAGTTAAACCAAACCAACAAGTTTACGGCCTGTCCAGTAAGTGATGAGAAGTAGGAGGATAAAGCCGCCCCACCATGGATTGCTCCATAAGAGAGTGCGAAGTTCGACTGGCTTAGGTTCTGGTAGTACTGCTATTTTTTTTATTATCTCTCCTAGATCGTCTATGTTTGCGCTTTCTCCGCCCGTGATTGATGCAATTTCATTGAGTATGGGGCGATTAACAGGTCGGCCAAGTTTTTCGCGTTTAGGCATGGACACTATAATCTTAGTTTCCAGTTTTCGATCATGATTAGGAGCTTCTATTTTGATTTTATAATCACCGCCTTCTTTTGCAGAAAATTCAGTGCTGTAGACTCCCCATCCACCCTTGATTTCATTTAGGTTTAGAGTTTCTTCCCCACTTTTGGGATAGAGGAATTCCCCTTTGACATCTCCGTTCTCTAGAGGGAAGCCTGCTTTATCTAAAACCGTTGCTTGCAGAAAAATACGATCACCAACTTTTGGAGTTTCCGGGGAAAAGCTCAGTCGTATTCCTTCTTTTTCAGCTAGATGGCGTTTGTGCGCCATCCATCGAGCAACTTGACTCCAAAAACGATAGTGGAACTTGTCCTCTACTCCCCTACGCCATCGCCATGCACTGTCGGTTCCCATAAATAAAACTTTGCCTAGGCCAGCATTACGAATTGCTAAAAGTGGAATACGGCCGAACTGGTTTCTTAATTCAGAGTGAACAGCAAGTACTTCAGTACCAGGCCGGCTTTTAGTTACCGCTGTAGACCAGTAAAAACCTGGTAGCATCTTCCATATTTGGTCATTCGTTATTTCATCAGCATCAAAACGAGTAAGTAAGTGTCTGCGGCCGAGTGTTGACAGGGTTAACATTGATTCATTATTCATGCCTATGCCTTTTGGTTTGTCTTGGTTAAGTACTACTGGCATGAGTTCTCTAAGTTCGCTATTCATGAGTGAGATTTGATTGCCGCGTCTGCCCGGCATAAATACCAAACCACTCCCTTGTTGCTCAACTAGCCCTCTTATTAATTCAGCATCTTTTTTGCTTAACTGGTTTTCTCCAACACCTACGTCACCAATAAAAATGACATCGTAGCGAGATAGCATTTCCCGTGATCCAGGAAAGGAAGAGAGATAATCTCGCCCTCCTCCAGGAGAAATTTTAGGGTGTAATAAAACGCAGTTTAGATCTACACCAGGGTCACGGGCCAAGGCATTCCGAAGGAATCGATACTCCCAACGTGGCTGTGAATCTACAACTAATACGTTAAGCTTCACAACTCGGACACCAATGTTAAATTTAGCTGAATTATTATCTTTTAATTCTTCATCCTGCTCAACGGGAAATTCTAGTCTTAAATCAAATTCTCCAATTTCATTTGGATACCACATGATCGAATCTCGAAATCGGTTTTTTGCAGGTAGTGATATTTTTTTTGAGGCTAATAGTTCTTTGCCGTTCATCAGTCGAATTTCTGTAGAAACGTCGCGTGGTAGATGGCTTTGTATTGTATATGGAATTGAAATCTGCTCGCCGAACAAGCCATAAGCTGGTGCGGATATATCCTCCATAGATAGATCGGCAATTGGTTGGTCCTGTCCGGTGACTATACTATAAATAGGAATTTCTTTATCGCGGTATCTTGTTGCTGCACTGATTGGTGATGATCCAAGATTCCAATCCCCATCTGAAAGTAACAGTACAGCTTTTAGATTTTTTTTCTGATCTATTTCAGCGCTTAGTATAGAATTTAGGTCGGTGCCGATTTCTTCTGAGTTGGTTAAATTATTTGTGAGTGCGGAGTTTGTTGGTGATGCAAACGAATTAATATCAACGAGTACATCGCTATTATCTTCGAGTTCTTTCCAGAATTCTCGTTTATTTTGATTATCTAACCATTTCTTTCGGCTTATAATTTCATTAGTACTTACAATATCTCGAGTGAGCATGCTCTCAGAATGATCATTTAGAATTGATATCTGTGGTTGCTCAGTGCGGATAATACGGCGTATAAATTCTGGCTCTAAAAGTGTGAAGGCTAGTAAAGTAACTGCGATTGTACGTAGTACTTCGAGAATGGCTATATTACGGCGACGGCCGTTACGATTCCATATGCCCCAGCCTAGCCAACCAGAAAGTAAAACGACCCCTATGCTAATGAGGATGCTAAAAGTTGGTGCGGTTAATGACCAATTACTCATGAGGCTATGTTGGGTAGGGTGTTTGGATTTGTTTCATCCAACTTGAGACTGGACTTAGGGCGAATCAACCAAGCTTCGACGAGTAATACAATAAGCATTAGAAACAGAAATTTATCCCATATCTCGCTCTGTAGTGAAGTGTTGTCTCGCTGGGCTTGAAAGAGTCTGAAACTTAAGCCGCTAAACAGTGCTGCAACTGCCTCGTCCTCTACTCGTTGAAACTCATTTTCATTAGCAGGTCGGTTTACAACTAGCCAACGATCAGCAGACTTATACACACCAGCTTCTATCTGCAAATCCCCCCGCTGTCCGGTTTCAACTGAAGTCCATTCAAGTTGCATATCCCCTGCACTTACCTTGCCCGTTTCGCTCATGAAGTTTCTTTGGAATCGGCTACTACCAGAAGCTAATAGTCTTTGAAGCATGGGGACTACCACCAGACCATCTCCGAGTTCTGACCAAGTAAGTAGGGGGAGGGTAGAGCAAAAATAAACCTCTCCAAGGCCGATAGTTTGGCGTGTAAGTAATGCTTGTCCGTCTTCAAAGGCTGCTAGCACTGCTGCTTGTCCAATAATCTGTTGTCGTTGCTTTACAGTGAGTTGGTTTAGAGGAAGTAATAAGCCTTCATCTGTATTAGCAAGAGGGCCTTGGTTTTCGTCCCAACGCCCGATCTTAAAAGGGTCTTTTTCTGCGTTTTGTTTTTCTCCCCAGCCTAGCCCGAAAAATCTTACCGTAGTCGATTCTCCCGTCGGAAAGAAAACCAACCGTCCACCTTCGTTAATAAAATTACGTAGCGCACTCGCAGCATCGCCTTCTGGAAGTGAAGCATGCCAAACTACGAGTGTCGCATCTCGAAGATCCGACTCGGCGAATTCACTCGGAACTAACAATTTTGCAGGTTTTCGACCGGCACTATTATCGGCTGATGCGGCCGCTTGCCACAGTGAGCTTAATGGGCTTTCAGTTATTACTAGTCCTTCAATTGGATGATTATCACTGTAACGAAAATAAGTTATATTGTCTTGCGGATTGCCGTCAGCTGATATTTCGAGTTTACCCCATCCTCCAGATTGTTCGCCTATTTCGATGCGATGACGCCAGCGTGTGGATTGCCCTTTAACTTTAGCTTCTAATTCGGTTGTTGCTCCATTGATTGTTTGTTTTATAGATTCAATATCATTGTTGATCTTTGTGCGTTTGATATCAACTGCAAGACGGACTTCACCAGTCTCATTAGACTGTAGCCGAGCAAGTTCAGAGACAGAAATAGAGGTGTTCGTTTGGGAGTCCTGTGTGGTAGCTAATAAGCGTATTCGCACTTCTTGTTTTAGAGATTTAATTGATGCTACTAGTGTTTTCCAGCGTGCATCATCAGGAATCCAATTGGTTGCTTGTAGGTCAGAGGCTATCCAGATTTCGGCTGTTCCAGCTTGATTATCAATAAGCCACTCGAGTGCGCTTTGAAACATGGCAGGAATATCTGCTGCGGTGTCTGAAGGTTGTGTGTCAGGTAGCTCGATTATCGAAGAAGCGGTAGCGATGTCTTGAGGTTTTCTTGTGGCGCTATCGATTAGAACTAAGTTGCTTTTATTTTCAAATTTTTCAGCAGCATCTACAATCATTTCGATTGCGAATTCGCGTCGTGACTTGTTGGAGCCAGAGATGCGGGATTCCATACTAGCTGACCGATCAACCAACAGCATAATAACATCAGGGGCTCCTCCAAATGCCCACCCCATCCACCCTCCTACTAGTGGTCGAGAGAGGAATAGTAATAGCATAAGCACCGCTAACATGCGCAGCGCAAGAATTAGCCAGTTTTTGATCTTAGAATGACTAGTAGAGCTTCGAGTGGCGGCAAGAAGGAACTGCATTGCTCCCCACATTTTGGGTTTGTGGCGCATGCGGTTTATCAAGTGAATAACAACCGGTAGCAAAATAAGCGGTAAGCCCAAAAGAATGCTTTCTTGAATAAAACTCATAGCTTAACTTTTTATACGTTTAGCGCGTTCATTCAAGAAGTCTGCAAGAACCTTATCATAAGGTTGATCGATTGTGACTCGACGGTAGTCTGCGTTAAACTCATGGCAGTCTGTCTTTAGTTTATCGAGAAATTGGTTAAGCTGTGATTGGTATTCTGCACGAATAGTAGCCGGTTCAGTTACTATGGATTCCGAGCCTTCCATATCCACAAAACGCACCGGCCGGTCGAAAGTGAAGTCCAATTCCATAGGATCTAGTAATTGAAATAAAGCTAGGTCGTGTTTTTGGAATCGAAGATGCTGAAGAGCATCACGAAGTTCAGTTCCATCGCAGAAGCAGTCGGACAGAATTATTATTAGTGCGCGTCTTCGAGCTTTTTCTGCCAATTCATGCAACAAGGGGACAAGCTTGGTTTCGCCCTTGGGAATAGCCTGATTCAGTGAGTCGAGTATTAGCTGTAGATGGGATGCGTTCCGGCGAGGGGGAATTTCATTGTTATCTTGTGCATTGACGTGCACAAGCCCTGCCGCATCTCCTTGATTAATGACAAGATAGCTAAGTGTTGCTGCTAGTCTTTTCGCATAATTCAAACGAATACCATGTTCGCCTTTGAAACCCATTGATCCACTACAATCAAGAACAACGTAACATCGAAGGTTTGTTTCAGCTTCAAACTCTTTTAGATAGTAGCGGTCAGTTCTTGCAAAAACACGCCAGTCTAGCCTTCGGATGTCATCTCCGGGTGTGTAATTGCGGTATTCAGCAAATTCTACACTTGATCCACGGTGAGGGCTGCGGTGATGCCCAGACACGGTTCCTTCCATAGGAAAACGTGCAAGTAGAGGTTGTCCTATAAGTCTGCCAACAACGTCGGCTTCAATCAGCGGTTGCTCTTTCTCCTCAGACACTTGCGTTGCGGAATTGATCGAGCAACTTTTCGACGATAACAGTACTGTCGGTGCCCTCGGCCTGCGCTTGAAAATTAGTAATGATGCGATGCCTCAAAACGGGATGAGCTACTGCTTCTAAGTCTTCCTGCCTTACAAGATAGCTTCCATGTAATACAGCGCGAGCTTTGGAGCCTCGGATTAGGTATTGTACTGCGCGAGGGCCAGCTCCCCAAGAAACGAGTTTTTTGCAAAAATCAGGCGCATCACTGGACGCTGGTCGTGTGGATCTAACTATGTCTACTGCCATATCGTATATATGGTCGGGTACGGGCACTCGTTCGACTAACTTTTGATATTTGAGAATTTGTTCACCGCTTACTTTGGGTTCAATAGTTTGAGACGAGTTGCCTGTAGTCTCTCGAGCTATTCGTAATTCTTCATCCCGATCAGGATATTTCACTTCAACAAAAAACATGAACCTGTCTAGCTGAGCTTCTGGTAGTGAGTATGTCCCCTCTTGTTCGATTGGGTTTTGAGTAGCAAGTACAAAGAAAGGTTCTGGAAGTGATAAGACTCGTCCCGAAACGGTTACGTGATGTTCCTGCATAGCTTCAAGTAATGCAGACTGCGTTTTGGGAGGTGTGCGATTTATTTCATCAGCCAAAATTATGTTGGCAAATATTGGTCCCTTAACGAATTCAAATTCTCGTCGGCCTTCTGCTGTATCCTGTAGAATATCTGTGCCGGTGATGTCAGAGGGCATAAGATCGGGAGTAAATTGGATACGATTAAAGTCAAGGGACATCACTTTTGATAGTGAATTAACCATAAGTGTTTTAGCCAAACCGGGAACGCCCATAAGCAAGGCGTGGCCACGAGATAAAATTGTGATTAGCAAATTCTCAACGACTTCATCTTGGCCAACAATTACTTTGGCCATTTCAGCTTTCATGCTCCCGTAGGTAGAGCGCAATTCATCAATAACCGCGACGTCTCCATCGCTCGGTGTACTTGAGGTGCTGTTATTTGTTTGGCTATCCAATATTGGCGCAGTTTCTGGCATCTTAGAAAAGATGGGTAGTGAACGATCTTAGACAGCTTGGGTCAATCCCCGATTCATAAAGCTATGTAATTCAATTAATCGAACCTTGGCAATGTTATGCTTAGTTTTATTATAGTTATCCAAATTCTAAGAAACTTTAGTTGTAGTTTATAAAACTTGATCAAGTTTATTAGTTTAAAATTTAGTTACACAAAATTAATACATATTTTATAAATACCTATATGCAGATGAATATAAAATGATAATAATTAAGCCTAATATAATGTTCGAAAGTATCGCGGTTATTATAAATTTAAATTTAAGTTGTTTTTTAGTGAGTAAAGTTCAGAGGTGGTACAAGGTATGCAAATTGGCCGATTTCGCTGGTCGTGATGTCAAAGTCTGTATAAATGGTGCCCGGTAAATGTTGGTGGTTTATATGCGCATTTTAATTATTCTTTCCATTTTTGGCGTGGTTTCTGGTCATTCTGCTCCAGAGTTGCCTCTGTGGGCGGCGGCAAGTTGGCGTAATGATGTAAAAACAGTTAAGTCTCATATAGCTTCTGGTACCGATGTCGAAACTATTGATAATTGGAATGGCAAAACCGCCATGCACTATGCCGCTGAGTACGGTAACATTGAGATTGCTCAACTTCTTATTGAGGCTGGGGCAGATGTTCAGCATCGTGATTTTGACAAGGCCACTGCATTGCATCATGCGGCCGTAGGGGGGTTTGTAGATATTGTGAAATTGTTGCTTGAAAATGGAGCCGATATAAATGCAAAAGACAAAGCAGGCGAAGCTGCCATGGACGGTGCAGCATTTTTTGGTCACACAAATGTTGCTGATTTACTGAAAAGCTATTACAGGATTGTTAATTATGGTTTGGATAAACATTTTATGATGGAGGCTACGGCCTTAACCCCAGGCTGGTATGGTTTTCTTAACAAGAAAATGAAGGTTGAGCCCAAGCAGTTTCAAATTCTTTCTTCGGAGAATCTCATCGACTGGCGTGTGAAAAAAATTATCGATTTCACCTCTGATAAATTAGTTTTTAATGACACCGCTACCCGAAAGTACAAAAAACGATTTTACAGGTTGATGCCTTATACTCAGCCGCCCCCTAAAAACATAAACCGAATTGATTTATATTATGATTATTATGAAGTAAAACCGATTAGTGGGAGTCTTGATGGTATTCCTAGTGAATGGTCGACAAGCGAAATGATTACTAATCCTGGTTTTGAAATCGTTGAAGAGGATCAACGTGGTCAGTCTGATTACATTTCAGGTGAAACAACATATTTTCAATTTGCTGAATTTGATGATGGTGAATGGAAAGGGGATGACGATCACAACATGAAGTTGGGTATTGGATGGAACAATGAAGGCCTCCAGCTTACTTTAGTGATTGAGGATGACCAGCATGTACATTTTGGGAAATCTGCGGATGAAGGTGATGCGGTTAAAGTCCTATTTACCGATTCCAATCGTAATGAGGTATTAAGTGAATTTGTTTTTGCTTTTTCTTATGACGCGTTCTTAAAAGAACCAGATTGGAAGTTGGTTAATGATATTTCTTATAATAAGAAAATGCTTTCAAGCCCCGGATTTGTTCCTCCAATTGGATATATGGAGCAGATTCAAGGTGATGCTGAATTTGATGTTGTAATGCGGCGAAACCAAAAAACTATTGATCCTGCTACCGGTACCACTGTGTATGAGTTTTGGTTTGCGCCTGAAACAATTGGAGTATCGAGTCTTAAAGAGAATGTATCATTTGGTTTGGGTGTTGCGGTGATAGATAGTGATTTGGATTCCCCGGGGATTAAGGGCTGGTCAGGTTGGGGTCCAGAGAGCGTGCTTTTTGAAACTAACCCAAGTGAGGCTGCTTCATTAATTCTTGTTGGTAATCCTGAAGAGATGGATGGCGGTTCCGAATAGGAGTTTTTGTAATACTCCACTTTAAGATGAAAAACCCATTGACTTGAAGTTAGCACGTCGATAATTTGCGGCCCGATGTTATTTGTGAGACTACGACTTTTGCTGCTAGAGCTGGCGCTTTTAGGAAGCGTTCCGATGGCCAGGGTGTAAGCTAGTGTTCATGAGTTTTGCTAACCCCGCTGCCAAACTAGGCGTCGGGGTTTTTTGTTAGCTGCTAGATATTTAAGGAAGATATGAAAAAGAATCGGATCATCATTTTTGATACGACACTTCGCGACGGCGAACAGTGCCCTGGTGCTTCTATGACGTTACGAGAGAAGCTTGAGGTTGCACGTCAACTGGCCCGACTCAAAGTCGATGTGATTGAGGGTGGGTTTCCTGTAATTAGTGACGGAGATTTTACTGCCGTAAACACTATCGCTAAAGAGATCAAGGGGCCAATTATTGCAGGCTTAGCTCGTTGTGTTCCAAAGGATATTGAAGCTGCCGGTAAGGCGGTTGCTCCAGCTGGTATCAAGGGGCGTATACATGTTTTTCTTGCCACCTCGAAATTGCATCGTGAATTTAAGCTTGGAAAGGCTCAGAGCCAAATCATTAAGCTTGCCGTTGAGGGTGTGAAACGAGCTCGTAAGCTAACAGCAGATGTTGAATTTTCCCCCGAAGATGGATCTAGAACTGAGCCAGATTTTCTAGCTGAGGTTTGTCAAGCAGTGGTTGATGCTGGTGCTACTACTGTAAATATTCCCGATACAGTAGGTTGGGCTGTCCCTGGCCAATTTGGCGAACTAATTGGACATCTTCACTCTTCTGTTCCTGAATTTAAAACAGGTAAGGCTGTTATAAGTGTTCACTGTCACAACGATCTTGGTATGGCTGTGGCTAACTCCTTAGCCGCAGTTGAAAACGGAGCACGCCAAATCGAGTGCACTGTGAATGGTATCGGTGAGCGAGCTGGTAATGCTGCCCTTGAGGAATTGGTAATGGCTCTAAAAACTCGAGAGGATTACTATAATAACCTTAAGTGTGGAATTAAAACTAAAGAGCTCGTGAAATCTTCTCGTCTGGTTTCTCGTATGAGCAGTTTTGTGGTGCAGCGAAATAAGTCTATTGTTGGGGAAAATGCTTTCGCGCATTCAAGTGGAATCCATCAGGATGGGATTATCAAGAAGCGCGAAACTTATGAGATTATGGACCCACAGGACGTTGGCTGGGGGCAGACTGAGTTGCCATTGACCAAGCATAGCGGCCGGGCTGCTATGGCTCTGCGACTTAAACACCTTGGATTCAAGCTTACCGATGATGAAATTATTAATGTATTTAGTCGGTTTAAGGAAATCGGAGATAAAAAGAAATTTGTTTATGATGATGACCTCGGTGCACTCGTCGATGGGCAGATGACAAAGGTGCCAGAAACTTGGTTGATGGAGTATGTAAACGTTACTAGTGGGAATCAGACTGTTCCAACAGCTACTGTTCGTTTGCGGAAGCCAGCTTCTGGACGCTCCAAGAAAGATACAATACTAGAAGATGCTGGTGTAGGTGATGGCCCAGTTGATGCCGCTCTTAAAGCAATCGATCGTCTTACTGAAACTCAGGGAATATTAAAAGATTACGCATTACGTGGTGTTTCCCAAGGTAAGGATGCATTAGGAGAAGTTAGCCTTAAGGTGGATTTTGGAGATGGTGAGCTAATTACTGGGAAGGGCGCTAGTACTGATGTAATTGAGGCAAGTGCTAAGGCTTACCTTAATGCAGTTAATCGCCATTTAAGCAATAAACGACGTAAAAAGACTACAAAGAAAAAAACCAAGGGGAGGTCTTGATTATTAGTTGCCCTTTGATTTGAAATTTATCCGTATGGATCGAAGCTTTGTAGGTTCCATTCTTCCAAGAGTCCATCTCCGATTTCATCAAGAAAGCGGGAAGGCTGTTGAAATGTTTCCCCCCCGGATCCATGCATGAAGCGCATCAATGGATAACTTAGATAAAGTTCTGTTTTTGCGCGGGTGACGGCTACGTAAAACAATCGCCTTTCCTCCTCTTCTCCTTCGGGGCTTTCGATTGCTCTACTTGAGGGGAAAAGGCCATCGCAGAGCATCATCACAAAAACAACTTCGAACTCTAGCCCTTTAGCTTGATGAATAGTGGAGAGTCGAATTTGTTCGGGATCTGATAATGTGTTTTTCTTTGACTCTGTATCCAAATTACTAAGAAGAGCGAGTTCGCTAAGGAATTCCTCTGTAGTTTCATATTGATCAGCGAAGCCAGCCACCTGTTCTAGATCTTCTAGACGTGAATAGTAGTTTGGAAACTTGTTTTGTAGATAATCTTCATAGCCTGCAGCTACAATTAAGCGAATCAGATGTCCAGGCCCTTTTTCTTTTTCTTCTTCTAGTTGGGAGAGCGTTTCTGCAAATTGTTCCCAGCCTAGTAGAGATTTTTTTGGAGTTATACCGGCAATTTCCCGAATCACGTTAGCTAAACTAGTTTGTATATCAATTTTGTCGGTTAATCGGGATTTGTAAGATCTCCAAAGTTTATCTGCAGATTTGGCTCCGATGCCTGAAAGCATAAGTACAATACGCTTAAACGCTATTTCGTCTTGGTGATTAGAAATCAGTTTTAGGTATGAGGCGACATCCTTGATGTGAGCTTGCTCAAAAAAACGTATACCACTAGTTATTGTGAATGGAATATTACGTCGTGTAAATTCAAGTTGCAGCTCGAGTGCATGAAAATGAGATCGGTATAATACAACCATGTTTTCTAAAGGTATTCCTTCATCTCGAAGCTCAAGTGCGCGTTGAGCAATAAATTCAGCCTGTTGATTGGCATCATTACATGAGACCAGAGCTGGCTTCATTCCACTTTTGCGCACTGGTGTTAGATTCTTTTTAAACTGATTAGGATTACCCGCTATGACAGCGTTTGCACAATTGAGAATTTCTGGAGTGCTTCGATAGTTTGTTTCAATCTTAAAAACTTGTGTGCCTTCATGGCGATTAGGGAACTCTAGCACGTTACGAAAATTTGCACCTCTCCATGAATAAATACTCTGTGAGTCGTCACCAACTGCCATTATGTTGTGATGTTTATTACCAAGGCGATCAATCAATTCGCACTGTACGTGATTTGTGTCTTGATATTCATCGACAAGAATAAATTGAAATTTAGATTGAAAGTACTCTCGAGCTTCGTCGTTTTCTTTCAGTAGCCTTAACCATTGGTTGAGCAGATCATCGAAATCCATAACCCCATTCGATTGTTTGCGCTTAGAGTAAGCGGCGTGCACTTTAGAAATATCTTGGGACAGGCTTTCGAAATAAAAGTATCGTTCTTCCATTACCTTATCCAGATCCATTCCTGTATTAATTGACATCGAAAGAATATCACAAAGTAAATCTGGTTTAGGAAATCGTGCTGCTTTGGTGTCTATTCCAGCATCAATAATAGCCAGACTCATCAGGTCTTTTGCATCCTCACGATCCAAGATGGTGAATGTTGGGGGATAGCCAATCGACTCCGCATTGCGTCGTAGAATGCGATGCCCCACTGAATGAAAAGTGCCACCCCAAAGGCCAGATGTGTTGCCTCCAACAAGATCTTGAACACGTTCCATCATTTCTTTGGCAGCTTTATTTGTGAATGTCAAAAGTAGAATCCGGTCAATTGGTATTCCTTGTTCGAGAAGATATGCCACACGATAAGTCAAAGTACGGGTCTTGCCAGCTCCAGCCCCAGCCAATACCAAAGCTGGTCCCGGCGTAGCTGTTACAGCAGCGAGTTGCTGAACATTTAGCTCCGATTCATAATCTATGTTCAGGTCTATCGGTGAACGGAACGACTTAATGGTGTACTCTTTAGACACGTGCACATTCAAAGGTTCAAGTGCTTTGCGAAGCGAGATAAAATTTAAATTGCTTGGGCAGTCAATATTCTATGGCACCAAGTTTATGAATGGTATCCATGGGAGGTTCCGTAGGATACCGTAAACTATCATTAACCCTATAATTGCGAAAACCAGTTTCATATTTCCGAATAGAGAGTGAAACATCTTCGATTTTTTTATCGCCATTAGGTATCGCATGTAGTCTGTAAAAGCGAGGATGAGTAACGCAATTAAGCCAGGGTTTAATCTTAGTGCTTCCAATATATTTCCATGAGTTAAATTAAAAAGGGCGCGAGTTGAACCGCAGCCAGGGCAGGAATAACCAGTTGCATTATGAAATGTACACTTTGGAAAAAAGGAATAATCACTTGGATTTAGAAAAAAAAGTATTGTGGCTCCGCCAATTACAATTAATGGAATACCAAAAGGAATAATAGTACGTGCAAATGGCATTACTTGATTCAAAGGCAATTAATGTGAAAGGAATCTAACTTAGATATTCAGAGCTATTAATAACTGGACCAAATTCGTCACTGGCTTCCTTTTTGATTTTGTATAAGTCGCTCATTATTTGTTTTTAACCTTGTTCTCAATCCAGTCTATTACTTCAGAGTCACTTAGGAAAACTAAAGAAAGAATACCAAGAGTCATATTAATTATATCGCAACTGACGATGCTGACGATTTGCATTATGGCAATCGTTTTTGCAGATGTATAGCCTTCGTATGGATCTGAACTTAACATTTTTTTAGCCTTGATAATAGCCATTATTCCTAGCACTAGTGAATAAACCCATGTGATCCATAATAACATTGTGCCTAGTGCAAGGCCGATGCATGTGAATAAAGACATAATCCCGCCAACCAAAGTCATAATTGCTATGGCTTTTGCTTTGCCAGGTTTTTCTTGTTGCTTGTTTATTGCTTTCGACTGCAATGACGGTTGATTCAAAGTATTACAGGTTTTTGGTGGGCTGTTTTTTTCTGAGGCTTGCCGGCAAATATGGCTTAGTTCTTCAATTTGGTTTAACGGTGTCCATTCTTCGTTCGTTTTTTTTCGAACTAGAGAGTTACCGTCCATACTGGCACAGTTTACCAATTCAAGGATTTGCTCTTCTTCATATGGACCATAAATTTTTCCGTCTTCTGACTTGAACTCATACATGATAAATTTTTAAAAATAGTGGAACTTAGTTGCTAGCCAAATCCTGTAATTTACTTATAGCGGCTCCGTTTTCAATTACTGAGGCCGCCATGTCCCAGCCTTCTAAGGCGGAGTTTGTTTTGGTAGCGACAAATAAGGCATGAGCGGCATTCAGTAGCACTGCATCACGTCGAGGACCACGATCTTCTCCTGAAAGGATTGCCTTAATGGTAGCTGCATTTTCCTCAGCGTCTCCTCCCTTTAGTTCGTTCAGAGTGACTGGCTGTAGAGGAAATAATTTCGGTAAATCAGTACTTACTGTAAAGCCTCGGCCCTGATAAAACTCTGCAATGGTATTTTCGCCAAGTGTTGATAATTCATCCATAGAAGCATCCTCCACTCGTCCATTGACTACCATTCCTCGCCTTATTCCAATAGACTGAAGCACTCGACCAATTGGCTCACAAAGCTTGCTATCGGGAACTCCGATTAATTGTGCAGTTGGTCGTGCTGGATTTAGTAATGGTCCGAGAAAATTAAAAACGGTCCTTTGACCTCGTTCAGCGCATAATTTTCGTGCCGGCATGATATTCTTGAATGCTGGATGATATCCAGGTGCAAAGATGAATGCGAACTGATGATCTTTGAGGTTTGTGGCTACTTGTTCTGGTGTTAGATCGGTTGGAATGCCCAGAGCGTCTAAAACATCGGCACTGCCAGCCTTGGATGTGATTGCGCGGTTGCCATGCTTAGCAACTGTTACTCCAACAGCAGCTGCAATAATGGCTACTGTAGTTGAAATATTGAACGTTCCTAGCTTGTCACCCCCTGTGCCGCAAACATCGAGAATTTCATGGTCCCGTGTTTCCTGATCAATAGGAACTGGTAAAGCTTTATTTAGTAGTTCGTTTGCGAATGCAGCTATTTCCTCCGTACTTTCACCTTTAATAGCCAGCGCCGTTAAAAAATCTGCTTTGGCTTCAGGAGTTATTGTTTCATTCGTTAGGCTTCTAATTGCGTCGCTCACCTGTTCAGTCGTTAGCGACTCACCGTTGCTCAAATGTTTGGTCAGGGTGTCTAACATGCAGAAAAGAATACGCGTTATACAGGTGCTTGGCCAAGCGGCATTTTAGATTCTTCATAATACTTATGTTTCTATCTCGTTCTTTAATCAAAGTCGTGAAAAACTCGCTTACAGGTGAGTCTGAAGAATCAAAAAGTAGTTTTACCTGGTGGTAGCGGTTACATAGGACGGCATTTATCACGGCATTTTGTGGCTAAAGGCTATGATGTAGTGGTACTAAGCCGTAGTGAGGGTGAATTGTCTGAATGCGTACGTTATGTCTGGTGGGATGGTGCAAACCTTGATGCCTGGGCGAATGAAATAGATGGGGCAGATGTAGTAATCAATCTCTCTGGTCGCTCTATAAATTGTCGCTACACTAAGAAAAATAGGCAGCTAATATATGACTCGCGCGAGAACTCTACACAAGTTGTTGGGGAGGCAATTACTCAAGCGAAGGAACCTCCTAGGGTTTGGTTGAACGCCAGTGCTGCTACGATTTATAGGCACTCGCTGGATAGAGATATGGACGAAGCTACTGGTGAACTTCAATATGTTGAACCTGGTCGGCCAAAGGATAAATGGGAGTTTTCAGTTGATGTCGTTAATAGATGGGAAGAGGCACTCTTTAATGCTGATACTTCTAGTACTAGACGTATTGCTATGAGGCTTTCGATGGTGTTTGGTACTGGTAGTGGAGGTGTGTTTGAGGCTTTTCGAAACATTACTCGTTTAGGACTCAGTGGTACCCAAGGCTCTGGTAATCAGTTTGTGAGCTGGTTACACATAGAAGATTTTTTACGCATGGTCGATTGGTCCATTGAAAATGAAAACATTAAGGGGCCAATTAACATGTGTGCGCCGAATCCATTGCCAAATAGAGAATTCCTGACGGGCTTGCGAAATGCTTGTGGGGTTAAACTAGGCTTACCTGCAGCTAGCTGGATGCTAGAAATAGGCGCATTCTTTATGCGAACTGAAACTGAATTATTGCTAAAGAGTCGTAGAGTTGTTCCAGGTAAATTACTTGAATCCGGTTTTAAATTTAATCATCCAAAATGGCCTGAAGCGGCTCAATCTATTGAGTCAGATTGGTCTAACGCTTTATAATTAATCAAACATAAATATATCTAATATTATCGAAAGTATAAGATAGTGATTTTATTTCGATTATTCCTTGAAACACTTTAAAGATCCATTAGCCCATGCTATAAGGGAAGAGGAATTCCAATGAAGGCTTACACGATTTTATTAATATTCATATTAGCTATAAAATTTAATATGTTTGGGAATGGTCTTTTGACAGCTGTTCCTGAGTTGTCTTCTAAAGCTATTGATTCGCTGGTAGCGCACTATGATGGTTCGAAAGGAGTTGAGACAGTCGATAATGCCGTTGTCTCTTGGACTCCTGTTGATAGTACTGGTCAATTAATGGATAGCATGATTGTACAATCTGCTCAAAAAGGTAATGGAGGTTCAGATTTAATATCTTATGATGGTACTGGAAAATTATTTTTTGATGATACAAGCGTTGCTGCAGACGGAAGATATCTCACTGGGAAACTAAGCAATACTGAGACCAAAGAGTTCACTATTTTTTGGCTTGGGCATTACAATGCCGATGCTCCTTTTGCAACTTCAGGTACATATGCATATAACATTGGCTTAAGTAATACATCTCATCAAAGGGATGATGGTAAAGGTGGATTTGTAGTTGAGCAGTACAACGGTATAACCTACTCGGGTAATGATATTTCAGAATATGATGATCAAACTACAGTTTGGAGTACCGTCCTAACCGCTGACAGTCATTCATTTTATGCAAATGGGAAAAATTTAAATCTTGGTGGAATGCCAACAAATAATATTAAAGCCAATGCAGATATAGTTATCGGAGCGTATAGTTCAAGTGGTTACGACTTTGTCGGAGAAATTGAGCAACTGATTATTTTCAGCTCTGCTTTAAATACTAAAGACAGAAAACTTATAGAGAATCATCTCTATGGGGGAGCATTTCCAGGAGATGATGAAAAAGATAAAAAACAACCAGAAATTTCTATAAAAAGAGATTCAGGTTCGACTGAGTTGAGATTATCAGAAGATTCGCATTTATTGTCATCATACGATCTAAAAAATTGGTTTATTATTCCTGAAGCTGGTTTGTCATTACCAATTGAGGAGGGTAAAGATAAAGCATTTTATCAGGCGGCTTCAGAGTTTGTTGAAATTCCAAGCGGAATTGTGCTGAGGACTAGAATAGCATCTGATACTTGGAGAGAGGCTGAATACCATTTGGATACGGGGGAGTTTTTCTTTATCGGTGAGCAATCTCATGGATTTGATCATTATACATCCCATGGCAATGATCTATGGTGGTGTTATATGAATACTACCAATAAGGGTTCAGGGCTAATTGAGTACTTGATGGAAAAGAATATCAATTCAATGTTTGATAAGTCAAAATCAGTGGAAAATGGTTGGCTTGGTTACAAATCAGATATTTATAGCTTTCTTAGGCTTAAGCCTTTGGGGTCACAAAAAACTTTTTCTAATCAGGAAAAGCCTGAAATAGAAGGGAATAATGATACGACTGAGGCGTATACTAAAGATTACAAAGAAGTTGATAATAGCGAAGTAGACTTCGTGCTTTATAAGAACGAAGACAATGGGAATATTTACATGGGAATTGGAGGTCCTTCATTTAAAAAAATTGTTGATCCCCTGCCTCCCGGAGATGGTAGTACAAATCGTGATAATGGGATTAGAGGAGATATTGCTTTTAAAGCATTAATAACTCTTTCAGTAACTCATAAATTAGAACTCATTAATAAGTTTCTTCCACGTAAAGCTTTATACGGCAATCGTTCAGAACCCTATTATTATGATCATCCAGATGGTCTGTAATTTTTAAATTATCTCATTCGAACACAACTGGATTTTTTCAAGTGCGCAACCGATTCAATATTGCGTTTCTGTGAATACTAACACGAGTATGCATGATTGAGTTAAAAGGTATTAGTAGGAAGAAGTTACAAAGAAAGTATGAGTAGAATTGATCTTAAATTTAGTGAAAGCGAATTGAATTCGGCTTTTATGATAGGGCTTAATATTCAATCTGGGGACAAATTAACTAAAACATATAATTATTCTAGTGATGGAGATGATATTTTTCGTATCGCTTCAATGACAAAAGTTCTTACAACTGTCGCAGCTCTCCAACAAGTTGAGTCCGGATTAATTGGAATTAATGATCCACTTGATAACATAGTTCCTGAATTAGCCGATGTTCCGTCATTAGATAAAGAAGGCAATATTTGTAAATCGGATGCTAAGATAAGTATAAAGCATTTGATTACTCACACCGGAGGTTTTGGATATTTTTTTACATCTGAAGAACTTAATAAACATTTAGGTAAAGCTCCAATTGGTAAGGATTTAATTCAGCACCAAATGAGTTTGCGTATATTCCCTCCAGGTGAATCCTTCAGATATGGAACAAACATAGATTGGTTAGGCAAAGTTGTTGAAGTCCTTAGCGGTAAATCACTTGAAAAATATTTTAGAGACCATATTACAGAGCCCCTGAAAATGGACAGTACTTGGTTTAACCCACCTGCCCATCTAAATGAAAGGATAGTTGATTATTATTTCAAAGATAAAACTAAATATAATTTAGCAGGAAAGAGGATTCCGGAAAAAAGCAATTTTTTTAGTGGCGGTGGAGGTCTTCTTAGTTCAGCAAACGATTACTTAAAGTTTCTAACCTGTCTAATTCACTGGGGCAAAGCTGGGAGTTTTGAAATGCTTAAAGAAGAAACTGTAAAGACGATGTTTGAGGATCAGCTTCCAGGGAATATTGATCTTAGTTTTCCTTCTATATCTTTTAATCACCCTTGGATAGGTGATGGAGATTTTATTTCAGACTTGGATGGTTGTCGTTGGGGTTATGGATGGGCTCTGGAATCTAATAAGAAAAAAAGCTTAAGGTCTAATGGGGCTGCTTTTTGGGCAGGTTTATACAATAGTTACTTTACAATTGATCCATGGAAGAAAGTTATCATAATTTATTTCAGTCAATTTTTCCCATTTAATGACAAAGACGCATATTCATTATATAGGGCTTTTGAAAATGAAGTTTATTCAAGTGTAACTTAATAATGTGAAAAAACGTAACAACGAATCTATAATTCAAATGAGCAAATTTTATATCGCAATCGCATCTGTTATTCTAGTGGGTTGCATTGAGTCACTGAAGTCAGAAGAAGTTGTATTAAAGCCGTCTAAAGTCAAAACCTCAGCTATTGCGAGTAATGAATTGCCTCGTGGTAAGCCGGAAGAAGTGGGCATGTCGTCTGAGGCTTTAAAAAAGATAGATGAATTGGTGCAAGAATATGTTGATGCTGGCCGAATAGAGGGCGCTGTTATTGGTATTAGCCGGCAAAGCAAGGTAATCTATTTTGAAGCTCATGGAATTCTTGAAGAGAAAACCCCGAGACCTATGCCCGAAGACTCGATTTTTCTAATGGCATCCTCCACTAAGCCTTTGATTGGTGTGGCAACAATGATCCTGATTGACGATGGCCTGATTAGAATCGACGATCCAGTATCAAAATATATTCCTGAATACGAAGGGTTGAAAGTTGCTATTCCTTTAAAGCCAACTGATAAAGATCTTCAATTGAAAAAAAAGGTTAAAAATAAATCTATCAAAAAACCGGGATCTAAAACCAATGAGAAGAGTAAAAAAGGCTGGCATGCAAAAAGTAAGAGAGAGGTTCCTAAATATCGGCTCGAGAAGATTAACAGACCTTTGACTATTCATGATCTTTTGACACACACCGCCGGACTAGGAACAGGAGGTGGGTTGGGATCCAGAATAGTAAAAGATCGTGCTTTACCGACAGATACTCTAGCTACTTGGGTGCCCAGAATGGCAGCAAGACCTCTGGATTTTCAGCCAGGTGCTCGATGGGCATACAGTCCAGGTAGCGGGTTGACTGTGGTGGCGCGAATAATCGAAATAGCTTCAAAAATGTCACTGCATGAGTTCATACAGAAACGCATTTTTAATCCACTCTATATGAAAGATACTTATTGGGATGTTCCCGAAGACCAGCTTTTCCGAATGCCTTATAAATTACATAAAAAAGCTAAAGGTAATGGGGAAGTTGTTGGGGAAGAGTTAAGTACTTATGCCTCAAATTCTGGAGGGGTATTTAGTACAACACGTGACTATCTGCATTTTCAACAGATGCTTGTAAACGGGGGAACCTTGTTTGGTAATCAAATCCTTAAACCTAAAACCGTCGCGATGATGACAACTAATCAGGTGGGTAATCTTTTTACCCAAGCAGCTAAGGGAGGCCCCGGTCAAGGTCATGGCTATACGACTTATATTACGCTGAACCAAGAAAAATCCAGAAACGGGCAAATTGCTGGCACATATAGTTGGGGGGGAGCTGCTGGCACTATTTCTTGGACAACCCCATCTGAGAAACTGACTCTTGTGTACATGGTTCAAAAGCCATCTGATCTTCCAAAAAAAATTGGAGCAATTGTGAGAGAAGCTATTATCGATTGACTGTTTAGGTTCATTTTGAACTAAGCATACTTTATGCGCTTAAGAATTTACTGAGTTAAGCAAAGGCTGATGAACAGTGATGAGTAAGACTAAAGGTTCAATAGTGATTAAATTTAGTAGTTTAGGCTTAAGTTTAATTACAATATTTTTAGCGTTTCTTTTCCTTTTCGCTTTTGGGGAGATTCAAGGAAGTGAAAAAAAACCAAATTATTTGTTTAAAGAAAATATCTCTCGCTCTGTTCTTGAGAACTATTTAGCTCGAAGTGCGACAGTTGCCTCTTTGCTTCATCTAGCCTTGGATGATGACTTACGGATGATTCAAAACACTGGAGTTAAATTTGCCGGTCGTGTGATTTGGATGTGGGGTAACGAATCTAAAATAGATGCTCTAATTGATAAAGGAGCACCTTTTGTTAAGCAAATCCATCAAATAGATTCAGATATTATTCTTCAGGGTGCCATCTTCGAAATTGTCACAACTGATGTAAATAATGTTAAAATACCATCTGCGGTATTTAAGGAGTTTAGTTTAAGTCCAGAGAATAGAAATTTTGACTATAAAAAAATGATATATCCATTAGGCCGGAGAGTTAATCACTGGGAAAAAGGGGCTTCAGTCCCGGATATGAGCAGAATTGAAACAAAAATGTGGTTTTTTTATGTAGCCAAGCGTTGGATTGATATGGGCCTTGAGGCAATTCATTTTGGGCAGGTGGAAATTATGGATGACCGTGACAGAAAGCATATTCACTGGAGAGATATGATGGCTCGCATTCGCAGTTATGCAAAGAAACATGCTCGTCGAAATCTTGTTCTTTGCGATGCACATGTTCCAAGTGGAGGTATTGTGCATGATGGCAAGCTAATGTTCGATCTTCATTCATTTCCTTCACGGCCTAAATCGTTAAATGGGCGACCGCATCAAGCTATTTTAGAAAAGGGATTTAGCGATAGTATATATGGTCGAAGCGCCGGGGGAATAAGTCCAAGTGGATGGGCTTGTGATTCATTACCTTATATTGTTGAGATAGATAATTTTGGTAATTCAGATCATCCTGGTAAATATCTTGAATCTGACAAAATTCATGTTTGGGGCTGGGATGAAATTAATTGGTTTATAAATCAGTCAGAGTCATATCGTAACAAATGGTTAGAGTACGCTTACAAATGGGTGAGAGAGAATGATTCTAATGGTTACTTCCAGCTGCCTTTGCGTAGATTTCAACATTATTCAGCAAGTATGGTGGGGCCAAAAGGTAAAAGGCAGGAGGATACCATCAAGAGGATTTGGCTAAACTTGAGTAAGACAAAAAAAGACGAGGAGTGAATATTCAAACTCTCCGTCGCCTGAACGAATTAATAATTTTTTTCGCTCTATTATTTCAACCTGTCTAACTAGATGTATTGAATCTGATTAATGAGAAAATCGCAGTTTACGAATGATGAAAAGCAAACTGAGAATTTTACAATTTTGCTCCATTCAAATTAATATAGTTTAAATCCATTAATTTGAAAATTTTATAAAATTCCTCTGTAAGGATTTTGTCTACATCAAAATAATGCATTTCATTAACAAAATCATTTTCTTCTAATGTGTATATTCTATTCATACATTCTTTTATTTGTGAATAGATTAAGTTCTGTTCTTTGCGAGGTGACATTAGAATTTTTTTATAAAAAAAGGTGACCGACTAAGGCAAAAGTCGGCCACCTCGACACTAACTGTTTACAAGTAACAAAAACAACCGCGTGTAAAAGAAATGATTATAAATTCAATGCTCATGGAAGTTACATTGCCATAGATTCACTGCCCAAAGAATCAGCTGGAGAGTAAGCTGGTTGGCCATGTTCACTAACGTCCAATCCCAGTTTTTCTTCTTCCTCTGAAACTCTTATGCCTCCTATAGCTTTCAATATGTGACAAAGAGCAAAAGAGAATATAAAGGCAAATGCGCAGACAGATAAACATCCAATAAGCTGACCGCCTATTGTATAGCCGCTTCCGGTAGTATCAAATAATGCGCATGCTAAAGTTCCCCAAATTCCGCATATACCGTGAACAGAAATTGCTCCTACTGGGTCGTCAATTTTCAAAACACTGTCGAAAATAATTACCGAAACAAACATTATAACCCCAGCGATTGCTCCAATACCAATTGCTCCAATAGGGGAAACAATATCTGCATTAGCAGTGATTCCTACCAAGCCGGCAAGTACCCCGTTCAAAGCCATGGATAAGTCAGGCTTTCCAAACTTAATCCAAGCTACAGAAATTGCCGCAATTGCTCCTGCACATGCAGCGAGTGTGGTAGTGGTAAAGACTAATCCTAATGGACCAGGGTTAGCAGATAGAACAGAACCCCCGTTAAATCCAAACCATCCTAAAAACAATAGAAATACACCTATGGTAGCAAGCGGCATACTGTGGCCAAGTATTGGTTTTACTTTTCCATTAACATATTTACCACTTCTTGGCCCTAACACAATAACAGCTGCAAGTGCGGCGAAACCACCAAAGGCATGAACTACTGTAGACCCTGCGAAGTCTTTAAATCCAGCATCTCCATTTAAGCCGGCTAACCATCCTCCGCCCCAGTGCCAAGAACCTGCGATAGTGTAACCGAAGCCAACGAGAATTGTGGCATATATCATAAATGTCCCAAGTTTAATTCTTTCGGCGACCGCTCCTGATACAATTGTTGCTGCTGTAGCTGCAAACATTGATTGGAAAATAAAGTCACCGTATCCTGTCATAGCTAGATCTAGACCTCCATAGCTAAAGGTAGAACCTCCATCGGCATTTAAATCACCGATACTCCCTCCTAGAGCTAGCCAGCCACCGATAATCCAACTGTCTCCAGGATAATGAGTGTTGAATCCCCATAGGGCATAAGTCAAAACACCGATAGAGATAATAAAAACATTTTTGAAAAGAATATTAACAGTATTTTTTGCCTGACATAATCCAGATTCTAAGCAGGCAAAACCTAAGTGCATTATAAATACAAGGGCTGCTGCAATTACTGTCCATAGCATGCTAGTTGTGAAGAAATCAAAGGCCGGAGCATAAACGCCAGATTCTTGAACCATTTCTACAAATGCTGGTCCATATTCATTTACGGCTTCTTCTTTTTCATTTTTCTCTAAAAGTGGTCCAAGATCGCCTATATTAGTTGATGGCGGTGGAGAAGGAGCTGATTCTTGCGCCAATATTTCCATTGGCAATAATGTTAATAGTGTAAAAAGAAATACACTTTTCAGTGAACCGATTAATTTCGTTCTCATATAATTAGATTTAATATTATTATTTCGCTCTGACATTGTTACTTTGTACAAAATGTTAAGCACGATATTCTATTAGCACTCTTCTTGCCAAATTTTCATAATATTTAATACATCGATTCTAAGTTGCTTATTAGCAATAATTTAAATTAATTAATCAAATGATTATCTGAAGCTTTTTGAACTTTATACTCTGTCGTTTTAAATTCTTTCTGTAGATTTTTATCCATTTGAGTGGGATGATAGAAACCTTTAATTAGAGGAGAGTGTTGCTCAAATTATACAGACAAGTGACAAAGTAACATTCCATTTAGTTGAACTTTTTTTTCGATAGAAAAGTAGGTGGTACGCCACCTTACGTTGCCGTGGTTTGTAGACTTACTAACCCGCATTCCGCTAACATCCGCTAACCGATTTTGCGAAAAGCTAACGGATAGAGAGGAATGGGAACTGAAAGAATAATCTCGAACTGAGTTATTTCTTAGGAAAATTGGTGCACTCGAAAGGACTCGAACCTTCACGCCTTTAGGGGCACAACCACCTCAAGGTTGCGTGTCTACCAATTCCACCACGAGTGCACTTAAGGGGTGGACAAAGTGCAAAATAGTGTTGGCTTTTACAAGCGGTTTTTTAATTTTATTCAATTTTAAGGTTTGCTTGGTTGATTTGCTTGGCCCCTTGCACTTGAATTGATCGATGTTACTATTAGCTCCTATAATGCGCATATGCTTCGTCTAATTTGTTTTTTATTCATAGCAACCTTTTTTTTGGGCTGCAAAGTGGTAAATAATCAGGAATATCCTGTTGGTATTTATTCAGTTGGTAGTTCTGCAAATCTTCCAGATGTTGCTGAGGCTGGTTTCAATCTAGTTACAGGGCCTGCAGATATTGATTATTTGGATACTGCTGAAAGGAATGGGCTGAGGGTTTTGGCTTCGCCTGGATCATCTGCAGGGGCATCATTTAATTCTGCTAAGGCTCGATCAAAAATAGCCCAATTAGACAGACATCCAGCATTATGGTCTTGGTATCTAATCGATGAACCGGATATGCAAAGGGTATCTCCCATGAAGGTGAAGGAGGCTCATAATGTTATAAAGCGCGCTGGAGCGATTAAGCCTACAAGTGTGGTTCTTTATAAGGGGGATGAGTCTCAGTGGTATGGTAACATTGCTGACATTACAATGGTAGATCGTTATCCGGTTCCATGGCTGCCTTTAGCTAATTTCTCTCAACATATTCATAAAGCTCGACTTGCGACAGATTCAGAAAGACCTCTAATCGCTGTGATTCAGTCATTTGATTGGAGTGCTCATAAGAGCGTGCTTGCAGGTGAAGAAAATTTAAGACCTCCAACTGAATACGAATTACGCAGTATGACCTATAGTGCTTTGGCTCGCGGTGCGAATGGAATATTTTACTTCAGTTATGCTGATATGCTGTTAAAAGAGAAAAAATATCCTGAGCTTTGGTCTGCGCTAAAGAGAGTGGTAGCGGAAGTGAGACAGCGTGATGTATTATTTAATGCAGAGCATGTTTGGTGGCCAAAGGCACATCATTTTGAGAATCAAGATACGCGTTTCAATTCTGCGCTTGAGGCGAGTGTGCAGTCAGTTCTTTTAAATGTTAAGTTGGGTGATAAATCTATCCTGCCGGGACATTATATTCTCGCAGTTAATACAACTCCGCTATTTCACACTTATCGGTTTCGGTTGCCTTGGAATGTAGTTGATCCAGTTCCGGTAACGTTTGAGGATCGTTTTGCAATTTCAGATGGCACATGGGTTGCTGAACGATTTGAGCCATTTGCTGTTCACATTTATGGCCCGTTACCATTCGCGAAAAGTCCCTAGACTTTTTTATATAGATTTTTTTGGATTAGTTAGCTTTTTGACCTTAGCTTCTAATTCCTCAAGATTCACTGATTTTGCATCACCAGGAAATTTTTGTTCAGCTACCCACCAATCTTCAGTAAAGGAAGCTTTTTCACCAGGTTTTAGGATTTCTTGAGGGCCAATCGGTTCGAGTTCGCACATCGGCCCATCAGGATACCAGATAGAAAGTGTCAATCCCGCCATCTCATTGTAAGGCTTCTTAGGGAATGTAGGCCACTGTTTTACAAAGAGTAGGTCGTTTTGCATGAAATAGGCCATCCATCCAGACTTACTATCGAATCCGAGCTTTGGTTTCCTTGGTGGACCTTCAACAAGTACGTAGCCATCACGCTGAGTGATTTTTTCATCTTCTGGGAGGAAGTTAATTGTGGTGCCGTTTTCGTATATTACGTGTTTGCGAGGCATACGACTATGTTTTGTAACAGGTACAACACATATACCTTTGCCGTGCACAAAAGTTCTACACCAGTAACAAACTTGATTAGTTTGATTGGAGATATTAACAACAGTTTGCTTAATACGAAGATGAGTTCCTTTACTGGCGAGTTTAAATTCCCGTATGATTTGAAAGCCGGTTGCGGCATCTTTTCCACTAGTAAATTTAGCGGATCGAGTTCCTGTGATTTCACCTTTGTAAGTTCCGCTCCACAGTAGTTCGTGTCGAGGTAGTACGCGCTCTGGACCGATGTCAAATCGGCCAGCGCTGGAGCCCCCCTTTCCCTCACTGTCAGATTTGCTTAAGTAGAGTGTGTTTACTCCGCTGATTTCGTAAGAAAGAACGCGACCTCCGGATGGTGCAAGTATAACGCGTGTAGTTTTGTTTTTTAGTTCGATGCAATTTTCATGGCCGAAAGCCTTTAATTTTTTAGCGCCATCAGCTGCTAATAAAGTGTTATTTTTTATGCTAAAACATATTCCCAATGCAATAATCACCCTAATTATACTTATCGATTTCATTTGCTAGGAGGATAGACCTGCCGAAGCTTATGAACAAGCAAAGTTCAAGATCTTAATCTACGTTAGCCTCTTTACAAGATGGCATTGACCCCGGATGATGTAGGGACTTTATGAATATTCGTTTACATGACGGACCGTTAGCTGAGCTAAAATGTGATTCTGTGTTCGTTCCTTTGGTTGGAGGTGCAAAACTTGGTGAGAGGGCAGAAACTTTGGTTTCTCGCTTGCGTCAATCCGGAGAGATAACCGGCAAGCATGGTGAGTTGACTATTATTCATGAACCGAACGACCTTGCTGCGAGCCGATTGATACTCATGGGGGTTGGCAAAACCTTTGATGCAGATCAGGCATTTCGTATGGCAGGCCAAGCTTTACGAGCTGCGCAAAAACGCAAATTTAAAAGTCTGGTCTTTGCTTTAAATGATGGAGATTTGGTGCGTTCAGTTACAGAGGGATGTGTTTACGGGGGGTATGAACCTCCAAAATATAAAAGTGATGAGGTAGCTTCGACAGTTGAGGAAATTATAATTATTGCGCCTGGGGCTGAACAATCTGATCTTGAGACGGGAATTATTGTTGGTGAATCTGTGAATTTGACACGCCGGCTAGTGGATACTCCTGCAAATGACTTAGGCCCAGAAGAGTTCGCTGAGATAGCTGAGTCGATGGGTATTGCTGCCGGTTTAAAAGTTGAAGTTTTAGACGAAGCCAGCCTTGAAACCCTCGGTGCTGGTTCGCTTTTAAGTGTAGCCAAGGGTTCTGCGAGGCCTCCTCGATTAGTTCGATTGGATTGGAACCCGACTGAAGTTGTTAATGATTCACATTTATTTTTGGTTGGTAAAGGTGTGACATTTGACACTGGTGGGATTTCTCTTAAACCGGCTAATTCAATGGAGAAGATGAAGTACGACATGGCGGGTGCAGCAACAATGTTTGGGGCGATAACTGCGATTGCACGACTACATATTCCTCAGCGTGTTAGTTGTTTGCTAGGGTTGGTTGAGAACATGCCAAGCGGGACTGCAACTCGTCCTGGCGATATCGTTCAAGCGATGAACGGCAAGACTATTGAGGTTATAAATACTGATGCAGAAGGGCGGCTTGTTTTGGCAGATGCACTCACTTATGCCGTTCAGCAAGGTGCAACCCACTTAATAGATGCGGCTACATTAACTGGGGCAGTTAGTATAGCTTTGGGAGCTGTAAACATTGGAATGATGGGTAATGATAATTCTCTGCAATCGCACATAAAGGCGACTGGAAAAAGTATCGGCGAACAATTTTGGGAGTTACCTATGAATGATGACTATTTAGAACCCATGAAGGGTGATCTTTCCGACTTGCGAAATGCCGGGACGGATCGGAAAGCAGGGACTATTACTGCTGCAAAATTTCTCGAGCAATTCGTTGATTCGACATCTTGGGTTCACTTAGATATAGCCGGCACTGCCAATCTAGATAAAGCGCAGCCGAATGCCCCGAAGGGTGCATCCGGAATTGCGGTGCGATCATTGGTCAGTACTGTTGAAACTTGGTCTATTTGAGAGCTAGAATGATTACTGCAAAAGAAGCACTCGATAAACTAAAAGAGGTCAACAAACGTTTTGAGTCTGGAAACTCTCTTTTGGGATTCTTAGCTAATACTGACCGTCGGATTGAACTTCAATCAGGTTAAGAACCTTACGCTTTTTTATAAGCATGTTCTGATTCGTGGTTTCCGACAGAGATACCATCTTAGAATTTGAGTTCAATTGTTAACCGTCTTAAGCCTGCAGTGAAACCATTGATGAATTCAGGTTTTGAGAAAGAATAACTACTAAATCGCGCTGTCAGGGGGAATATTCTTCAGTCTGTTGATCAACTTCGCCTTTGTTCTAAAATCCTCGCTGATCAAATAGATAATGAAGGTTTAGAGATTATTGGGGCGCAATATTCTTGGAATACTGGTGATGTTGATTTACTTGAATCGAAGTAAGAATTGTTTCCTATTAAGCCCAAGCAGGTGGGTTAGCTAGTCGAAAGAGGCGTTCCCCAGCGTGTGGAACTAATAAGATACCTTCGTGTTCACGATTTGCATAATCCTGTGGGTTTATTGTTTTTGGATCGCGGTAGCCGAGATTTATCTGCTCACATTTGCTCTCTGAGATTTGCGTGGCAAGTGTCACTGTGGCACGCGGTGTCTCAACACCGTTCTCGAATTTACCTAAGCCTTTTACATGAACGCAGTGAGCGAGGGCTCCCCAAGGCATGTCCTTAAATTGATTCCATTGCTTAAGAAAGTAGTCGCGGCAGTGGTATCCTGCTTTATCAATCGTTTTACCGTGAGTAATGCAAACCTCGCTTATATGAGGTGCATAAATAATTAGTTCACCTCCGTCGGCTAGTACTGGTTCCAGTTTATACATGCATTTGCCTGCGGTCCAAATTTCGTCGTACATCTCTGGTGCGCAAGCGACGATAGTATGATATGGCTTATCTTTAATTATAATATGGCGCTCTGCAGATAGATCGCTGGCGGCAGCCCATGCTTCCTCTACAGGACCGGCAAAGAGTCCGCACATTCCATCATTTTCAACAACCATACAAAAAGCTATTTTCGGGATTTTCAACATTGCGCCTGCTCGATCGATGACTTTACGGACAGGCGTCCATTTGTGTCCGATAATTTTTGGGGTAGTAATTACTGCTCCTAGCCAGTGGAAAAAATTAAGCACTTGAGGGCCTGCAACTCCAGGAAAGAGATATTTGTTTCCACCAGAAAAACCAACAACTTCATGTGGGAATACTGGCCCTATGATCACGATATGATCGTAATTGAATAAATTAGCATTAATTTCAACCGGTACGTCCATCTCAAATAGTCCACCACTAAGATCGCTAATTTCCTTGGCAGAAATAGTGCCAATATTTTTTAGCTCGCTAGGATCATCCCAAGCATGGTTTAAAAATTGTACCTTGGAATATTGGGTTATTCGTTCATTGTGAGATATTTCCAATCGTTCCTCAATTGCTGTCTCACTCATAGCCTGATGTGTGCCGAGAGCGATCATGACGTCAAGTGCAGACGTAACACTGCCTATTTGGTTATGTATGGCCTTAAACAATTCTCCAACCGGAGCAGTGCGGGTGGCATCAGGTACGATCAGTAGTACTTTGCTATTACAGAAATCTACTTCAGGCATCGCTTTTGTAACGACTTCAATTGCCTGGCTTGAGCTGAGCAGTTTCCCTTCGGAAACTTTTTTGGAAATAAGTCCCACGTTTTTTAGATTGTTTGGCTTAAGAATCCCCCATCAACAACTATGTCAGATCCGGTGACAAAACTTGCTGCTTTTTCACTTGCAAGATAAACCGCTGCTCCAGCAAGTTCTTTTGGATCTCCAAATCGATTCATAGGTGTATGTCCAAATATTGCTTTTGCTCGATCACTTGGTGATCCGTCTTCATTAAATAACAGTTTTTTATTTTGTTCAGCTGGAAAGAAACCAGGAGTGATACTGTTAACGCGCACATTCTTATTTGCCCATTCTCGAGCCAAAAATCGAGTTGCGCTAAGTACGGCTGCTTTTGATGCGGAGTAGGCAATTACTTTTGAAAGCGGCAGGTGCGATGTTACACTGGCAATATTGATTATGCTGCCTTTGCCACGATCACACATTGCTGGTCCAAATTCTTGGCATGGAAGCAAGAATCCGCCGACAAGGTTTAAGTCAAAAACTTTAGCCCAAGCAGGCTGTGGAATATTTTCGAATGGCATTTCTGGCGTAACTGTTGCATCAGGATCGTTGCCTCCAGCGGCATTAAGCAGTACAGTAGGTGGGCCTAGTGATTTTCCGATTTCTTCATGACAAGACTTTAGGCTGTTAGAGTCCATCGCATCGCAATTAAAGAATTTTGCTTTACCGCCAACATTAGTTATCTCGGTTACACGTGCTTCTCCGCGTTCGGCATTACGACCTACTACTGCAATTGCTGCTCCGGCTTTGGCCATTGCCAGCGCGCATGCTCCACCTAGTGCGCCTGTTGCGCCGATTACCACAGAAACCTCTCCACTTAAGTCAAACAAGTTTTCCGACATGGGCTGTAAGTGTCCATTAGGAGAGCAGCATGGAGAAGGAAATTCTACTCAATTTAAACACTTCACTAAGATCATGGATTTACTTTGCAGGATCTAAGGATCGGAAGTAAAGTTGGCACATATGAAGTGGATTGTAGTAATCTTGGCCATTTTAGCTGTATTGTTTTTGCAAATTAGGAGAGATGAAGTTGGAGTAAAACGCGGTAGTGATGGTCTTTATTATAAGGAAGGTGAATCTGTTGTTTATACCGGTGACGGGCTGGTCTATCACCCTAATGGAAATAAAGCGCAACAAGGTCAAATTATAGATGGCAAGCCTACTGGTGCTTGGAAGCAGTGGCATTCAAACGGTCAAATTCACTGGGAAGGTAGTTACAAGGATGGAAACAGGGATGGGATTTGGATTAAGTACGATGAAGCGGGTGAAAAAGAAGAAGAAGCCGCTTGGGTTGAGGGAGTAAAACAAGTTTCTGATGATTCAGCTAAAAAGAAAGAAGAACCAAAAACACCTCCATCCACAAAACCAGCTGAAGAGTTGAAATAATAATTTATGTGAGCCCGATCATATCTTTTGTATTAAGTATTAATTGGATAATGTTTGTTTATTATAAATAGTTAAGTGAAACGGTCTTGCCATGTGGGATGAACTTCGAGAATTTTGGGTTATGAAATATTTGACTGCCTGCCTCGTTGTATCTTCAATTCTTATGATGGGATGTGGATCTAAAGAATCCTCCAAATTAGAAGAAAAACAAAAAGCTACTCCCAATAAAGCCAGCATTGCCAAAACCAATTCAGAACCAATTTCTAAATCCTTAGCTGAGGTAGCTTTAAACCCATCAGCCGTGGAATCTGAAAAAGCTATAGACCCTGAACCAATTGAAACTAAATCTTCTCCCGAACTCGTTACTGAGAACAATAGACAAGACGCAGATGAAGAAAGGATCACAGACGAGCCGATTGCTGTAACACCTAAACCAGAAATTAAATTGTCGGAAGACATTTCTAAACCTGCATCTGCTCCGTTGTCTGCAGCTTCATCAATTCGAAGTTCTCAACGTGAACGCTTCAAGGAAGAAAGCAGGTTGGAGTTGAAAGAAGATCGTTGGTATGTGATTGGCGAATCCAAACCGTTCACTGGTCGTGTTAAACGTTGGGTTGTTGAGGGCTGGAAACAGGCTGAAGGTTCTTATAGTAATGGGCTTCAAGATGGGCGTTGGAAAATGTGGTGGGATAATGGGTTGTTACGTAGCGCTGTGTATATGAAAAATGGCAATCCGAATGGTGAAGCTATCTATTGGTATAAGAATGGACAGCGTAAAGAAGAAGGCAGTTGGAGTAGTGGGAACTTTACTGCTACAGCCAAATGGAGTGAGGCTGGTGAAGAGATTTTGGTAAAATAGCATCATTTTTAATTAGAGGTGGTAAAGGCTTAATCGTGAACCTGTCGCTTGACGGGAGTGAAACGCAACCTATTATGCCGACCCGTCCGTATTGGACTTTTTGTGATATGACTAGAATTGAAAGTATCCAGGCCCGTGAGATTCTTGACTCACGAGGTAATCCCACAGTTGAAGTAGAAGTAGGCCTTCGAGGAGGTGCCATTGGTCGTGCTGCCGTTCCTAGCGGGGCCAGTACCGGTGAAAATGAAGCGCTCGAATTGCGAGACGGAGTTAAAAGTCGTTACCTTGGTAAGGGCGTAAAAAAAGCGGTTAACAACATTACTAAAAAAATCGCTCCGGCACTTGAGGGGGTAGATTCAACTGACCAGTTGACTGTTGATAACACAATGTTAAATCTTGATGGTACTTCTACTAAATCTAAGCTTGGGGCAAATGCTATTTTGGCCGTGTCTATGGCCAACGCACACGCTGCTGCTGATGGCCTTGGCCAATCACTTTATAAATACTTAGGAGGTCCAAATTCAAAGGTGCTCCCTGTACCAATGGCTAATGTTATTAATGGCGGGGCACACTCTGATGCCCCTATTGATTTTCAAGAGTTTATGATTATGCCTAAGGGCTTTGACACTTTTAGTGAAGGGCTACAAGCGATAACTGAGATCTTCCATTCTCTTAAAGCTGTTTTAAAGAAGAAGGGCCTGTCTACTGCGGTTGGCGACGAAGGAGGTTTTGCTCCCAATTTAAATAGTGCTGAAGATGCTATTGAGGCTATATTGAAAGCAACTAAGGATGCTGGATATAAGCCAGGTAAACAGATCTTTCTTGCTCTAGATGTTGCTTCTAGTGAGTTTTATAACAAGAGCACGAAGAAATACGTTTTCAAAAAAAGTACAGGAGAAAAGTTGTCTGGTTCTGATCTCGTTTCATTTTATGAGGAGCTGACCGCAAAATACCCTATCATTAGTATTGAGGATGGCTGTGACGAGAATGATTGGAAGAGTTGGAAACTATTAACTGAAAAGATAGGCGATCGCGTGCAACTTGTCGGAGATGACTTATTTGTCACAAATACAAAATTCCTTAAAAAGGGAATCGATACTGGTGTGGCTAACTCAATTTTAGTTAAAGTTAATCAGATTGGTTCACTAACTGAGACTTTAGATGCTGTTGAATTGGCGCATTGTAATAATTACACTTCTGTTATCAGTCATCGTTCTGGTGAAACAGAAGATGCTACAATAGCAGATATTGCTGTTGCAACAAATGCTGGCCAGATCAAGACCGGTTCACTTAGTCGCAGCGATCGAACAGCGAAATACAATCAACTTTTACGTATCGAGCAAGAACTCGGCTCTAACGCTATTTATGGCGGTAAAATGTAAGTTGATTTATTCTTTTATATCTTTATAGCCGCGCTTTAAGCGCGGTTTTTTTGTGCCTTTGCTTGCTGTTAATCAAACGCTAAGTCAAAATTTGTTCATGAAATGCTTTTCTTCATTTTCACGTTTGATTCTTTTATTTGGATTCGCTTTTGGTATTTCGATCAAAACAATTGGTGAGACTTCGATTAAGTCATCGCTTACTTTTTATGCGTCTTTTGATAAAGGTATAAATGCCGACATAGCCAAAGGGGATAATCGCCTCTTTACGCTTGTTGAGAAGCAGCCAAAGGAAGGAAATCAAACTGGGGGTCTGACGCAATTAGCCAAAGGTAAAGGGGTTACAGGAGACGCGCTTCTTTTTACAAAGCGAGAAGCTAAATGGCTATTTTATGATGGAGAAAAAAACTTTTCGTTTAAAAAAAATAATTGGAGTGGCTCTGTGAGCTTTTGGCTAAAAGTTGACCCTATTAATGGGCTCGATACTGGATATGTAGATCCGATTCAAATTACTCCTAACACGTGGAATGATGCTTCTTTTTTTGTAGACTTTAATAAGGAGGGTAATCCTAGATCGTTCCGTTTGGGAGCATTTGCCGACAAGAAAATATGGAATCCCGAAAATAAAAATATCCCTGAACCTGAGCGGCCTTTAGTTCCTGCCAAGTCTAATCCATTTAGTAAAGATAAATGGACTCACGTTGCCTTCACATGGAAGCGATTCAATACGGGTAACAAAAACGGTATCTCCTCACTTTATCTTAATGGAAAAAAAGAAGGCTCGATTGAAGGATGGAATCAGCAATACTCTTGGGCCGGTAAACCGCACCGTATACTTATAGGTCTTTATTACATGGGGTTGTTCGACGAACTAGCATGTTTTAATCGTGCTTTATCAGCAAAAGAAATTGAGCGTATTCATGCCCACAAAAAAGATTTAAAGAGTTTAATACGATAGTTATTAATTATTAAATAATTTAAACTTACTTTTCATTGCCACCTTCTTTTTGGTATGCCGCGCTCAGCGCTTGTCCTTTACGCACCTCGCTAAAATCTTTTGTTGTGATTGAGTAGGGAAAGTTAGCTTGAGTCCCAGCTGCTCCAAATTCTCCTCTTTTATTAATAGCGATAAAATTGATTCCTAGGTTCATCCCTAATGGGTCGATTCGAGCTATTCGCTTTATTGCTTCTGCGCATGCTTTAGTTGGCGACATGCCTTGTCGCATATTCTCTACTACCTGATAAGAGGCACAGTAACGCATGACATTTTCCCCTAAACCGGTTGCACCAGCAGCACCTACTTCGTTATCAACATAAAGTCCACTGCCAATAATGGGTGAGTCGCCGACACGGCCAGGTATTTTTCCACTCAAACCGCTAGTTGAACAGCCACCGGCGATATCTCCGTTTTTGTCGATTACGATTAAGGTGACGGTATCATGGTTGTCTGAGTTTATTTCTTTATTTAGTGAGTTTTGCTTTTGCTTTTTCAGCCATGCTTCGTAGCGTTTTTTATCTTCGGCATTATCATTTGTCTTAAGCCCCTGTTGTTCAGAAAACCAGCGAGCTCCTCGGCCTACAAGCATGACATGCGGGGTTTTTTCCATTACTAGGCGAGCAGCTGTAATGGGATGTACAACTCCTTCAATTCCAGCGACGCTACCAGCTCTATGTCCAGGTCCATTCATAATACAGGCATCAAGCTGTGGTACCCCTGCTGCATTCGGATTACCGCTTAGGCCAACAGAACTATTTCCAGATGATTCAACCAAGCGAATCCCTTGTTCTACAGCATCTAATGCCGATCCACCGTCTTGCAAAGTTTGCAAAGCAAGTTCATTAGCTGGTTTACCAAAAGACCATGTCGAAATGATGACTGGCCTATGATTAGTTATTTGGTTTGTACGGTAAGTTGTCGAACATCCTATGCCTAGCGATGTAGTAGCAGCAGCTATGGAAGTGTGGAGTAAGAAATTTCGTCGACTTGAGTTATTCATAAAAAATATCTTTTTGTGTTAACAAAATCAAAGTTAACTGACTAAGGGATAAAGCTTCCAAGAAATTTTAATAGACTATATTTCTATTTAAGTGAATTACTGGAATCAGTTTGCTGATTTGTAGTGGCTTTGTTTTTTGAGACAGCCTGATCGAATTTTTTGATGTACTTTTCTGTATTGGAATTAAACTCGTCATCACAGCCAATACAACAGAATTTGATTTGCCTCTTTTCGTGAATAAATACGTGAGGTTTTCCCATACTTCCAAGTTTTTTGTCAGCTACAAGACACGTGTTCAATGGGTATGCAATTACATCTGGATCAAGAGGTTTGCTGGTCGCTTCAACGTTTTTACTTTCTGCACATCCGACTAAGATAATACCGGCTGAAGCACTTATTAGGATTGTTTTCCATTTCTGCATATCTGCTACGTAAGGTCGCGATGAAGGTGCATGATGTCAAATCCTTCTTTCAACTAAGCGCTGCTTCTGGTAGCAGGCAGGTGCTATGTGTCCATCAGGAAATCAAACTGAAGATATTCGTGTTGCTAACACGCGAGTTATGCGTTGGGCTAATGGAGGGCTAGACAATGAAACTGAAGATTGGGTAGCGCGTGAGGAGCCTCTTGAAATTAGAGTTAAAGGTGAATCTATAGTTGTAACTATGCGCACGCCTGGGCATGACAAAGAATTGGCAATAGGATTCTTGTTGGCGGAGGGGGTTATTACCAATTCAAGTGATGTTTTAGAGATCGCTTACTGTCAGCAAGGTGAAGCTTCTTTGCATAAAAATATTCTAAATGTGTTCCTGTCGCCTGAAGTTGAGATAAATTTAGATAGGCTTAAACGGAATGTATACGCTAGTTCAAGCTGTGGGCTTTGTGGTAAGGCGTCTATTGAGTCATTACAGAATATCTTTGAGCCATTAAATAAAATTGAGACAGTAATCAGTGTTGATAAAATTCTTACTTTGGCTCAAAAGCTCAGAGCTAAGCAGTCTACGTTCGATAAAACAGGTGGGCTGCACGCCGCAGGGATATTTGACCGAAATGGGGAGTTGCTAGTTCTCCGTGAAGATATTGGCAGACATAATGCGGTTGATAAAATTCTTGGTCATTTATTTTTGAAAAATCGCATGCCTCTTGAGGATTGTGTTTTGATGGTTAGCGGTCGTGCTTCATTTGAAATTATACAAAAGTCACTTGCAGGACGTGTGGGAATCATTTGCGCAGTATCTGCACCATCAAGCTTAGCTGTAGATATGGCTAAAGAAAGTGGGCAAACATTGATTGGATTTCTTAGGGAAAGGAAATTTAATGTGTATAGTCACAAAGAACGTATCAGTGGAATATAAAATTAGTTTGTTGCTTCTGGTGATTCAGCATTGGTAAACACATCACTTACGTCTTCGTTTTCTTCCAAAATATCTACCAAGCGTTGAATGCTTTCTGATCCTGCTTCATCTATAGCAGTAGTTTGTTGGGCAATGTAAGTAATCTCAGCTGAAAGTGTAGTAACACCTTTATCTTCCACTGCTTTATGAACAGGTTCAAATTGTGCTGGGTCAGTTAGGATTTCATAGCCATTTTCGTCTGCAGTGAAATCATCAGCGCCAGATTCCAAGGCAAGTTCCATCATCATGTCTTCTTCGGCTGCTTCACGGTCTATTATAATTTGTCCTTTTCGTTCAAATAGCCGCGTCACTGCTCCAGCGCTGCCAAGCTGTCCGCCGGCTTTAGTCACTACATGACGAATATCAGAGGCGGTACGATTACGGTTGTCTGTGTTTGCGTGAACGAGTATTGCTACTCCTCCCGGAGCGAAAATTTCATAGGTTAACTCTTCGTAATTGGCTCCGTCATCATCCCCTGCAGCTTTTTTGATCGCGCGTTCAATATTATCAGCTGGCATATTGGCACTCCTGCATTTGAGGAGAATCATTCGAAGGCGCGGATTAAGATCGGCCTCTGGTCCTGCTGCCTTTACTGCTATACCAATTTCACGGGCAAGTTTAGCAAATACCTTTGCTTTCTTAGCGTCAGTGACCCCCTTTTGCCTTTTAACCTTAGACCATTTGTTGTGACCAGCCATTTAAAAATTTACTTAAAGAAAATTAATTCTCTGTTAAGGAAATGCATATCAATTAATTTCAAATAATGGAATGAAAATAGGCTAATTAAGCTCATGATTTGGTAATAAAAAAGCCCGAGCAATGCTCGGGCTAATAAAATATTGGCTTTTGATTTTATAGGCTAAGATCGACTTTGTCGTTTAAGCCAAGTTTCTTTAGTGCCGCCTTTAACTCATCAACTTCTTGTTTTGTGATACCATCTTCCGGTGTGACATTGAGTTGCAACTGAATCTTGGCGTCTTTGACTAGATCGAAGCGCTGAAGAATATCTTTATGAAAAGCAGATAATTGTTCGCCGTTTAACTCACCGGACCACCCAGTGCTATTAAAGGTAACTAATTCGGGTTGGCGCGGAGTTTCTACACGAACACCAAATTTCATTAATCGTGCAAATTTTAATCTACTATCTGTTGCGCCATCTATTGGGTTTCCCTTCATGTAGAGGCGAAGGAAAGGAGCAAAATTTTTCGGTCCCTTGTAGTCAGTACTAGCCATAGAAACGAGGGCATCTAAATTGGCAATTTTATTGTTCTCAAGAAACAAGAAATGTAGTCGAGTTAGACCATTAAGAGGGCTTAGATCGGTGAGTTCGTTATTGCCTGCAGAAAGAGTTGTTAGGCTCTTGAGTGAGGCGACACCATCAAGTTTTGTGATCTGATTATGGTCTAGGTATAGCGACCAAAGCTTACTAAGTTTAAGAGCTGGTGAAAAATCGCTTATACGATTATTTGAAAGATAAAGTGAGCGCATGTTACTAAGCTTTTCGAGTGGGCTTAAATTTTTTACTCGATTATTGGAGAGTTCGATATACTGCAGAGCTGTTAATCCGGATATCGGTTCAATATTTTCAATCTTATTCTTTGCTAGATTTAAATATTGTATGCGCTTGAGGTCCTTGATTGCGCTAAAGTCGGTAATGTCATTACCGGCAAGATCTAGAGATGCTAGAGCACGGCATTTTTCTAGACCACTCAAATCCTTGATTCCCGCATTAGTAACTTTGATAGTAGAAAGATGAATCAGATCTGCTTCTACCAAGGGTTCTTTGTTGTAGCGTTTAGCGAATACAAATTTGCGAACGCCTTCCTCTAGTGCCTTGTCTTTAAAAACCGAAATTAGCTTCGGTTTCTCTTCTTTCTTTTCCTCTTTTTTTTCTTCTTTTTTGTCCTGAGCGATCAGACTAGGTATTGCTAATAATCCCAGAATTAGCCCTGCTAAAAAGATACCTCTAGTAATCATCATTATTTTCATGCGAAATCAGAACCGCAGGAAACCTTATTACGACCTCGAGGCCAAGTGTTTTTTTGAATACTTTTAATCAAACTAAAGGTTAAGAATTCGATTTTTTTGAACAAAATCTTTTAAAAAGCTTAAATAGGACTTCAAAGTGAGCACTTCCTCATAATTTCTACAACCCTTAGACTAAATGATTAAACAAAATCTTATCTAAAGCCGCATATCCACCCAATTTGCGACATCTAAATTATCTAGTTTATAAAATTAATTAGAAGGTGAGGTGCGATTGATTTTAAAAAAAAATTTGCAAAGTATCTTATTTTAGTTAGTTTCTGCCTCCGCTTTTTTGGGAGCGGGTGTAGCTCAGCTGGTAGAGCGCCACCTTGCCAAGGTGACTGTCGAGAGTTCGAATCTCTTCACCCGCTCCAATTTCCCCCTCAATGTATTGGTCAAAAACGACCTTACTCTAATTTTATCTAGTTAGAAATTTGTGACCCAAACGTGGGTCACACAGTTACAGTTCAACTGTTATTTTTATAGCCTCATAATTTTTTTAAACTGCAGGGTAACTAAAGCTCTTGAAAAATTACTCTGACTCTAATGAAAAGACCTCCGCCGCCAAAACTCAGTGATGTGGCACTGAGAAAAAAAATGACGACGAAGGCCTAGTTAAGGAAGCGACTACTACATCGCTCCTCGCGCTCAAGTTAATGTTATTAGCAATTATTGCAAGACGGCTTCAGCCCTCTTTTTTAAGTGCTGCCACTGCTATGGTAGCGAGTAATTATGGGGCTTTTTTTACTTGATTGAAATGATACTGTAACAAACTCATGAGAAAGTTTTGCTAGCTGTTCTTAGCAGCTTGATCACAAAGAGAACTTGGTAGGTTATATGTCCCTCGTTGACTTAGGTTGGCGGGGGCTTTTTTTACTTGATTGAAATGATACTGTAACAAACTCATGAGAAGGTTTTACCGGCTGCTGAAGTTAGATGTAGGTAGCTAGCTTGTATTAGGTCGCCAGTTGGTAGCTGGCTTTGTCCCTCGTTGACTTATATGTTGGCGAGGGATTTTTTATTGTTTACTAATTTGTACAGTAAAAGATTTAACAGATAATATAACCGGAGTGAGAGATAAGAGATTTTTACTGTAAAACTGAGTATTCGCATTTAGAAAAATATTATCGCTACACAAAGTTTTTTTCAATTTTTTGCCTGATTGACCATTTAATGTAACAAAAATTATGTAATTTTTTCTCGTTTGCTTCAAATATTATGAATAGAAAAAATACCATTCCGATAAAGTTTGGAGATTCGTTTCAAGACTTAGCCTTCAAAAAAAATCACATTGAAGTCGTTAATATTATTTGTTCACCAGAACATGAGATGGACACAAAACATAAAGCTCAACTTGAAGTTTCCAAACAAATAGTTGAACAATTCGGGGAACTCTTTAATCAGTAATCTCCAAGTCAGGCGTAGTCACGTCAAAGAGCAGATTAGCCAATTACTATAGGGTTAATCAGAAAACCAGTTCTACTATCGCTAGTAGAACTTTAGAATTTCCTAGGTAATAGACAGACCTAAAAACTCATGGTTTTGTTGTAGAGTAGGGGAATATCATTCGGCGCTAAAAAACAGGTTAGGGCAAATATAAAATCATATTTTATAAATTTATGAATAAAAAATGACAGCTGCGCTATTGTGCCCCGAGCCACTGCCGGAAATGCCATAAACAATTTTAGCCATGCTTCCGCGATTTTTAAAGTAGTGCCACTGTATGAGAACGTTTCAATTGTTTCAACATGAGCACAAAAACGTAATAATATGATGACAATATTGATTTCATTTGCACAAATCAATTCGTGGTAAGTATATTTTCTATTAGGTCAAAAGAAGACCACACAATGAAAAAAATACATTACAGAAAAGTAATCCTATCTGACGTACACTTAGGATCTATTGGATGTAGTATCAACAAGGTAAATCATTTCATTAAAAATATTACCTGCAAAGAAATAATCCTAAATGGAGATATCGTCGATGGTTGGCAACTTAAGCGAAAGGGACGTTGGACAAAAAACAATACACGTTTCGTTCGGTTGTTATTAAAGAAGATGGAAAAAGATAATACGCAAATCACTTATCTAAGAGGGAACCACGACGATGTTCTATCGCGAATTCTTCCATTAAAGTTCGACCTCCTAGCTTTCCGTGAGAACATACAAATTGAATTCAACGGCAGACGATATTTTGTTTTTCACGGTGATATATACGACACGATTACCTCTCAATTCACATTCCTCGCACATATCGGTGACTTCGGTTATCAAACACTCCTTCGACTAAACAGGATTTATAATAGGTATCGTAACTATAGAGGTAAACCGTACTACTCAATTAGCAAGGTTTTAAAAGCCAAGGTTAAACGGGCAGTAAATTTCATATCAAACTTTGAAGAAAAAATTGTCGAGTTAGCTAAAGCGAGAAATTGTGATGGTGTAATATGCGGACACATTCATACCCCGGCAGACAAGATTATCGACGGCGTTCATTATTTAAATTCAGGTGATTGGGTAGAATCAATGACAGCAATCGTTGAACACATGGACGGCAAAGTTGAGGTACTAGAGTACAACGACTTCCTCGAACAACTAAATGCAATTAGAAAAGAAGAACAATCCCCCATTAACAGCGATCAGTACGATCAAAACCGGTACGATGAATTTCAACCAGTATCCTCAGAAACCAATAACGATGGTGCGATTGTTTTGGCCAACTGACTTTTATCACCTTGCATCGGTCGAGTGACGTCCCTCACGGGTCGCGTTTGGGTCGATTAAGCATCAAGAAAAATTATACTGGATAAATCACACGAGTGACAGCTCTCTAGTCTTTTATCTCAGCGTAATCAGTAATGTTTCAAAGGTTTCGACTAAAGATGAAAACTTCAACCAATGAAGTCAGATAGGCGAATAATAAGTTTCGCTGGCTTAATAAAAAGACCTCCATCGAAATGAAGAGGCAACTCTTTCATAACTATGAAGGCCTAAGAGTGGAAGAGGTAACTACCCCTCATCCGCGACTACATTACGTTTAATTAATTTTATATAAAGCTAATTTATAAAGAGTTTATTTTTAAGTGTGACATCTTATAATTACTTAATAAAAGTATTTAATTCTTTTAGTATTAAGTTTATTTATCTAAGATAAAATCTTAGATTTTTTATAATCTTTTTAAAAATTAAATACTTAATAATTTAAAATTTATGGCAAAAATTGTCTATGGTATTTCTGGAAGTGGGTCGGGGCACTCTTCTCGTTCTCGAGAAATAATGACGCACCTCAAGGCACAGAACCATCAGGTACTGGGTGTTAGTTATGACCGTGGTTTTCGAAATCTTAAAAATGATTTTGATATGTTTGATGTGCCTGGATTACACATCATTTCAATTCAAAATCGTGTAAGTAAACTTAAGACCGCCATAAAAAATCTTAAGTCTTTGACTGGTGGAATTACCAAGTTCCGAGAATTTAAAGAAACTGTTTTTAATGATTTCCAACCAGATATTGTAATATCAGATTTTGAGCCTATGACAGCTTATATGGCAACACATCGTGATATTCCCTTAGTCACTATTGATAACCAGCACCGAATGCGCTATATGAAATACCCTTGTGCAATCGATCTTCGCAAGGATGCACTTATTGCAGAAACTGTAATACGTGCATTTGTACCTAAACCGGATGTCTCTCTTGTCACCACGTTCTTTTTTGGCGATATAAAAAACGATCGCACGTTTTTATTTCCTCCCATATTGCGCCGGTCAGTGTTAGAAGCAAATCCAAGTAACAAGGGGCACATTCTAGTTTATTTTACACAAGAATTTGAAAACTTCATGAGCTTACTCAAAGAGTTCTCTCGCGAAAAGTTTCTTGTCTATGGAGCTGGTCGAGAAGGTGAAGATGGAAACTTGGTATTTCGACCTTTCAGTCACGACGGATTTCTTGAAGATTTATCCTCTTCAAAAGCCGTAATTTCCACAGCTGGTTTTACACTGATGACTGAAGCATTACATTTAGGTAAACCATTGTTAGCATTACCTATGGGAGGACAGTTTGAGCAGGAGCTCAATGCATCTCTACTTGAAGAGCTTAATTATGGGAAAAACGGCCGGGCAGCAAACATTGAATCGATTGGTGATTTTCTTTACCGAATACCTGAATATTTGTCAGTGCTGAAGAATTATCCAGCTCAAGACAACAGCAGGATTTTCGCCAAGGTTGATGAGCTTCTTAATGACGATTGTGCTTTGGCAAAGGAATACCATGAAAAACGTAGATCATCGATTCAGTAGGCCTGAGTTTTTAAGCCAATCAGCGCACAAGTTTGGCCAGTTTGTTACTGGAAACTTGGATGGCCTTAATCCATAGCCGTGGCCTCCTTTTGGGAACACATGCAATTCGCTGCTTACACCGTGCCGTCGCAGTTCCTGCCAAAAACGAACACTTCCCTCTGCCGGAACAGGATCATTCTCTGCGTGGACGAAAAAAATGGGAGGGGTGTCTTTTGTGATTCGTATTTCAGGTGAGAGTTTAGTTTTGGTTTCCTTGTCAACGAGGTAGGCTGGATAAATCAACACACCAAAATCAGGCCGACAACTAATTTTGTCTATGTCGTCCATAGGTTTATAATGACGTTTGTCATAATTGGTTAGAGCGGCAGAGGAAAGGTGACCGCCTGCTGAAAAACCAAGGATTCCAATTCGTTTGGGATTCAAATTCCAATTCTTCGCTTTATGTCTTACGATGCTAACAGCCCGTTGAATATCTTGTAGCGGTGCATCGTATTTATCACGATCTTTCCGGCGTGGCACGCGGTACTTGAGCACTACTCCAGTGACGCCGATGGAATTCAACCAAGCAGCTACTTCAGTTCCCTCTAAATCCCATGCTAATATATTATAACCGCCACCGGGACAAATCACAACTGAAGTGCCGGTATCCTTTTCCGGGTCTGGTTTATAAACCGTTAGGGTTGGGTTACTAACGTTGTTATATTTCTTGATTGGTGCTCCTCGGTGTTCATGTGTCGTCAAAGTCTCCGGCGGCAGATTACCGATTTCACCCGGGACAGCATTTGGCCAGACGTTAATCAATTTTGAAATTTTTAACTCAGCAGCTGAGAGCTTAGAAAAACTAAATCCTAGCAGTATAATCCAAAAAGATTGCTTAAACATCTCACACAGCATCATGCCTAGTACTTGGATTTAAAAGCAAAAGTAGTTGTTTGATGATGTAGTTTTAAGATGCAAGGCTCCATACGTGGCTGAGAGTTATATATATATAATGATATATTTAATAATTCTTTTATTAAAAGGTATTATTTAAAAACAGGAATGTTTAGTTTTCAAACTAATCAGAGGAATAGCATATCTGTTTATGAGTAATTAAATATTTTTTGATCAAACAAAATTATATTTAATTTGATGTAAATTCTTTTCTTCAGTATTTATCTAATTGCTTATTTATTAATAAATAAAATGATTCTAAGAAACAAAACTCTTTTTTTGACATTTATAATTACAAATTTATTCAATTTTTTAATATATTCAAATACTTATGGAGAATCGAATTGGCCTCAATTTCGAGGACCAAATTTTAATGGAGTTGCTCTTTCTCAATCAATTCCAAAGGACTTCTCTCCAGAAAATAAATTAATTTGGAAAATCTCAACACCCATTGGACACTCTTCACCAATTATTTGGGATAATAAGATTTTTATCACAGGCCATGATAATAAAAACTTTAAGTCTATTTGCCTTAACAGAGAAAACGGAAGTGTCTTGTGGGAAAAGCATCGCCCAATTTCAAAAATTCGTGTTTATGATCACGTAGCAGGAGACCCTTCAAATTCTACCCCAGCAACTAATGGTGATATCGTTATTTTTTATTTTGATGATTATGGATTAATTGCAACTGACTTAAATGGTAATTTAAAATGGGAGTATACCGTAGTACCAATCTCTAATTCCTTTAGCTATGGAGCTTCGCCTATTATTTTTGATAATAAAGTATTCATTAATCGAGATGGTGGTTTTGATTCAAGTTTGTTATGTCTGGATTTAAAGACTGGCAAAAAAATTTGGTCCGCTAAACGACCTAACTTTATTCCCAGTTTTTGCAGTCCGTATCCAATCAAACAAGATGATAATAATTTAATATTATCAGGAGGAAGCGGGAAATTAATTGCCTACTCAGCAAATAACGGAGAAGAAATTTGGAGTACAATTGGGCTTCCTTCATTTGTATGTCCAACTCCAGTAGAATCAAATGGTATTGTTGTTTTTGGAGGCTGGACAACAGCCCATGTATCAGGTCAGAACAGAGTTGAATCAGTTTTTAATGACAACTCTAATGTATCAGAAGAATCTAAAAAAGACCCGGGTGCCTTTTTCAATCAGTTTGATTCTGATAATAATAAAAAATTAAGCCTTTTAGAATTTCCCGAAAGTAGAGCGAAAGACGCCTTCAACTATATTGATACTAACCGAGATGGATTTGTAGTTATGGATGAATGGGCACCTTTATACACTAATCAGCCTAACGCCCCTGGGCGAAACGTAATGCTAGGAATTTCAGCTAAAGGTAAAGGAGATATTACGCAAACAAATGTGTTATGGGAGCTTAAGAAAGGATTACCATATGTTGCTTCACCTTTAATTTATCGCAATAGGGTTTACTTAGCTGCCAAGGGAGGATTCATTTCGTGCGTTGATGTTCAAACTGGAAAACCCTTGTATCAAAAAGAAAGGCTTGGTGTCGGCGGTGAATATTACGCAAGCCCGATTGCTGTTAACGGCAATATAATTGTCTGTGCTCAGCGAGGTAATGTTTTTTTAGTAAAAGCTTCAAAAAAATTGGATATAGTTCATTCCACGCACTTGAAGGAAAAAATCTTTGCTACCCCTGCTGTAGTTGACTCAAAAATCTATATTCGAAGCGAAGGTCATTTGTGGAGTTTTGGAAATTAGAAAGATATAATCTCTTTTGTGATTTTTTAAAAAACTCCAACTTAAATTTAAAAGGTGAATTGATACATTGGTTAAAAACTAATCATTTCTGATTTTTTAATTACTTGATTTTAAATCTTTCATATAAAGGGGCGAGTGTATTTATGTAGTCGTCGCTCCATGCTTTAGCCGAACTTCTAAAATTAGCCATTGATAGCCATCCGGCATTAACTAAATCTGAAGTATCGTCTTCTTTATTACGTAGCGCACAAAATTTTGCAAAATCTTGAAAAGGTTGAATAGTCAGTGTTTGGTAACCAAACATTTGCCATTTATTTTTACCAGTGGAATGAATAACAGGGAGAAGTTCATAATGCCTATTAGAGATATGGAATATCAAAGTTCCACCAGGCGCTAATTTACTTTGATATAAATCCATAGCTTCTTTAGTTAAAAGATGGGTTGGTATTGCGTCACTGGAAAACGCATCAACAAAAATGACATCATAAATATGATTTTTTGCTTCGTTAAGTTTGATTCTTGCGTCACCTGTAATAATTTCTAAATCTGCTTTGCAGTTATCAAGAAAAGTAAAATTATCTTTTGCTATTTTAACTATTTCATCATCAAGTTCATAAAAAGTTAACTTATCATTTTTTGAAAAATAAGTAGCACATGTTCCAATTCCCAAACCAATAATAGCTGTATTTGATTGCTTATTAGAATCTGGTTTAAAAATTTTACCTAAGGGCCCATTAGCATGGTAGTATGAAGTTGCGATTCTTTGAGCCTGTGGATGAATTAACTGTTCTCCATGACTAGTAGAGCCATGCATTAACCTTCTTAACATAGGGGATTCTACATCTGTTGAATTATGAATGGATATTTCATCTATTTGATTGTCTTTTAATAACTCATCTCTCTTCTTCGCGCCATTCTGAAAAAGAATATTAGCGATTTCAGATTTTCCATTTTTGATCGCTAAATCAAGAGGTGTCCATCCATCTTTTGACTTTGAATTTACATTAGCTTTGTCCTTGATTAGTTGCTCAACAATATCCTTGTATCCCAAACTAGCAGCGTAATGTAAAAGTGGGGTGTCGGTTATTCTGTAGATGCCATAAAAATTACGCTTTTGATATATAACATCGTCATTTGAAATTCGAAATTTTTCAAATCCAATTAGCCATGGTATTGAAACTAAACAAATAAAACTACAGATTGAATATAAAGGGATAGATCTTATTGTGTTAAGAATATTGGTCGTTTTATTTGCTAAAATGACTATTAAAAATAATGAAATAATTATTGGGTACTCTAATAGTGAATTAAAAACGATAGGAGATATAAAGCTTACAAATGCCCCTCCTAGCCAACCGCCAAGAGAGATCGTTAAATAAAATTGTGTTAGTTTTTCTCTTTCAGGTCTTCGATTGTAAAGTTCTCTGTGGCCAACTAAAGCCAAGAAGAATAATGAGATAATATGTGCTACTATTTGCCAAGTGGCTCCAATAGAAACTGTATATAATGAGCACAGGCCGAGCATTAAAGCAGGTGGTAAAATACAATAGATTAATCGATTTGATAAAAATAATTTGTTACTAAATGTTAACATGAATGACAGCAGATAGATGGATAAAGGTATAATCCATACAAGAGGCATTGATCCTAACTCTAAAGTTATTGCATTAGTTGTTGCTAACATGAACCCAGATGGTAGTGCGCTTAATAACAGCCAATAGGGTATGTTCTTTAAAATAGATTTTTGATTTTTATTAGTAACTTTGTTTTGTTTTTTTTCTACAACTAATTGACTTTGACATTTCCATGCTAACCCCGTGTAGATTATGAATCCTATGAACCAAATAATTTTCTGTGCTTGTAATCCAAGCATAGGTTCAAAGATTACTATGTAAGAAATTAGTGCGACTAAAGAGCCTGCATTAGAACTGATGTAGAGTTGATATGGTGATTCACGATTTTTATTATAATAAGAAAACCAAGACTGAGCTATTACGCTCGTTGTAGCTAATACTCCGAAAGGAATTGAAAAATTTAAAATAAGATGAAGCACCAATGCTGTAGGAGAAATTTCATCTGGAGTGGGGAACGTAATTGAAATTGGAATCCAAATTAGAGCTAATAGTACGAGTAGGAAATGTAATCTGCCTATGCTCTTTGCAATATAGTGGCAATATGCATAACCCAAAAAAAGAGCTCCCTGAAAAAAAGTAATTGTGATTGACCAAACGTGAAAAGCTCCTCCGAAGTTTGGAAGAATTATCCGGGCAACCATAGGTTCCATCGTAAATAATAGAAAAGAGCCCATGAAGACAAAAAGATGAAGGATCAAGTTATAACTCATAAATTTTAAAATGAAAAAATATGATATTTAATTTCTAACACGCACTTATGATGCTCTAAAAACAAAATTTTTGCTAAGTAAAATGCATTAAAAATATTATCTTTTATAATTATTGTGTTAGAATGACTCCATACTAAATGGCTTTTTTAATGAATAAAAAAAAATTACCTGGGCTTCTTGGGGATGATTCTATGACGTTAAGTACTGATCCTCGAACTGACCCGAGAATGCTTGAAGGATTGGCTAAAGTTAGGTTGGACGTGCCAGGTGATGTGCCACCAGTTTCTTTAGAAACCCCAATGGAACAACTCTACGAATATGCAACTGGAGTTGAAAGTTTCTTTCAGCATGTTAATCGAACCCTTTTTGCTGGTCTGCCAGCAGTAGATGGGGTGATTTCTAGAACTGAAAAAATTAATGGAACAGATGGGAATGAAATTTCTCTATTTATCCATCAACCTGAAGAGATGAAAGGTCCTTTGCCATGTATTTATCATACTCATGGGGGTGGCATGGTTATTTTAAGTGCTACTGGTGATAATTTTGTTCGCTGGAGAAGCGATCTTGCAGCTAGCGGATTGGTTGTTGTGGGGGTTGAGTTTAGAAATGGTGCTGGAGATCTTGGTAATCATCCTTTTCCCGCTGGGCTTAACGATTGTGCTGCTGGCTTAAATTGGGTTTTTAATAATCGAGAAAATCTAAATATTTCAAATATTATTTTGTCAGGAGAATCTGGAGGAGCAAACCTTGCAATATCGACAACACTTAAAGCAAAGCAAGAGGGTTGGCTCGATCGTATATCCGGGGTCTATGCGCAATGTCCATATATTTACGGTTTATACTCAAATCCTTCGGAAAAGTTGGTTTCATTATTTGAGAATAATGGATACATGTTTGATCTTAATGCGATCTCCCTGCTTGCAAAATTTTATGATCCAAGTGGTAAAAATTCTACAAACCCATTGGCTTGGCCATTTCATGCAACTAAAGAAGATCTTGTTAGTCTTCCTCCTTATGTAATTTCTTTAAATGAATTAGATCCACTTAGAGACGAGGGAGCCATTTTTCACCAAAAATTACTTGAAGCAGGTGTATCGTCGACCTGTAAAACAATTAATGGGACATGTCATGCGGGAGACCTTATTTTCAAACAATTTATTCCAGATATATATATGAGCGTGATTCAAGAAATTTGTAGCTTTGCAAATTCAATTGGGAAAAATAAGTAATAATAACATTTAATATATAGTTATTAACTATAATTAGTAGTTTCACAGTATCTTCTTATCTTATTAATTTTTTTATATATCGATTTCAAAGAACATGTAGCTTGGTTAAGATTTTGCGAAAGTATATGATTCATTTTATGAAATTCTTTTCTCTTATTTTCATGCTGCTCGTTGCCCTCGATTTTAATGGAACAGCTGCAGATAAGTCGCAAATTAGACAAGTCAGTAGTAAGGGGATTCGGCATAGTATTTTGATATGTGGTAAAACCACACAGCTTATTAATGAGAATAGTGAGGTTGTTTGGGAGGCTAAAGAAAGTTCTCGTGATGGTTACGTGTTATCAAATGGGAATATACTCTATTCTTCAAATAACGTAGCTAAAGAGGTTACCAGAGATAATAAAATTGTATGGAGCTATGAGCTTGCCAAGGCGAACCAAGAACTTGGAACTGCTGTTCGTTTGCCCAATGGAAACACTATGGTTGTTGAGCGTGGCCCTAAACCCCGATTATTAGAATTATCCAAAAACAAAAAAGTTATGATTGAGGTTCCTCTTAAGCCGGAAACGACCAATGGGCATATGCAGACCCGTATGGCTAGAAAGCTAGCAAATGGAAACTACATTGTGCCACATTTGCTAGCATTTAAAATTAAGGAATATCGAGCTGATGGAATGGTGGTAAATGAATTTAAAACTGATCTGCAAGAACTTGGAGGTCGTCAGGCAGAGAATTGGCCTTTTACGGCGATACGTTTGAGTAACGGGAATACAGTTTCCAATCTTACACATGGAAATAAGACAGTTGAGTTTGATAAAAATGGGAAAGTGGTATGGAGAGTAGATAATTTTAATGTTGAGGGTCGCTTTGCCGATCCATGTGGAGGTCAGAGGCTGCCTAATGGTAATACCGTTATCAGTAGTTATGCTCAGCGAGATCCTAAAAAACCTCGTGTGTTTGAAGTTGATAGGAACAAGAAAGTGGTGTGGGAATTATTTCATAAAGATTCGAATGCTCATGGAATCCACGTTGTTTCGACAAATGGAAAACGTCTTAGCGACTTGAGTTTGAAATAGAGTCGGCTTGTCCTCATATGCATTTAAAAATCGTTGGTGTATAAATGTTCTATAAAAGTGGGAAGCTTGTTTGATGTAGGAGTTGAGCTTCTCTTAGTCGATCGGGTTAGTTAGATGTTAGAAGTAGCAGATAAAAAAGTTATCCCGCGTTTAATTCCAATTTACCTTCAGTGAAATAGTTGGATCAGAATTATAGTCATCAATAGCGAATCGTTATTGCAAATATTTCTGCGTTTTCTAGATGTAATCTTAATTTATATTGTCCAGAAGGCAGGTCTCTTATTTTTTTTTGATTCCATTTAACTTGATGTTTTAAAGAATCAGTTTGTAAAGGTTTCACATCATTTTTTGTATAACCAGGTATTCTGTATCCATCATCACTAAGTATTTCTGGTCGAATTGATCCGTTAGTGGCATCTCCGTTGATTTCTATACCTTTTACTTTATTTAACTCAATTGATCTTAATGTAATTTGACCAAATCTTTCGATAGGTTCTATTCCCCCAAATCTATTACGAGGCATTTCGGCTAGCCCAATTCCAGATATTTGAGCTCCATCTGATGAGTTCCAAGGCTTTCCGTATGCGCCATAATAAAATCTAAAAACATCCTTTAAAAAAATTGGAGTTGCATTACTCCATATCAGACTAGCATCAAAAATCTCTTTGTTATCCAGAGGTGGAATAAACCATTTGTTTCTAAAAGGACGTTTCCAGTTATCGCCATCTCTACTTAACGCTAACTCAATAGGCATGTTACCTGTATTACCTGAGTCCATGACTTGAAGCATTGAGAAATAAAGATCGTTATAAAAAAATGCTGGCCCACTATGAAGTTGAACGCCATCACTTCCTCCGCCTCCAGCCGTTCTTGCGAGGTCTTGTTCACCTCCGCTTCCATCGAACTCATCAGGAACCATAACTAGTTTAGGTTTAGTCCAATTTATAAAATTGGTGCTTTCTGTACGAACAACAGCTCTTTTCCAATGCATATTCCCTTTAGGTCCATCTAGCCAAGTTTTTGCATAAATAGCATAACTTTCTTTTTTAGGATCCCAAATCAGGTCAATAACATCACTTGTCGATAGTGGTTTTCCTTGGGCATTTATTTTTTTTAAATCACTAATAACAGGGGGTTGAATATAATCACCATATGAGCCTTTTATGACTGGGTTATTAGAATGTTTTTTCCAATTAATTCCATCGGCGGAAAAGGCAATGCAAGTCCCTGGGAATTCTATTCCTTTTTTAGTGTCTTGTTCCCAAAAGGCAGCTTTGTATCTTTTTTGTGCATTAGGATCGGTTTTGTCATAAATAATCGATGCGCCATAGCCATTAATTAAAAGAATATTGTTGTCCTTAGATCCCTTATAATCGACTAATCCAAGACTCGGTTTTGTCCATTTAATTCCATCATTAGATTCAGCATAGCATAAGTAACAGCCTGATTTTCCAGGCCAAGCTTGATACCAAAGCTGATATTTCCCGGTGATTGAATTTCTATATACGCTGCAATAAGCAATCGTAGTCTCCCAAGGTTTGTCTGTGCCTATTAAGGGGCGACTAGAATGTCTAACAAGGGGTTTCAGATTTCGCTTTGTACCAGATCTGTATAAAATGTGATGATCGTCAATCATTAGAATAGTTGATTTTGTGTCATCAGTCTTTTTTTCAGCTCCATTGATATGACTTTGCCAAAAGCATAACAAAGCAAAAATATAAACTCTGATATTTGTTATATTAATCATTATTTATTAGAGTAATTTGACTGTTAAAGAACCTTATCCAAGATTTTTAATTAATTCCATTTTTATAATGTTTGACAACGAAATATGCTTAACTTACTAGAACTACATGTCAATTGATCCTCAAAAACTTTCGTTGCGTCGCAACGGTTTTACGTTAATTGAATTACTAGTAGTGATTGCAATCATTGCGATATTGGCTTCTATGCTTTTGCCTGCTTTAGCTAAAGCTAAGTCAAAGGCACAGCAAATTTCTTGTATGAACAATTATCGTCAACTTCAATTTTGTTGGCACATGTATGTAGACGATAACGATGGTCATTTGCCTCCTAATGCATCAATCAGTGGAAACTCAAGGGGCAAGTGGTTAGCTACAAAACAGAGTTGGATTCAGGGCAATGCTTGGTCCGATGAAACTGATCAATACATCCGGAATGGAGTGCTTTTTAAATATAATGAGTCAACGGATATTTATCTTTGCCCTTCAGATCAATCAACTGTTCAAGATAAAGGAGAAATACGAAGATTTAGAAGCGTTGCAATGAATATGCATATGAATCACATTCCCGATCCTAGGGACCGCTCATGCTGGCATAAATACACAGATATTGTTAATCCAGCTCCTTCTAATGCATTTGTTTTTATTGATGAACATGAGGGGAGTATTGACAATGCAAGGTTTACTGTTACGCAAAGGCATCAGTGGCAATGGATCGATTTTCCCTCTACCCGTCATGATAACGGATGTGTACTAAGTTTTGCTGATGGCCATTCGGAATTATGGAAATGGGTCGAGCCTAGAACCATCCAAATATCTAAGATGAGTGGATGGATTCAAGGCCAACTTGGTGTGCCAGGTAAAGATCGTGATTTAAGCAGGATATATGATGCAATACCTGTAATTCCAATTCGATAAATAATTTTTCCTTATTATTACAATTACGATCGTTTTACTCTCCTAGTTCGTATATGGGGGCAGATTTCTTTTCCATCACTTAGACCAGGGTGAATTTCTTGTCCAATTTGAGCCGGAGATTTGCCAACCCATTCGCTCATTATTCCTTTAATTTCAATATTTTTAGATGATGGATTTATAGTTACTGTTGTATATAAAGGATCTTTATAGGGGCATGTATATTCTATATAGGGGAATTTTGAGTGGATGGTGTCTGAATAGCTTTTATGCCTATGATCTCCACCGACCCACTTATATGAGGCGGAATTAATATGAAAATTAATAATCGAACCAATCTTTATGATATGATCAATATGATTATGCCCATTTAGAGTCATTATAATCTTATCTTGGTGAGATTTAAGTATTTCCTGAATCTCTTTTGCATTATCTATACTCCACGGCCCCGCTAATCCTTGATGAGAAAGAATAATAATTGGACCGTCTAATTTTTTTAATTGTTCGCGAAGCCATTCAGCTTGCTCATTACCTATATAAGAGGGATATCCTCCTTTGTGATTAGCCTTTTTTTCGTTTCCATCAAGAACGATAATATTCAAGCCATTGATGTTATGAGTGTAATATCTTCCTTTCATTCCCCACAGCTTAACGACTTGTTCAAAACTATGGCCGTCATCAATTTCATGATTTCCAAGAACATGAAGTGTTGTTGGATGTGCAGACTGAAATGCTTCCGTTATTTTCTTATTTTTTTCATTTGGATATGCAAAGTCGCCCATTTGGATTAGAGCGTCAGGGCTTTCCTTTTTCATTGATGAAATAAAAGAGCCCAATCGTTTTGCTCCATCATGCATTACGTCATGATGAAGGTCTGCAATTAGTCCTAACTTGACAGGTTTGTGTAATTTCTTAACAGCTGAAAGTGCAAGATTTGGAAGCGTTATTAATCCAAATCCAGTCATAATTTTGGATGAGAACTTTCGTCGATTAATATTTTTTATTTCTTTATTGCTGTGAGACATTATTTGATTTTGATTGTTTATTAGGAATTTTCAATTCGAAAACTCTTATCAATTTAGGTGATCTTTTATATTCTAAACTTATTTCACTCATTTTTTTTGAATGCTTAAATATTGGATTTAATCTTCCGATTTTGCCTTCTGGCCAGCTAACGTTATATGTTTCCTTATTTGTTACGTCTGCTGGGAAATCTGTACTTATGTATTGAGCTCCACTAGAGAAAGCTTTTTTCATTTGTTTATAATCCATATTTTTGGCTTGCGCTAAATCTGAGTCAGCACGAGTTCTGATAAGATAACCTTGGGAAATTTTTTCTTTAATCATAGAATGGTTCTTTATCGGATCGTTAATTTTTAAGAATGCTGATTCAGGCCTTCCAGGTGGAGAACTGGCAAACAAGATTGCTCCCTTTAGTTGTGGATGTAATTTTAAATAGCTGTCTAATTCTTTTCCCTGATTATCGAGAGCAAAAATAAATCGACCTCTCGACTTATATAAAGAAGGCCAGCCTTTTGTTCTTATTGCTTTATTTAAAGTTTTAAATTTACCGCGGACTTCGTCAGGTGTGATAATTCTTGAAAGACTTAAAATCGATTTAATTTCATTTTCTAATTCAACAAAATCCTTAATTCCGAAAATGCCTGAGGCAGTTGGTGATCCATCATTTGTTTTTTTTGTTTCAATGAGGATCATAATTGGAAGGTGATATAAGTTTTTTCTAGACCATGTATCAATCTCTTTGAGTGCTTTCATGAGATTTGGGGTATTTGATCTGAAGTCAAAATTAGGAAAGTGTAAAACTTTCATGCCAGGTTTATTCAATGCGCTTTCATCAAGTTCAGGATAATTTCCCTTCCATTGAATGCCATGTGCCATAATTGCTCCTAGCGGTTGAGAGTATACTCCTCCTTTGTTGTCGTGAAATATATCTAACTCAAATTTGCGCATTCCGATTAATTCTAATTGTTCAGTTAGAGGTCGGTGGGAATATTTTATTGCATCAGCCTGTGATGGCATAACTTTACGTATCAGTTGCATGACGCTTGAGTGAGGTGCGATGTGGTAGCTGTTATGAGTTCCAATCAACTGTATTTCATTTAAAGCTAAAAACTTATCTGTTTTATCTGTTTTGTAAGACTGTAGAGTTAATTGTATGCTTTTATTTGGTGAATTAGACACTTTGTTAATTACGATTTTTCTTCCATCATCAGAAATCCATACAGGCATTTTAGGAGAGATCGATTGGACTCGGTTTAACCAAACTTTATTCGAGTCTAATTGAGGTGATTTGAATGAATATATAAAATTACTTTTGACTTCAATAAAGGTGCCCTTAATAAGCTCTGATGATTTAGAATAACAAATAGAAAAGGATAACAAACAGAATATTAGTAGCCGGTGCATAATGAATTAACTATTTAGATGAGAAGAACGATTTGAATTGTGCAAGTGACGTTGATTTATTTGATTCTACATATCAATGCTGAATTTTCTTTTAAGCATCCTCTTTTTCTCTTAATTAGCCTTTATGTTAAAATGTTTTAATGATTAAGAATTATTATGTGCATGCTGCTAAAAAATATCATGGGGTTCTTATTAGGAATTCCTTTTGTATGGATAGGTTATGATCATTTTTTGCGGCCAGAAATATTTGATCCAATAGTTCCAAGCTATTTAGGCTTTCCCCGTTTTTGGACACTTTTTAGTGGGTTGTTAGAAATACTTTTGGGAATTGGGATTATGATTCCATTTAGTCGCCGAATGGCAGCGAGGATATTAACTTTATTTTTGTTGTTTGTTTATTTGGCTAATTTAAACATGTGGTTAAATGATGTGCCATTTAATGGCACATTGCTAAGTCAAAATGGTCATCTTATCAGATTTCTTGTTCAGTGTGTGCTTATTCTGATTACTCTTTGGCTTGCTGAGTTTTTTAAAGGAAAATTTATTAAAGGATCAAAAGAAAAAATGTCTTAATTATGGACGAAACTTCTACTATTGCTTGCCCATATTGCAACTCCGAAACACTTGTTATTTTAGATGGGGTTGATGGAGATATAGATTTGGTTTCAGATTGTGAGAACTGTTGTCGACCTATAAACGTAAGGGCTACTGTTGAACATGGAGTGGTGGTCTCTATTCAAGTAGAATAGAATTTCTCCTTATTGCTAAAGAAAGTAAAAAGCCACCGCCTTTTGAGGCGGTGGCTGTATTTATCTAATTTTTTAATTTGCGACCTAATTAACTTCGGCTGGTGGGATTTCGTTTAATGTGTAGTATCCAATTGGATGGAGAATAGGTTTGTTATCGAGTGATCGCACGCCTTTAGCTTGTAGTTCGTGTACGTGTCCCTTGGTTAACTTGTCAACTGTGACGCGAACTGTTTTTGGCCCTGTTACTTCAGCCCCTAAGATTTCTGGGTTCAGTTTATCTACCACTGGGCTACCGTATTTGGATTGGTAAATATAGGTGTATGCACTCATGCTATATGATTTTAGATCACTAGCAGTTTTGGCATCAACTTCGTGAGTGAAGGTCAATTCGAAACCATCAGGCTTTGCTCGCATCTCATGAATTTCGAAAGGCACTTTATTTTTCCAGGTGACCCGATCAATTGCGAACCGTTTGCCGCCGCGAGCACCCCATCCACGGTCAGTTCCTCCTATAAACAAAGTACCACTCGGGTGCATATATGCACTTATATTTCCAGAGCCAAAGCCTTTAAGGAAAGAGAAAGCTGCCCCTTGGTAGACCCCGTTTATTTTTTCAAGAAAACCTCTGTTGACTACCGAGAAGGTCTGATCACACACGAGTAATTGATTCTTAAAAGGTCCAAATTTGCCATTCCCATCGTAAGCGAACCCGCTGGTGGAATTTCCTAGTACTCCGTGAGGAAAGACTAAAGCAGGAGGGGTTAATTCTTTTACACGTTCACGTTCAACTGGATAACGGCTTTCTGACTTTGGCTCGTTTTCCGGTCGTTTCATGACTTTTTTTACTGCATCAAGATCAAACCATTTCCAGCCACCCGGATGACCTTGGAATGAGCCGGGAGGAATATGCTTTAGTGAACTAGAACCGTTCCATGGACCTTGATTGTCTGCATAGAAAGCTTCGCCTAAATGGTTTAGTCCGATACCTCCAGGGGAGCGTATGCCGCTGGCTGTTGGAATTAATTCTCCTTCCTTGGTTATCCTTAAGCACCATCCTCTATAATCAATTTGACTAGAGAAAGATCCGGTAAGGCACAATACGATCCACATGTCGCCATTGGGGTCAGGGCGAGTGCCGAATGCATATTCATGATAATCTCCAGTAATTCCCCAGCCGTCGTTAACGGTTTCAAATATGTCCGCGCGATCGTCCCCATCCATATCCTTCATACGAGTAAGTTCACCTCGCTGCGTGCAGTAGAGCCAGCCGTCGGTGAAGGCAAGGTTCAATGGTTCATGAAGTCCCTCGGCATAAAGAGTCCACTTTATGTCCTCTGGTTTGCCAAAGGGATTTGATAGCACGTATACATTTCCGCGGCGACCGCAGACTGCAAGCTTTCCGTTTGGTAACATTTCGATTCCACTTGTCTCCAAAACAACGCCATCAGGAATCGGTATTCGGTCAATTTGATAATAGTCTGACTCAACGGGATTAGCTGCATTAGCAGGCATTATTTGGCCAAGAGCAAAACTAGCAAATAAAGTAAATATTAAGTTTTTTTTGTTCATTTTAAATTTTCTTTTAATGTTTTTATTTCTTTTGGCCGTGAGTGTGTTCTTTTAAAATGTATTCAACATTCCAACGATAGTGCTGTTTGATGGTTGCTTGTCCGTCTACATTCAACTTGATCAGTAACTCTTTACGTCCGGAATTTTCACGAATTATTGGCTTTAGGTTTTTTAAATCAGAAAAACCAACTTGAAGCATTGAATTGTCAATATTGTATAAATCCTTTTGCTTTGTAATAGATTCTCCAGCAGCCGCAAGATACCAAATCCGACCCGATCCTTTGATATTTATATTACGAATAATAAAAGGCATAGATCCGGCTTGAGGGCTTGGGTAATCAGTTACTGAAAATCCGCCAAGACTATAACCAAAAGTAGGACGCCTTTCTTTTCCGTCCAAGAAGTAACCACGAAATTTGTAATGCTTAGCTCTGGTGTCTCGTCCTTCAGCTTTTGGCCAAGAGGCATCATTGCTATTAAGCTGAGCAAAAGGTTGATCACGATTAATATTCATCAAGTAATGACCAGAGGGGCGTTGGAAGCCTTGTCCGCGACCATTCCAATGTTTGGCTCCATCCATAAATGCTCCGTGCCAAAGCATAGCAATTTGCATTGTATTTGCATCAAAACATAAATTAACTTTTTCCGGATATCCCACTCCAATCCCGCGAGGGCTGGCGCCTTCAATAAAGTTCCTATAAATTCTAGCTTCAGAAGTTATCTCAATTGGATTGCCACTTGGAAAAGCAACTTTCTTTGGCTTAATCACTTGTTTGGCAAGTTGTAGCCTTTTTACGCCTGGCCCTGACATCTCTAATGCAAGTTCTTCCTGCCCTCCCTTTTCGAAGTACTCCAGTTTCAATTTTGCTTTGCCAGGGTCTAGTGCAATTTTACCTTTTTTAGTAGTCATCGAATGTACTCCATCATTATCGACTACTAGTTTATTGTTTATATATAGCCGAGAACCATCATCAGAACCGAGACTGAAATCATAAGTCCCTTTTTTGCCAATGTTTATTTCGCCTTCAAAAACCATGCCAAAATTTTCGGACAAACCAGCTAAGCCAGGGTCAGCGATTCCGCTGCTGGCTTTTCCAGATTGGTGAGGTTTTAACTTTGAGAAATCAGGCATTTTGTTCCAGCTGCCCTTATAAACTGTATATGTAAAATTTTCTATTTTGCCTTTCCCTATTTTTGGATCACTTCCAGTTGAACTGCCACCTGTTCGAGCTATTTCTGGCACATTTTGGTCTGTTGATATATCCGGCATTGGAATATCAACGTACATTGCTCCATACATGACAAACCCATGGCCAATAAAGGTGCAAACATAAGGATATATTCCTTTTTGTTTTGGAGCATTGAACTTTAACTCATGGTTGTCTCCTGGTTTTAATACTGGGGTGCTCCACAAAACTGAATCTAAATCTGGAATCCAGTTTTTTTCCTCCGCCTTCTCACCTAGGCCTAAAGCAGCATTAGCCACAGCAACTCGTTGGCCGACTTTCGTGAAAACCAAATTGTGAGCCATCTCATCATCATTAAAAACATTTAGATGAACAGATTGTCCCGGTTTGGCAGCAAATCTAACTACACTGAATTGTAATCCGGCTTTTGCTCGTATTTCCAGATCAACCGTTTGTTCTTGTGCAGTAATTGAACCAGTAAAAAAATGCACCAGTCCAAAAACCATGAAAAAGTTATATATGTATTTTTTCAAAACTAGGGAGTTTCTTAATAGGTCCTTATTTTTAAATACTTAAGCTTATTTGTCGACTCTTAGAGATTGAGGAACAATTTTCTCGACCTCAAAGATTCAATTTCGTAACCAAGCGCTATTAAATGTTCCCATTTGGGTTTTATATTTTAGCTTTTTCTGGAGGAGCTTTGCTAACAGCAGCGACTTTGCCGTTATGGCGTTATTTTTGTAAGAGAATTGGCTTGATGGATATGCCTGGTCACAGAAAGATACATGACACTCCAGTGCCCTTAGCTGGCGGCTTAGCAGTTATGACTGGTTTGGCTGTCCCTATATTATTAGCAGTTCTTTGGGCTTGGTTGGGATATTTGCCGGAATCATTTTCACATGCTGTGTCCTATGGCTTGTCAAATCGTGGTTGGCAGTTGGCAGCAATCCTGGGTGGAGCAATTGCCATGCTAGTGCTGGGAATATTGGATGACAAACGAGATTTTTCTCCGAAATGGAAGTTATTTTTCCAAGTGCTTATAGCTTTGGCTGTAGCCGCAAGTGGTATTCGTTTAACTATATTTGTTGATAACAATATTTTTAGTTATGCAGTCACGGTGCTGTGGATTTTAACAGTCACCAATGCTGTTAATTTTCAAGATAACATGAATGGTCTGTGTCCTGGGTTGGGGATAATATGTGGCTGGTTCTTTGCTTGGCATGCGGGTTTAGAAGGGCAGTACCTTGTAGCTTCGCTAGCGTTTCTTTTTTCAGGAGCATTGTTTGGTTTTTTTCCGTTTAATTTTCCTAAGGGGTATGTGTTCCTAGGTGATGGAGGGAGCCATGTGGTTGGTTTTTTATTGTCCGTCTTAGCGGTGCTTCCTGATTTTTATTCAGAGGCTAGTCCCTACAAATGGCTTATCATTACTCCGGTATTAGTTCTTTTTATTCCATTAGCTGATTTAATATCGGTAATCGTTATTCGTTTTAGATTGAGTCAGCCGGTTTGGGTTGGTGACAATAATCATTTTTCGCATAGACTTGTAAGGACAGGACAATCCAAAACAACAGCAGTATTATTGCTTTTATTGGTATCTGCTGCCATGGGAGCCATGACTCTTTTTGTTTAAGCAGAAATTCTTTTACATAGTAATCGCGACTTGCTTGTTGTCCTGTCTTTAGGAGACTGGCTTTAAGTTCCAGTGCCTCTTTCAGTAGAATTAAATAATCAACATCAAGAAGTGACACGCCGTTACTTCATTCAACTTGGTGCAGCTGGTGCCTTAGCGTTTAAAATTCATTCTGTTCAAGCTGAAACTAATCAATCCATCCTCGATTCAGCAATGGCTGATATGAGTTATTTAACTGCTCAAGCTGACTTTGGAACAGTGGAGAGAGGAGATCCCCTACCATATAAGCTGCCTTTGGCTAAACGTTTGAAAATTGGACTTGAACGAGAGTCTTGGAAGTTGGATGTAATTGCTGATCCTAATAGCAATAGCAAAATAGGTAATCCGCTATCTAGCAATGGCGGTAATTCTTTTAGTTTTAGTCATTTGATGAAGCTTGCAGATAAACATGCTGTTCGCTATCTCAAGATTATGACCTGTAATAATATTGGAGCTCCTCTTGGAATGGGGCTCTGGGAGGGGGTCCCTCTACGACAGGTTATTTGGGAAACAAAGCCCAAAGAGAATATTCGAAGAGTTTTTTATTATGGGCATCATAACAATGATCCTAAGCAGATGTTTCGAAGTTCGCTTCCCATTGGTAGGGTTCTAGAAGATCCCCCTGGTGATAACCCGGTTATGCTATGTTACAAATTAAATGGAAAATGGTTAAGTGGTAAAAGGGGAGGCCCTGTGCGGATGCTTGTCCCGGATTCTTACGGATTTAAATCAGTAAAATGGCTTAAAACGGTAATGCTTACAAACGCGTATCAAGCTAATGATACTTATGCCGAGTCGAACAATGATATAGATAGCTGGCTTAAGACTATGAGTAGATTTCATCTTAAACCTGCAAAATCAAAAGTTGGGGAACCTATTCCAGTGACCGGTTGGGCGCAGGTTGGTGTTGGAGGTCTAAGTAAAGTGCAGATTTGGGTTAATCCAAAAGATAAAAAACTTCCTGAAAACGACCCTTTCTTTAACACCGCTCCTTGGCAAGATGTGAAAATTTTACCGCCACCGACTGACTGGGGAGGTGGCCTTCCTAAGGGGACGCTTCAAAAAAATGTTCGTTTTTTTGATAGTAATGGCCGCCCCAAGCAATGGCCTATGCGCTATACCCTTGCACATTGGGCAACTTTACTTAAAGGAATTCCAATTGGTGTTTACGATGTTCGTTGCCGAACAATTGACCAAAATGGGATTGCTCAGCCCATGCCCAGGCCATTTCGTAAGTCCGGGAGAAATACTATTCAGCGCTATTCATTAACAATACAAGCGTGATGTAAATTAAAGAACGCTAGAGGGTTGAACTGAAGTGAGGATTTTGTTCTTCTCTTTGACCCGCAACATGTTCGCGCTTTTTACAACCCGAGGCGCAAATCGACTTACAGTCATTCTTTGCCTTTTCATTTTGGCCATTCATTTGGTCAAGGCTCAGCCTTTGGTCTGGCAGGATAAGGGGACGTTTAGGGAGGCCAAGGTGAATGAGCCGGCTGGTCAAGGGACAGGATTCAGTTTGCTATCAGCTAAGGCTAGCGGTATTCAATTTACTAATACTCTTGCCCGTGTTCGCATGATTAATGCCAATCTTCTTAATGGCGCTGGAGTTGCTTCCGGTGATGTTGATGGTGACGGCTTGTGTGATGTTTATGTCTGTAGCCTCGATGGTGGGAATGGTTTATTTAAGAATCTTGGTGGATGGAAATTCAAAGATATATCTCGTAAAGCCGGCGTTATGGCCCCGGGCATGTCGAGTACAGGGGCAGCGTTTGGTGATTTAGATGGTGATAGTGATTTAGACTTGTTCGTTACCTCTTGTGGTGGTCCGAACGCATTGTTTATCAATGATGGCAAAGGTAACTTTAGTAATCAAACTAAGGTAGCGGGTTTAGAGGCTCCTAAAATAGGTTCAACCTCGGTGGCGATGGGTGACATCGACGGTGATGGTGATTTAGATATTTATGTAACAAATTACGGGGCTACTTCAGTTTTACGAAGTGGAGGTAAAGTTAGTGTGAGAACCGTTAATGGAAAACAGGTTGTTACCGGAAGATATTCAAATCGCATACGTATTGTGAAAGGGAGTTTCGTCGAGATTGGAGAACCTGATATTCTATATATTAATGATGGGAATGCCAAATTCACGAAGGTCAATTGGCTTGATGGCAATTGGCTTGATGAAAGTGGCCAGCCAATTAAAAAAGAGTTTTGGGATCTTGGTCTTTCGGTAATGATTCGTGATATAAATCAGGATGGATTACCTGATATTTACAATTGTAACGACTTTCAAACTCCAGATCGCTTATGGATTAATAAGGGTAATGGTAAATTCCAATTGGTGAATGAAATGTCAATCAGACATCGCAGTTATTTTGCAATGGCGGTGGACTTTGCTGACATTAATCGTGATGGACATGATGATTTTTTTGTCGCTGACATGATCAGTCCGACGCATCTGCTGGAGATGACACAAGCCGGGATTACTAATCCTTTTGTCAAACCCATTGATGAGTTCATTGATAGGCCAATAATTCATCGCAATACTTTGTATGTAAATCGTGGAGACAATACGTACATGGAAACTGCCAATTATAGTGGAGTATCCGCTACCGAATGGACTTGGGGCTCGACTTTTATGGATGTGGATTTAGATGGATTAGAAGATTTACTAATAGCTAATGGTCATGCTTTTGACACGCAGGACCTTGATGCAATGGAGCGTACATCCAAATTGGGGGCATTGCCGGTTTCACAGTCACGCAAAAAGATTTTTCTTCACCCTCCGCTTGCAGTGCCAAATATGATTTATCGAAATATCGGTGGATTGAAATTTGATGAGGTTGGCAAGGATTGGGGTTTTAATTCTAAAAATGTAAGTCATGGCATTTCATTGTGTGATCTAGACAATGATGGAGATCAGGACATTATTGTAAGTTGTCTTAATGAAAATGTACTCGTTTATAGGAATAATACTATAGAACCACGATTGTCAGTCGCACTTCGTGGCGCCGATGATAATACTTATGGTATTGGAGCTAGAATTACTGTTCGAGGAGCTACGCATGTTCAATCTCAAGAGATGATTGCTGGGGGGCGTTATCTTGCAGGGGATCAACCATTAAGAACCTTTGCGGCAGGTAAGGCTGATAAGTTGAGCATTGAAGTTAATTGGCCAGGAGGGGCACGCACATTGATTGATGGTGTTAAGCCCAATTATGCCTACGAGATTCATAAAAAAAATGATCAGCCAAAGCAGATTGTTGGAAATAAGTCAGCGATTATGTTTACAGACGTTAGTGACCAATTAACGCATATTAATACAGAGGGTTCATTTGATGATTTTCAACGTCAGCCAATGCTTCCTCGGCGACTAACTGAGTCCGGGCCTGGTATAGTTTTATTTGATTGGGATGGTGATGGTAATGAAGAATTGTTTTTTGGTAATGGTGCAGGAGGCAATATAATTGCCTATAAAAACGAGCCTAAAAATGGGCTTGTTAAGTTAAACGAGCCCGCTTTTGCGCAGCCTCTTTTGGGTGACGCTCTTGGTATTGCCGGCTGGGTGGATGCTAACGGAAAGAGGGCCTTGATTGTTGCAGTCTCCAGTCATGATTTCCCTGAGCCGGTTGTTCCCTCACTACACCTTTTTCGTCCGGGAGTTGCTAAGCCAAAAATAATTGAATTACCTTCAGCAAACTATTCCGATGTTGGATCTTTAGCAGTTTCGGATATAGATGGTGATGGTGATCTCGATGTATTTGTTGCCGGCCAGTCAGTTCCCGGTCGATTTCCTGTGGCGGCCTCTTCTTGGCTGCTTCGGTGTGGATCAGCAGGTCTTGAGCTTGATAAAAAACAATCTTCGACATTTGCTAATGTTGGAATGGTAACGGCTGCAGTATTTGCCCAACTAGATTCCGACCCTTTTCCCGAACTCGTGATAGCTACGGAATGGGGCCCTGTCAGAATTTTTAAAAATAGTGCTGGCACCTTTACTGATGTAACAAAGGAGTGGGGACTTGACCAGAAGTTGGGTCTTTGGCAAACGCTTGCAGCAGGAGACTTTAATAATGACGGTAGGCTTGACATAATGGCTGGCAACTGGGGGCTTAATAGTCATCTCAAGCATGGTGAAAAACGTTTACCTTACCTTGTTCACGGCGACATTGGTAATGATGGTTTTTACGATGCGATTGAGGCTCGCTTTGAAATTGAATCTAAGCGACTTCTTCCTCGCCATCGAAGGGTTACATTTGATCTGGTTTTTCCGTTTGTTCGAGAACGTTTTCCAACTCATCGTCGATATGGAGGAGCTACGATTCAGCAGATTTTTGCAGGTCAATTGACCGATGCAAAACTACTTAAGGCTTCGTATCTTGCATCTGTTATATTGCTTAATCGAGGAGGAAAATTTGATGCTAAACCATTACCTGTCGAGGCTCAGCTCACTCCTGTTATGGGAGCTTCAGTTGCGGACTTTGATGGTGACGGTAATGAGGATTTGTTTCTCAGCCAAAATTATTTTGCAGTACGAATTCAAGATTACAGAATGGATGCGGGAGAGGGATTGCTTATGAAGGGAAATGGGCATGGAGAGTTCACTACAAAATTTGGTTATCAAAGTGGAATCAAAGTATTTGGTGAACAGAGAGGTAGTGCGGTTGGAGACCTTAATGCGGATGGGCGACCTGACCTTCTAATTGCACAAAGTAAAGACAAGCCAAAGTTTTATTTGAATTCAACTGGCAAGGCTGGTCTTAAGTTAAGTTTGAATGGTTCAGTTTCAAATCCCGATGGCCAAGGAGCTATCGTTCGTACAATATTCGACAATGGTGGTAAAGGTCCAGCTCGACTTATAGGAGGAAGCTCTGGGCGTTTTTCTCAAGGGAGTTTTTGTCAAATACTGGGAGGGAGTCGATCAATTAGTGCTATTGAGGTTCATTGGCCAGGAGGTAAAATCTCTGTAAAAAAAGTAACAAATACTGCTATGAATTTGGTGCTAGATGAAATGGATTCGCAGTGACTAGGTCAAGTGGCTAGCGTGCTTCTAAAATTAACAGTTGAAGCTTATATAAGCTGGGTATAGGTTTTACTTAATCCGTCCTTAAAAAATTATAATGAAAAGGGAAACTTTCTATTCCTACAAAAGAATCTGTGCATTCACGTTAATTGAACTGCTCGTGGTTATCGCAATAATCGCCATTTTGGCGTCTTTACTTTTGCCTGCATTGTCTCAAGCGAAAGAGTCCGCCAAACGGACTAGTTGCCTAAATAACCTTAAACAAATGGGTATAGCATGGCAGATGTATGCTGATGAGAATGAAAACAACCTTCCTTCAAATCGTAATAAGTGGGGTCAACGAACCGGTAATTGGCCCTGGGACGCAGGCATTAATGTGATGACAATGATGAAGAGGCAGGGATTTGAGCGAAATATCATGTATTGTCCATCTTTTCTCGATCAGAACAATGACGACACTTGGAACTGGACCGGCCGAGAACATCACACAGTCATTGGCTATGCTTTGACTATCCCTTGGGCCCCTCGCGTTCAGGAGACCAACATCAACTACACCATGTCGACCCGGTCTATCAAAGTGAAAGGAGTGACGGTGAAACCCTCTCCTTCGGACCGAGTTCTCACTGCAGATGCGACCATTTCTTCTTCATTAAACAATGGATTTGATTCAGTGCGTGGTGGTTGGGAAAAACTTCATAAGACTGCTCATCGAGATAATTCTGGAAAATACCCTGCTGGCGCTAATTTGAACTATTTGGACGGACATGTCGGATGGCAGAAAGCCACTATGGAAGGCCGTAAATTGGTAGGATTGGTTGAGAGAACTTATGGTGGTCCCGTGTTTTACTGGTAGACCCTTTTCTTTAATAAGCGTTTAATCCCCTGAGAGGCATATTGCCGTGAATGGATGAAAACGATTTATCTTGATATTTTTAGCGGTATTAGTGGAGACATGTTTCTTGGCGCGATGATTGATCTGGGGGTGGATCCCAAAGTGCTGGAAAATGAATTATCTAAACTAAATCTGGATGGTTATTTAATTAACGTTTCGCGCAAAACCAAGGCTAACATTGATGGTGTAAAGTTTGATGTTCATTTGCTTCCAAATGAGGGTGAAAACAATTCTGGTACTTCAACTCATTCTCATGAGCATAGCCATTCGCACTCTCACGAGCATAGCCATTCGCACTCTCACAGTCATGATAGTGATGGGCATATACATGAGCGAAATTTTGATGATATTAAAAAAATTATAAATAATAGTTCACTTAGCGAATGGGTGAAGGAAAAGTCAATTGCAGTATTTCGTCGTGTTGCTGAGGCAGAGGGTAAGGTTCACGGCATGCCACCTGACGATGTGCATTTTCATGAGGTTGGAGCGATTGATTCCATTATTGATATTATTGGAGCTTGTATTGCTTTGGAGTTGTTAGGGAAACCCCTTGTTCTTTCAGCGCCTTTAGTGGAGGGAAAAGGTTGGGTCGACTGTGCGCATGGACGATTTCCTGTGCCAACCGCCGCGACACTTGAAATCCTTGCAGCACGCGGAGTAACTGTAAACCAGTGCGACGAACCACATGAATTAGTAACTCCGACAGGGGCTGCCATCGTCGCTGAATTCGCCGAGCGATTTGAATTAATGAAAGGTGTGAGTCCAGAACGAATTGGATATGGTTTAGGTACGCGAGATATGCATACTCGCCCAAATGTTCTTCGTGCAGTACTTGGCCATTTAGATTCTTCTGTTGATCAATCTGAATCGCTTGATTGGCATGCGGACACTGTCACAGTTATTGAGACTAACCTTGATGATATAAACGCCGAGCATCTTGGTTACTTTGTTGAGACTGCCCTTGAGTGTGGTGCACTCGATGTATTTTATACTCCAATTCAGATGAAAAAAAATCGCCCAGGAGTATTATTGACTATACTTTGCAATGATACGGATGTTGATCGTTTTAGTGAGAAGATACTTCGTGAAACTAGTGCCTTTGGTGTGCGTTATCGTAATGTGGCTCGTCGCAAGCTCCAACGAGAACAGATAATGGTTAAAACATCTTTTGGTCAAGTTCAGGTCAAACTTGGTCGGCTAAATGGTAAGCTTATACAAGCTTCTCCAGAATATGAATCATGCCGTGAACTTGCTTTGAATAAAGAAGTTACTATCAAGGAGGTTTACTCTGCTGCACTAAAATCACTTGATAAATAATTAGAAAATTATGGATGAAAAACTACTCGAAATTATTTGTTGCCCAGAAACTTATCAGCCACTGAAACTGGCCGACACTGAATTAGTCACTGAACTTAATCAGCGTGTTCAAAAAGGTGTTTTACTCAGCCGATCAGGGGAAGATGTAAAAGAAAAAATAGATGAAGGTTTGATTAGAGAGGATGGTAAAATTCTTTATCCCGTCCGACAAAATATTCCAACACTACTTATTGAACAAGGAATCCAGCTTGATTGATTTCTATGTTTTTTAACAGACAAACCATGCATTAATTCCTGGAGTATAACCTTTTTTAATTAGTTCGGCTTCGATTAGTTGCCTAGCGCCATCAGCACCTACAGCAATAATCATTGGGTGTCCCTCTGGATTTGGCAATTCGGTTGAAGAAATCACTGGCACTCCATGAATTTTTGTGCCGATTTTTTTTGGTGAAACTTCGATTATTTGCTTAACGAGAAATTCTTTTTCTTGTAACCATCGAAGCCATAGCTTTCCTGTTTTGCCAGCTCCCCATAAAACGACTTCTTTTATATATTTTAGAGGTCCCTCAATAAGGTGAGTTCGCCGGCAGCGATCGAAGGCTTTAGGTGAGTAGCGAGCATCTTTACGGGTTAGTCTATTGCTGGAATCAATCCAGTCTAAAAGTACTTTTTTGACTTTTGCTGCTTTTAGGTTTTTTTCAAGCGAACGCAGGCACAAATCATAATCTTCTGGCCAATCTCCATGTCGGTAACCTAGTTCGAACACCTCGCGTTTAGCCATAAGGGTAGGGTTAATAATTGGTAATTCAACAAAGCGCATGGCAGCTATTTGATTTGGTTCTGTTAAGCTATTAGTCCATTTTTCATATCTTTGCATAGAGTTAATAGCTTGGCCTTGTACATCAACAATTTTTACCTGACATCCGACAATATCTAAATTGTTTTTATGGAGGTGTTCGAATTCCAATTTGAGTCGAGAAGGATGAGAAAAATCGTCGGCATCCATTCGGGCAATTATAGGAGCATGTGCTTCAGCTGTCCCTCGATTGGCAGCGGCGCATATGCCTTCTTGTCCTTGCTGAAATAAATGTAATCGAGGATCAATAATTGAATTAATAATTTCTGGGCTGCCATCGGTTGAGCCATCATCGATTACGATTAATTCTATTTGTTTAAAGCTGGATTGAAGTATAGAGCGAACGGCACGTTCTATAGTTTTGGCCGCATTACGAACTGGCAACACCACAGAAATTAAAGGTGCTGGCATTAACTAGTTAAAGAAGGATTTATTTTTTTTGTTTCGGATTGGATTGTTTGTCTTTTTCTGCAGGGATAAATCCCATTGATGCAGAGTTAACACAATATCTTACCCCTGTTGGATTTGGGCCGTCATTGAAGATATGACCTAAATGACCGTCGCATTTTTTGCATGTTATTTCAGTTCTAATCATGCCGTAACTACGATCTACTGTTTCATCAATTGTATTTTCTTTTGCCTTAAAAAAAGCAGGCCAACCGCAACCAGAATCATACTTGGTGGTAGACTCAAATAGTGGGGTGCCGCAGCCCTTACAAGTGTAGGTTCCTTCTTTATAGTGTTTATCAAACTTGCCTGTGAAGGCGCGTTCTGTTCCTTTTTGGCGAAGAATTTGATATTCCTCGGGCGAAAGTAATGCTTTCCATTCTGCGTCGGTTTTCACAATTTTTTTTGAAACTTGAGGTGTACTGGTTATTGGTTCGAACTGAGGTTGTATTTTAATTTCAGCTTCAGGTTTGGTTTTCTTATCGGAAGCTGGAATAGATAAGTCTTTTGACTGTTGTTTTTCTTCCTGTTTAACAAGCGATTTTGCCGAGTCTGAACTCTTATTGGGATTGTCTGTTTTAATTGTAGTGGTTTTCTTCACCCCGCAACTTGTGACAAGACCAGCTATTATTATGGTGTAAATTTGATATTTCATTCGGAACTGTAGGCACAGTCGAGCCTTTTTCCCAAGGGAAATTCGTATCAAAATAAATACGTTTTCGCTTTGATCAGTTGAGAGTAGTTTTTACTCTTTTGTGAGGTGAAGATAAAATGATACATCGAATAATTATATTATATGTTGGTGTTCTGATTGCGTGTGTTTCTTCGTTTGGGCAAGGGACGAAGGCCGATTACGAACGTTCAGTTAAGATTCGACAGCTTTTTTCTGGTAAAGTCTATAAAGATACGATGAGTCCAAATTGGTTCGGAGGGCACCATTTTTGGTATGAGAATAAGATCCGTGGTGTGCGTGAGTATGTACTTGTAAATGGTAGCAAGGGGAAACGTCGCGCATTTTTAGACAAGTCAAAATTTGATGTAGCTTTAAAAAAGCGTCAATCAAGGGCAGATAAGTTAACTAAGAAGTATTTAGAAAAAAAATCTAAAAAACTAAGTGAGAATATAGCCAAAAATAAATCCAATACAGGGAAGAGTGGTCCTATTTCTCCAAATGGTCGTTGGCGTGCGTTCATAAAGAATAATAATATATTTGTTCATGATTTAAAGGACGGTGCAGATATTCAGTTGTCAAAAGATGGGACCAAAGAGAATATTTATCAGGAACCATTTTTTTGGTCGCCGGATTCCAAATACGTTTCTCTTATGAAACGTAGAGAAGTTAAAACTCGTGAGGTACACTACGTAGATTCGGCCCCCGACGATCAACTTCAACCCAAGCATTTCAAACGAAGTTATAGCAAGCCAGGAGACCCTATGCCTACTCAGACCGTGCACGTCTTTTTAGCAGGATGGAATAGTCGCCAATTTACGGCTGATCCCTTGCTTGTAAAGGATCCATTTTCGACTCGCAGACCGGTATGGCGATCAGATTCAAGTGGTTTTATTTTTGAGCATATTGAGCGAGGTTTTGGAGCTCATCGTATTATTGAAATTCAAATTCCATCAGGCAAAACACGTACTTTGATAGACGAGACAGCTAAGACTTTTGTTAATGTATTTCAAAAGGGATACAGAAAGGATTTAAACGGTATTGAAGAAATTATTTGGCGTTCTGAACGAGATGGCTGGAATCACCTTTATCTCTACGATGGTCTTAGTGGCAAAGTAAAATTCCAGATTACAAAGGGTGAGTGGGTTGTTCGAGAGGTTGTTGATGTTAACCATGAAAAAAGGCAAATTACATTCCAAGCATCTGGTAGAGAAGAGGGAATTGATCCGTATTATCACCACTACTATAAGGTTAATTTTGATGGAACTGAATTGTTGAAATTGACAGATGGAGACGGTACGCATTCAGTGCGATTTTCCCCCGATAAAACCGTTTTTATTGATACATGGTCAAGAGTTGACTTACCGCCACGGCATGTACTTAGAAGTGCTAAAGATGGGTCGCTTCTTTGTGAGTTAGAGCAATCAGATGCCGCTGATTTGTTTGCCGCTGGATTTCATGCGCCAGAGCGTTTCGTCGCTAAGGATCGAGATGGAAAGTTCGATATTCATGGTATTATTTGCCGTCCCAGTAATTTTGATCCTAATAAAAGCTATCCAGTTGTAGAAGTGATTTATGCCGGTCCGCATGGTTCTTTTGTTCCAAAAAAATGGCGATCTCGCTATGGTATGTGGCGGGAGGAGCTGGCTGAATTGGGATTTATTACAGTTCAGATTGACGGTAAAGGCACTTCAAACCGGGGCCGTGAATTTCAACATTTTGCTTATAAAAATATCAATGATGCTGGCTTCCCAGATCGAAAGAAGTGGATTAAAGAGGCAGCTAAGAAATATCCTTACATGGATATTTCAAGAGTGGGTATCTATGGAGGATCAGCTGGGGGGCAAAACGCCATGGCGGCACTGCTTTGGCATAATGATTTTTATAAAGCTGCAGCTGCCGACTGTGGATGTCATGACAATCGAATGGATAAAATGTGGTGGAATGAACAGTGGATGGATTATCCCGTTGGGCCACATTATGATGAGCAGTCTAATGTAACTAATGCACACATGCTAAAAGGTAAACTTTTATTAACTGTTGGCGAGTTAGACACAAATGTTGACCCGTCATCTACTTATCAGGTTGTAGATGCGCTAATTAAGGCAGACAAGGATTTTGAATTTTTGATGGTGCCGGGTGCGGGGCATGGAGTGGGAGAATCAAAGTATGTGGCTAGAAAGAGAATGGATTTTTTTGTTCGCCATCTTCTTGGGGTTGAACCCCGTATGAATGACTAAACTATGGTTATAATTATCATTAGTTTATTATTGTTTTTTTCAGGCCTGTCGATTGGTAATGCTGCTGAAAAGGATGTCACTCTGCGTGTGTTTATTTTTGCTGGTCAATCTAATATGGTTGGATCTGATTCTAAAGTCCGGGACATAAAAAATTTTCCGCCATTTCTTGGTCTTGATAAGCCTCAAAAAAACATTAAATTTTCCTATTTAATTGGACGTGAAAACAAAACTGCTAGCAATGGTTGGATAGATTTGCAGCCAGTAAATAATACGGTTGGTCCAGAGTTGAGTTTTGCTCGTAAAGTGTCGCAATCTGTCAATGATCCTATTGCCATTATCAAATGTGCAGCTGGAGGCACTCATCTTGGTGGCGACTGGAATCCAGATCAGCCGATTGGTTTTAAAATGTATCCGCTAACCCTTAAATTGATTCGTGATTCACTTGCTGAATTGGATCGAGATGGTATCCGCTACCGAATTGAAGGGTTTATTTGGCATCAGGGGGAAAATGATATGTTTGAAAAAAATTATATGCCTAATTATGGAAAGAATTTAAAAAACTTTATTGCTAAATGGAGAAGCGATTTGAATTCACCAAAACTAAAATTCTACATTGGTGAATTGTGTACGAAAACAATTTGGGGAATGGATTTGCGCCCTCGGATGTACGCTATAAGCCAAGGGCAGCGCGAAGTTACTGATTCTGATCCATTGGCTGAGTATATTCCAACGTCTCATGTTGGCGTTGAGATTGGCGAGCCTGTCGGATTGCATTATCACTACGGGACGCTAGGGCAACTGCAACATGGAATTAATTATGCTGATTCTTATCTTCGTACGGTTGGCCGTAAGCAAGATCGAGTTCGAAGCCTTAAAAATTGGCCTTATAAAAAAGGGAAAGGGGTAAATCTTTTCATTCTTGCTGGACATCGAAATATGGAAGGTGAGCGCGCTTTTGTTCAGGATGCAGTCAAATTAGGCGAGGGCGATCTTTTAAAGGATAACCCCAATATCGCTTTTAAATATAGTCTTGGTGGTGGTTACCGAAAATCGACTGATTGGGAGCCTCTTGGCCAAGTAAGTTTTTATGATACTTTTGGTCCGGAACTAAGTTTTGCTCAATCACTAAAGAGTAATAATGTTCCCAATGTTTCCATTGCTAAATTTGTCCATAGTGGTTCTCAAATCATTGACTGGACTCCAGAAGGTAGCATGGCCAAATCCCGTCATATTTATCCTGACTTTATAAGTTTTGTCGAAGAAACGATTAGCGACTTAAAGACTAAAGGGCATCAAGTGCGTTTAGCTGGCATATTTTATCACTTAAGCGAAAACGATATGTCATTTTATCCTTACCGAAAAATGGCTGCTGAACGAATTCAGGCTATCATTGCAAATAGTAGAACTGACCTCGGAATGCCAGAGCTTAAGTGGTATATTAGCCAACAGTTGCCTACAGATGAAAAGGGCGTCAACCGTATTGATGTTGTGGGGGATTTTGAAAAAATTGCAAAAAAAGACCCAAACTTATTTCATTTTAAAGCTTTCAGTTTGCCACCTCAAAAAAAGAAGCTTGTTCTTGATGCGGCTGGAATTATCCAGCTTGGAAGAATAATGGGCGAAGGTTTTTTAAAATAAGAAATATGCTCTTTAAATAATATGGTTAATTCGTCTTGCCGGACTATGTTGATTCGGCAACGATTTCCTTTCTCTACAAAATATGATGTATAGGTTTTATTCTATATTAATTTTATTCAGTTTCTTTAGCTGCTTGTCTGCGGAAAGGAAATTTACTTCGACTGATTGGCCGAATTGGCGAGGGTTGACTTCTGATGGTCAGGCTAAGCTTGTTGATGGTCTGCCGACAAAATGGAGTCAGACAAAAAATGTCGTTTGGAAAACGTTTATTCCTGGGCGCGGTCATAGTACTCCAACTCTGGTGGGAAATCATATCTATCTTGCAACGGCAGATGAGGATGAAATGTTTCAATCAGTTGTTTGCTTAAATAGGTTTGATGGTAAAGTTATATGGCAGACAAAGGTGCACGAAGGTCAATTTGCAATAGGATTAAATAAGCATGCATCACATGCTGGAACAACGGTTGTTCATGATGGAGAACTTTTGTATGTTAACTTTGTTATAGGTTCACAGGCATACGCTTCGGCATTAGCGCTTGATGGTGAGTTGATTTGGCAGAAGCCGATTGGTAAATATAAAATTCACCAAGGCTATGGCAGTTCACCGATGGTTTTTGGTAATATTGTTGTGTTTAAGGCTGACACCAAGCTTGGCGGGGTTATCTGTGGTTTGGACAAAAAGACTGGACGTGAAATTTGGCGCCAAGATCGTCCAAAGTTTCCCAATTACACTACACCAGTGGTAATTGAGTCGGCAGGTAAAAAGCAGATGGTATTTTGTGGTTGCGAATTAATTACGAGCCTTGATCCCTTAACTGGGAAAAAATTATGGGAAGTATCTGGCTCCACACAGGAATGTGTTTCAACACTTGTGACTGATGGAACACATATATTTGTGAGTGGAGGTTGGCCGAAAAACCATACTGCTGCCATTGTGGCTGATGGATCAGGGCGCGTGGCTTGGAAGAATTCTGCTCGTGTTTACGTTCCGTCAATGCTAATTCGAAATGATTTCCTTTATGTTACAATGGATGCTGGTTTTGCGATCTGCTGGAACGCTAAGACAGGTGAAGAGCAATGGAAGGAACGGCTTGGCGGAACATTTTATACTTCACCAGTTATGGTTGGAAATCGTATTTATGGCACTAATCTTTCCGGTAAAACGTTTATTTTTGAAGCCAATCCCAATGAGTTTAAACTTATCGCAGCCAACCAACTTGGGGATGAAGTTTATGCCTCTCCCATTGTAAGTGGGGATCGACTTTATTTGCGAGTGGCCTTTAAGGGAGATGAACGACAGGAATTCCTTTATGCCATAGGGAAAAAATAACTTAACGTTTCTTTTTGCACTAATTAAAAATCCTACCTAGGGGATTGATTGGGTAGAGTTTTCCCGTTAGAACTTGTGTGGATGCAATCCGTAGGACAGCAGTTAAAGGATGCCCGAGTAGCACAGGGTAAATCTTTAGAAGATGTAGGTGCCGAATTAAAGATTCGCGCTGATCATGTCTCTGCTCTTGAGGAAGGCGATTTTAGTAAATTTGACGCACCGATTTTTATTCGAGGTTTTGTTCGGACCTACTGCCGTTTTCTTAAGCTTGATCATAACGCGCTAATAGTGCAGCTAAATCAGGAATTGGGTGGCACCGAATCGCTAGCTTCCGATCCCGCACTTCCAGGCAAAAAAGGGTTCGTAGATGGTTTTACGCTTTTTCTATCTAGACTTAATTGGAGCATCTGGCTGCCGTTAATCGTCTTTATTAGTATCGCTGGGACGGTCTGGTTTGTTGTCAATATAAAGCAGGCCCAAAGTTTGGAACTTCAGCGAGGTGATTGGGCAGACAAACTTCCTGAAACCCAATATGAACCTTTGTCTAACATTATGAATTTAGAACTTCCACTGCCAGCAGTGCCTGTGAAGCTTCCTTCAACTAATAGTCCTTCTGCTAATTAGTTGGCTCTGAATTGCTAGTTGCTAATTTAGAAATTAGCTATCTGACTTTTTGTTGCTTTGTCTCGATTAAGATGAATAGGCTTTATTTCAAAATAATAGTTTTTTTTGCAACGACCAGTTTGTTTTCACTAGTTCATGCAGAGGTCTTATTTGAACGAGGCTCAACTTGGAAATATCTTAAAGGTTCTAGATCTTCTGTTGATTGGTTGACAACAGACTTTGACAACCTTGATTGGCCAAATGGTGATGCTCCATTTCGTTATGGTGATGGGAAGGGTGGTACATTAATGAAAGATATGCCTCGGAGATACTCAACAGTTTCTCTTTGTAGAAATTTTGAGATTCAGGATGTTAGTCAATACAGTGTTCTTGAACTATTGGTTAATTATGATGATGGGTTTATAGTTTGGATTAATGGTGAGCGAGTTGTTGTCGAGAATGCCCCTAGTAATTCCCTTTCACAGTTAGCTTCGAATTCGCATGAGTCTGGCCAATTCGAAAAATTTGAAATTGGTAAGCTTGATTCGATTTTGCAAAACGGGAAAAATATAATTTCTATTCAAGCATTTAATCTTAGTCTTTCAAGTAGTGATTTTTTGATCGATGCCGAGTTGGTTGGAATTATCAATGACAATGAGCCGCCAATTCTGACTAGTCTTACGCCTCAACCAGGAAGGATGCAAAAGTTAAATAGTGTAACATTGCAATTCAGTGAGCCCGTTCGAAATATAAATCTGAGAGATTTAAGACTAAATGGAAAATTGCCAAAATCTTTTGAAGGTAAGAATCATTCTTGGACATTCAATTTTTCTGATGCTGATTTCGGTGATTTTGTTTTGTCTTGGGGAGAAGATCAAGAGATTGCAGATTTTGGCAGACCACCAAATAAATTTTTACCAGAATCTAATGAATTAGCTCGCTATAAAGTGGTTGATGACTTGGCTCCTGAGTTAATTGATATTTTTCCTAGGCCTGAAGCAATCGTTCGTGAGCTAAAGCGAATACGGTTATACTTTAATGAACCTGTTTTGGGTTTTGATAAAAGTGATATTCTTATTAACGGCCAAGAGCCTAATCAAGTAATAGGATTTGCGGATGGGCCTTGGGATGTAGAATTCAAAAAGATTAAACGTGGCCCGGTTGCAATTACTTGGTCTAGCAAAACTGATATTGTCGATCAAGCAGCTAACCCCAACTCTTTTCCTAGTCGTGATTGGTCTTATACTGTTAATCCAGATCATTGGCCGGGTGTAATTGTTATTAATGAATTCATGGCTTCCAATCAGTCAAATATAAGGGACGAGGATGATCAGGCTGTTGATTGGATTGAATTGAAGAATATAGGACGTAATCCTTTTAATTTAAGTGGTTGGTCAATAACAGACGATAAAGCTCGCCCTGGCAAATGGGTATTTCCCGATATTAAGATTGAGCCAAATAGTTTTCTCGTAGTATTTGCGTCTGGTAAAAATCGAAGAATTGTTGGTGAACCGCTTCATACTAATTTTAAGCTTGGGATTAGTGGTGGATATATAGGGGTTTTTAGTCCTGAATTGCCCCGTAAAATTATACATAAAGTTTTACCAAAGTATCCTGAGCAGCGCAGTAATATCTCATACGGTCTTTCTGAAACGGATCAATGGTTGTATTTCATCAAGCCGACACCGGGTGCTATAAATGGAACAGGTAGTTTTAAGAGAATTCTTAATAAACCTAAGTTCAGCCAGCAAAGAGGATTTTTTGTTGAGCCATTCGACCTGATTTTAAGCACAAAAGAAGATCAAGTAGAAATTCGATTCACAACCGATTATTCATTACCAACCTCAACTAACGGTCAATTATACAGTAAACCTATACCGATTAATGATACTACTATCATTAGGGCTGGAGCATTTCGACGTGGTTCATGGTCTTCTAAAGTTTCTACTCATACATTCGTACTGGATGACTCAAAGGCTGTGTCCTCTCTTCCTGTGTTCTCACTTGTTACAGATAAAAAAAATCTATGGGGTGAAACTGGAATTCTTGAAATAGATCCTCGTAATACCAACAAGCGAGGTATTGCGTGGGAACGTCCAGTTTCCTCGGAGTTGTTTTTTCAAGATGATAGTGATGGCTTTCAGGTTGAGAGTGGATTTCGACTTCAGGGAGGAGATTTCATTAGAGGTCGGCATACGCCCTACAAACCAGTTCCGTGGAGTAAGTATTCATTTCGTCTTTATTTTCGAGGTAAGTATGGGGAAAGCAGATTAAATTATCCTTTATTTCCGGACCTGCCAATCGATGAGTTTGAGCATGTTGTTCTCAGGGCTGGTATGAACGACTCGATCAACCCTTTTATTTGCGACGAGCTTTGCAGGAGGCTTTTTCGTGATCTTGGGCATGCTTCTAGCCGAGGTGTTCTTGTGAACCTTTTACTAAATGGCAAAACTCAAGCATATTACAATCCCACTGAAAGGATAGATATTAACTTTATGCGTTCACGACATGGAGGTGGCTCTGAGTGGGATCTAATTGCCCAATTTGGTGAAGTTAGAGAGGGGGATGATACCGAGTGGAACCGTTTCAAAAATCTTACTATGAATCGCGATCTCACTATTCCTACAAACTTTAAGAATGCGTGTGAATTAATCGATCTCGATAATTTCATAGACTATATTATTCTTTGTATTTATGTCGATATGGATGATTGGCCCTACAACAATTGGCGTGCTGGTCGTGAACGACGTGGAGGTGCCAAGTGGCGTTTTTATTTGTGGGACGCAGAAAGATCCTTTGGTACAGATGGAAAACAGATGCTTGGCAGACAACGACGTGTTGTGACTTCGAATAACCTTACTCAAGGAGCACTTGCTAGCCGGGCAGACATTGCGCGCATCTTTCAGTCCTTTTCAGCTAATTCAGATTTTCGACTT